>WGMG01000004.1 GCA_016125185.1 Armatimonadota bacterium | reverse complement strand
GTGCGGGTTTGAAAGGCGACTGGGTGGAAGGGGCCTCATATCTAAGTTGCGGGTTCAAAACACATAGCCCAGGACGTGCTCACCTTCCACCACCCGAGCGTCCTCGGGAGGACCATCACAAAGAGTTTAAGACACGAGCCCAGTCCGAAGAGCCGAGAATCGGCTCGAAGGGCTGGGTCAGAACCCGTAACCGCAAAAGTCCAAGGAGTCCCGAGCATCGGGACGACCCGGCGAAGCCTGCCAAAACGATGAACCGTTACGACCGCAAACGAAGTTCCGACCCTACGAAATAACCCACCGACATTCACTCAAGAAGTAGACTTTCTCTATGTCGCTCCGCGAAGAAATCGAGCCCCTGCCCAAAGTCGAATTGCACGTGCATTTGGAAGGTTCGATCCAACCGGAAACCCTGCTTCGCCTCGCCGAGCGCAACCGAGTCGACCTCCCGGCAAAAGACGTCGCCGGACTTCGAGAATGGTTCATTTTCCGCGATTTCCCTCACTTCGTCGACGTCTATGTCGCCGCCTCGAAGTGCATCCGCACCCCCAATGATCTGGAACTGATCGCCGAGGAGTTCGCCCGCGGCCAAGCCAGCCAGAACATCCTCTATACCGAAGCCAACTACACCGCCATGACGATCAAGCGGTACGCCGGAATCCCTTGGGACGAGCAGATCGACGCTCTCCAGCGTGGATTCAAAAAAGTGCCGACCGCCCAGGTCAATCTCATCATCGACATTGTCCGCGAGTTCGCCGAAGAGGAAGGCGAGCAGATCGCCCAATGGTGCATCAATAGCAAGGACAAGGGCGTGGTGGCCATCGGCCTTTCCGGCTACGAAGGCAAAACTCCCGTCGCCAAACACGCCGCCGCTTTCCGCACCGCCAAAGAAGCAGGCGTCAAATGTTCGGCCCACGCGGGCGAGACCGGCGGTGCCACCGCCATCCGCGAAGCCCTCGACGTCGCCCTCGCCGACCGCATCGGTCACGGCGTCCGATGCCTAGAGGACGGAACGCTGGTGCGAGACCTACGCGACCGGCAGGTCCATCTCGAAGTCAATCCCACCAGCAATGTGTGCCTGGGCGTCTTCCCTTCGCTGGCTGAGCACTCGCTCCCGCGACTGCTGGACGAGGGTCTCTCCGTCTCGATCAACTCCGACGATCCGCCTTATTTCAACACAACGCTGACCGACGAGTGGGCCCGATGCGCCGAAGAATTCGAACTCAGCACCGACATGCTCTATTCGTTGTGCATCGGTGCCGCCGATAAGGCGTTCTTGTCAGATATTGAGCGGTCTGAGTTGAAGCGGAAGATTACGTCCGGATGGGAGGCATAGCAGATCACTGAAATGTGAAGGATAGTGGCTGGCGGTTAAGACGTTTGCTGCCAATTTGGATGAGATGTTCCCGGGATAAGAATTGATGGCCTGGGTGAGCACTCAGTCGCGCTTGCTGAAAAATGTATAGCGCAAAACGTTGAACCAACTCTTATCGAGCTCTTGCGAGACGACAACTGTTGTCCAATCAAGATCATAATCGTCCATTTTCGCGTAGTCGTGGAGGTTGCTGACTCGTTTCGGCAATATTGATATCCAAATGTCAGACCTGACACCACCCGGGCCGCCATCGATAATCGAGCCCGACCAATCGAATGCTTCATCAGGAGATCCCGCACCGTAAGGTTTTAGCCCTTCTTTCGGCAGACATTTGGCGGCCTTAGCAAGAACCGAAGTCACGGGTTCCTCCCAGCAGTACAGCCGGTACTCCCTTGGTCCAAAGGAACTCGGCCCTAAGCAACCAACATCCAACAGAGCGTGACCCTTTAGAAAGGCATAGGAGTCGTGATGCCTAGGATGCATCAGAACCCAAAACGCCGAACCAACAGCAAAAATGCAAGTTCCAGACACGACAAGAAACCGCTTGGTGTTGGGTTTCACACCCCAATGATACGCGAGGTTTGCGTCTTACCAGCGAATGAGATTCGCGCCCCAAACCAGGCCCGCGCCGAATCCCACCGTCAACACCAACATGCCCGGCTTCAACTGCCCCGTCTCGACCGCCTCGTACAGCGCCAACGGAATCGATCCGCCGCTCGTGTTTCCGTACTTGTGCACGTTCACAAAAACCTTATCCGACGGGAACTTGAACCGCTCGGCCGCGGCATCGATGATGCGCAGATTCGCCTGATGTGGCACAAACAAATCCACGTCCGACGCCTTCAATCCCGCCTCGGCCAGCACCTTCTCGCACGCGTCGCCCATCGCTTTAATCGCGAACCGGTACACCTCGTTGCCCTTCATCTGGATGCCGTACTTGATCCCCTCCGGCGTCACGCAGTTGGGCGGATACTTCGTCCCACCGGCATCGTTGGAGATGAACGGCGCGCCGCTTCCGTCCGACAGCATCACCGTCTTGATGACGCCCCGGTCGCCGCCTTCCACGGCCTTCACTACGACCGACGCCGCCGCGTCGCCAAACAGAATGCACGTGGATCGATCCGACCAGTCGATCTGCTTTGAAAGCGCGTCCACGCCGATCACGAGCGCATTGTCGATCACGCCGGTTTCGATCAGGCCCGTCGCGTTCGCTAAAGAATAAATGAAACCCGCGCATGCCGCGCTCACATCGAACGCCCCTGCGTTCTTCA
Organism: Armatimonadota bacterium; assembly: GCA_016125185.1. Classification (NCBI taxonomy): domain Bacteria; kingdom Bacillati; phylum Armatimonadota; species Armatimonadota bacterium. The sequence goes on along the minus strand of WGMG01000004.1, from coordinate 356,809 downwards.
GCCCAAGCGCGTCTTGCACAAAACACGCCGTCGAGGGCCAAATGTAGTCGCCCGACACCGTGCCGACAATGACCATATCGACCTCTTCCGGCTTCAGACCCGACTTCTGCAGCGCCTCCCGTCCGGCTTCGATCGCCAGCGAATAGCACCCCTCGTCGCCCGAGCAGATATGCCGCTCCTTGATGCCGGTTCGCTGGACGATCCACTCGTCGCTTGTATCGATATTCTTTTCTCGCGCCAACTCGTCGTTGGTGTAGACCTTAACCGGCAGGGCGTGCCCAACCGCTTGGATAACTGCGTGCCTACTCATGTTCTTCTGTATTAACTTCTTCTGTCGATTCCCCGAGGTCGCGCCGAACCGCATCGCGGATCGTGTCCACCAGGTTGGCCCTGATCGCCTTATCCGCCATCAGCACCGCGTTTCGAATCGCCTTGGCGTTGCTTCGGCCGTGCGCGATGACGCAAATGCCGTTCAGCCCCAACAGCGGCGAGCCACCGACTTCCGCATAATCCATATGCTTGCGGATCGGGGCCATGACCTTTTTCACGGGCCAATAAAGGGACTTCATAAAATTGTCGGGCACCCCCGCACGGATGTGCTTGGCGAACATCTCGGCTACGCCCTCGGCGGTCTTCAGGACGACATTCCCCACAAAAGCCTCGCACACCACCACGTCGCACGGCGAGTTAAACATGTCCTTGCCCTCGATATTCCCTGCAAACCATTCAAACTTCGAAAGCAGTTTGAATGACTGCTTGGCGAACGCGTTACCCTTGCCTGGCTCCTCGCCAATATTAATGAGGTGGACCTTCGGGTTTTTGCGGCCCATCACCTTCTCGGCGTACGCCCGACCCAGGATGGCAAACTCCACGAGGTGCTCAGGGTCGACGTCCGGCGACGCCCCCGCGTCCAACATCACAAATCCGCCGTGGTGGTTTGGCAACTGCGAACCGATCGCCGGTCGATGGATTCCCGTCACCTGTCGCCAGGTCAACAGAGCCGTGGCCGAGGCCGACCCGGTCGATCCTGCCGACACAAACGCCCCCGCTTTTCCGTCCTTCACCAGTTTGATCCCCACCATCATCGAAGAGTCCTTCTTCTTGCGGTAGGCCTCCAGCGGCTTCTCGTCCATCTCCACCACTTGGCTTGCATGAACCACCTTCACGTTCTTCGGAACCGGGTTCGGCAACAGCTTCTGAATGGTCTCGGCGTCGCCAACAAAGATGAGGTCGCCGTGGATGTGCGAACAGGCGTCAAGGCCGCCCTGGATGATCTCTTCCGGCGCATTGTCGCCACCCATCGCATCCAGGACAATGTTCACTCTTCGTTCACCAGCCCCTTCAGTTGCTCAAACTCAAGCCGACCGGCTCCGCCCTGCTGACCGGCCACGCCGCGCGCCTTCGCGATCGGGCAGTCGCCCTCCCAGCCGAACGTACATAGCGGCTGAACCGGAAAGTTCAGAAGCAGATTTTGGCGAAGCAGAGACTCCACCATCAAGCTGTTACCTTCAAACAGCGGGTACGGCTCATCGGCTTCCACACGGGCAAAATCTTGATGACTCAACGAACTCGGAACCCCGACGACTGTGAACTGCTCGTCGATCTCAAACGTCAGATCAACCTCTATCGGGCCGCCGCAACGAGCGCACTCCACCACCGCACGTGTCGCGAATTCTCCTTTTATAAGGAGAAGATTGCCCGTCGAAACCGCATCGAGGACGCCTTCGAGCGGCTTGACCAAATCGAGGTCCTCCTCGTCGGTAAGTTCAGTAGATACTTCCACCGACAACTGCCTGCCCGGGTGTTGCAGAATGTCGTTTAAGTCTAAAAGGTCGTCTCTGCGCAAGGCCCAATGAGTGTACCGCTTTCATGAAAAACCAAGAAAAATTGCATATTTCTCGGCATAACTTGATATACTGCGTTCACTCTCTAACTGGTTAAAGGGATGATTATGCGCCGTCAAGTTGATTGGAAGATTGTGAAATGGAGCCTGGGAGTGGGAGCACTCGCAGCAGTCATGTTTGGTTGTGCTGGCAATACGGTATCGAGCATCGGTACGACGTCGACCACCTCGACCACCTCGACCACAAGCGGCGGTATCTTTAACCAAGTCGCTTCGGTCAACCTACCGGATACGCCTGCCCTCATGCAGTACGCGTTTCTGACCGGTGCGGGCCGAGCGGGAGATACGGAAGTCGCAACCTTCCGCAACCTCATCGCAACCGACACCATCGGAACTTCTTCCTCTGGTCTGAACGAGAAAACTCTGACGCTGACGGCCTACCAGTCCCAGATGCTCGCGACCAACGTCGATTTGCTAAGCCAGCAGAGCCGACTCTTCACCTCGCTTGAGCTGAACGCCATCAACTATACGATGACCGACGCCAGCGGCACCCAGTCGTTCACGTCGATCAATAACATTCCGAACGATCAGTCGGTCGCCATTCGAGTCTTCAAGGGTCGCCAAGTCATCGTCCCGATCTATCTCGACCCAGACACCTTCAACACCGAAACGGTTAACGTCGGCGGAAGCGACGTCACCCAAGCCGTTTTCGATACAACCTGGTTCGACACCATCAATCGCGCCGTCGGTGACTCTGTCGCCATCCGCGGCTTCCTGAGCGACTACATGTGCTTCGACGTTTCCGCAATGGCCTCGTCCGATCGACCGGACCTCAGCCTCGGCAATGGCACCGCCAATCGCATCTTCTTCTCGGGTGACGGCTTCGCAATCGCTGCTGGCGACCCGGCCAACGGCGGCACCACCGGTGCTCCGTTTGAGCTGATCCTCCAGGCTGGTCAAGATGCCTCCGTCGTTGGACGCTACTCCGCCCCTACCTCGCTGGCTGGCACCACCACCCCAGGAACCTACACCACGATCGGCATCGACCCGTCCGACGTAACCACCATCGACCCGGTCCTCGCTCGCAAGATCACGTCGTTCCAAGGAACGTGGAAGTACCACTTCAAGGAGCAGATCAGCGCGCTGAACGGCTCTATCGAAGAAGATGGCTACCTCACCAATGTCCACAACTTCGAGGCAATCGCGATCCCGACCAGCCTCGACGACGAACGACAGCAACTCGTGATGTTCACGGAAAACGTGACCACCAACGCGGACGGCACCAAGTCGGCTACGGTGACGAACCTGATGTGGGGCTACATCGATCTGTCGACCAAGCAGTTCTTCGTCTATCCGCTGAAGAACTTGACCGATCCCGATGCGCTCACGAACCGCATCGGCGAAGTCTCGGGCACGCTGACCACGATGTACACCAGCACGGGCGCCACCACGGTTTCCCCGCAGCAGATGCGCTACATCAGCTTCCAACTGTCGACGCCGCCGACCGGCTTCCCGACGGATGGAACGGTCGTCGTCCTTCGCAAGTAGTAATGGGTGATGCGCCCAATCCTTGCAGGAATTGACTGTGAATACGGCATTCTTGTAGAAGGGAGAGGCGCAGAAGACCAAGTAGAGGACTCCCAAGCCCTCGTCGAGAGTTACTCCGACGAGGGCTGTTTCATTGGTTGGGACTACCGTTTCGAAAACCCTCGTAACGACCTCCGCGGCTTCCAACTCAGCAAGCTTGAAGTGGACCCCAACGACGCGCAATTCGATGTCGGCCGCCGCCAACAAAGCTCTATCGTGCTCCGTGCCGACCGCGTTCTCCCCAACGGCGCCCGCTTCTACAACGACCACGGCCACCCTGAATACGCCACGCCCGAGTCGTTCTCCATTTTCGAACTCGCCGCACTCGACGCCGAGGGCCAGCGCTTCGTTCACCGCGTCGGCCAGCGATCCGGCATGGATGTCAAGCTCTACAAAAACAACACCGACTACCACGGCGCATCCTACGGCACCCACGAAAGCTACCTTGTACCCCGACGACACGACTTTGAAGCCATCTATCGTGCCGTCACACCCATGCTCATCGTCCGCCAAATTCTCACCGGTGCCGGCAAAGTCGGCGGCGAGGAAGGCGGCTGGTGCGACTTTCAACTGAGCCAACGCGCCGACTTCTTCGTCGAGCCTGCCAACGCCGAAACGCTTTGGCGACGCCCCATCTTCAACACGCGCGACGAACCCCACGCCGACCCCGCCCAATGGGTCCGCCTTCACATGATTTCTGGGGATGCCAACATGAACCCGGCGAGCACCGCTCTGAAAGTTGGCCTCGTCAAACTCGCCCTTTGGCTCCTCGACGCCGGCACCGCTCCGACGTGGCCCATCGAAAAGCCGGTCCGCACCTTCCAAACCGTCAGTCGCGACCGCACCTACGAATATCGAATTGAACTCGACAAGGGCAATTGGACCAACGCCTATGAAATCTTCGAGTCCTACTTCGCCGCCGCCGAGCAGACGCTCGCCCTGAACGAGGAAGCCCGTTGGACCATCGATACATCCCGTCGACTCCTCGTAGCCCTGCGCGAGGACTGGGAGACCTTCCGCCGGGAGGTCGATTGGGCCGCGAAATTCCACTTCCTCAACCAAATCCGCGAAGAGGAGGGTCTATCCTGGCGCGCGCCGATCCTCCAAGCCTACGACCTTGAGTACACCAACATCGACCCCAACGACGGCCTGTTCGACGCCCTGCGCGACATGGACGAGATCGCCAAGCCCGACTTTCCCGACCTCCAAATCCCCAATTCTCGGGCCCTCGCCCGCAGTTTGGCCATCACCAAATTTAAGCCGCACCTCTCCAATGTAGGCTGGCGGGGACTGCAGTTCGGCGAGGAATTCGTCGAATTGCGACCCGATCTCGCGTATCCTGATTCAATCAGGCGCCTCGACGACGTAGAAACGTTTATTCAATCCCTGAAGGACATCCATGCTTCAATTTGAACAACCCCAACGCCAGAAAAGCCCCGTGCCCGAGCGCAAGCAGGGCGACGATTCCGGGCCAAAGTCGCCGGATATCACCAAGCCAGAGGGCGGAAACGAACTGCTGCGACGACTTAAAAAGGTCGATCCTGACCAAGCCAAGAAATATCGGCAGCGGTCCGGCCAATGATGACACCTCTTGCTCGATCGTTCGAAGAGCTAACCGCCGACGTACGTCTCACGAGCGTCGGTGTTGACCCGAACTTCGAAACCCACGGCACCACCGTCCTCGCCCTCCGCTTCAAGGATGGCGTCATCGTCTTTGCCGACCGCCGCGCCACGATGGGCAACCTCATCATGTTCGAGCAGGCTGAGAAGGTCATGGCCCTCGACGACCTCACCGTCGTCGCCATCTCCGGCTCGTTTGCCCGCTCCGTCGAGATCTGCCGCTACCTGAAGCACTCGTTCAAGTACTATCGCCGCGCCGTCCTCCAAGAGCTCACCCTCGAAGGCAAGCTCGCCGAAATCTCCCGCGCCCTCGCCGGCAACGTCGAGATGGCCATGAACGGAATCGGCGTCTTTCTCCCGATCGTCGCCGCCTATGACAAGACTCGCGACCAATTCGGCGTGTACTTCTTCGATGGGGCCGGAGCCCGTTTCGAAAACGGCGAATACGCCTGCGCCGGATCGGGTTCCGAGCGCATCCGCGGCATCTTCGAGTTCCTCCGTCGCACCGAAGGCGGCTTCGAAACCAAGTCGCTGGAAAAGGTCCTGGAAAACGGCCTCCAAATGCTTGATATCGCCTCCACCCTTGATTCCGCCACCGGCGGATTCACCCGCATCGACCCGGTCGTACGCATCCTCACCAAGGATGGCAACCAACTGGTCGACGAAAAAATTCTCAAAAAAGCTGTCGAAAAGGTCCTCAAGGCGGCCGTCCCCCTGTAATGAAGTTCGCAACCATTCCCGAAGCCCTCGAAGAAATGCGTCGAGGCAAGATGATCATCGTCATTGATGACCCCGACCGTGAAAACGAGGGTGACCTCGTCTGCGCCGGCGAGACCTGTACCCCTGAGATCATGAATTTCATGATCAAACATGGCCGCGGTGTCCCGTTCATCCCGACCACTGCCGAGCGCCTGGCCGAGCTTCAGATTCCCATGATGACGAAGCAGAACACCGCACGCCACGGCACCGCCATGGCCGAAACCGTCGACGCGATTCCCGGTGCAACCACCGGTGTCAGCGCTTTTGACCGCGCTCTCACCGTCAAAATCTTCGTCGAAGACAACGCCAAGCCGTCCGATCTTGCCCGCCCCGGCCATATCATCCCCTTGCGAGCCGTCGAAGGCGGCGTGCTGCGCCGCGCCGGTCACACCGAGGCCATCGTCGACCTTTGCACCTTAGCCGGGTTCAAGCCAGTCGGCGTCGGATGCGAAATCCTCAACGACGACGGCACCATGATGCGCCTCGACGGCCTCATGCCGTTCGCCGAGGAGCACGACCTCAAGATCGTCACCATCGCCGACCTCATCGCCTATCGCCGCCACAATGAGCGGCTGATCGAACGCAAAGCCGGCCCTATCGACTTCCCCACCCGGTTCGGCCACTTCACGCTGTACGCTTACGAGCCCACTGTCGAACGCGACCCGTACGTCGCCATCGTCAAAGGCGATGTCTGCACGGAAGAGCCGGTCCTCGTCCGCATGCACTCGTCCTGCCTCACCGGCGACCTGCTCGGCTCCCTCCGGTGCGACTGTGGCGACCAGCTCGAAATGGCGCTCCAGAACATCGAACGGGAAGGTCGCGGCGTGGTCGTCTACATCCAGCAAGAGGGCCGCGGCATCGGACTCATCAACAAACTCCGCGCCTACGAACTCCAGGACCAGGGCCTCGATACCGTCGAAGCCAACGTCGCCCTCGGCTTCAAGGCGGACTCCCGCGACTACTCGCTGGGCGCGCAGCTTCTCGCCGACCTCGGCATCCAAAAGATTCGCCTGATGACCAACAACCCCGCGAAACGGGCCGGCCTGCAAGGCTATGGACTCGAAATCGTCGAATATGTGCCCGTCATCGCCGAACCCGAAGAGCACCGCGAGAGGTACCTCGCCACCAAGCGCGACAAAATGGACCACATCCTCCCGAAGGAGTAGCCCTGCGAGCGGTGGATTGTGCTCCCTCTGTGCCGAGGCTAGGGCCATGCTTTCGAATGCTGTCGCAGAGGTTCTGAGGGCTCAAGTCATTAACGCGTACCAACTAAACTCCCCTCCGAAGATCGGAGGGGTGGCTCCGAGAATCGGAGGCGGGGTGGATGATTCCAAGCCAGCCGCATAGGAGCTAGCGAAGACGTGAGGTAGAAAAGCGAAAGCCAACAGCCCTACAACATCGCCTTCAGATTCTCAAACGACACCCGGCAAGACTCGATCGGCGTCCGATCGCCATACTGTTCCTGCTCGACCACAATCCACTCCGCCCCCGCCGTCGGCAGGGCCTTGATCACTTCAGCAAACGGAATCTTGCCTTCCCCAATCGATGATCCGTCGAACGGATACTCCTTAAAGTGCACCGTCTTGCCACGCCCCGGAAAGTCCAAGAGCGGCTGAACCGGGTCCGATCCGCCGTGCATTGCATTCGCGGTATCGAACTGCAGTAAAAAGCTGTCCGGCGTGTTCTCGCCCAGGATGTACCACGTCGAGCGGCCATCATCCAGCGGCTTCATGTCTGCATCGTGCGCATGGAAGCCCAAGAAGAACCCGTCCTTCTCCACCTTCTGGGTTAGCTTCGTCAGCCGCTGCGCCGTCGCCAGCGTCGCCTCTGCCGTCGAGTGCAGTTCCAGCGGAAGCCACGGAATAATGATGTTCTTCGTGCCCAACGTTTCGTGCGCGCGCAGCGTCGAATCGTACTGATCGTCGTTCAGCAGGTCGATCGCCGTGTGCGTACCCGAACACCGTAACCCGTTATCCTCCAGCGCCGCCCGAAGCTCGGCCGCCGAATGCCCATGGTATCCGGCAAATTCGACCGCGTCATAGCCGATTCCAGCCACCTGTCGAATAAGACCGATGAAGTCTTTCGGCGCGTCGTCGCGAAGGGAGTAAAGTTGGAGCGAGATGGGGAGGCTCATGGTATGAGCGCTAGTTTACACGTTATTGAGCGCCGTCTTCTTCCGCCAACTTTCGAGCCTGGTCATCCTGGATCAAAGCGTCGAGCATGCCCTGGATATCGCCGTCCATAAACGTGCCCAAGTTGTGCATCGTCACCTTGATTCGGTGGTCCGTAATGCGGCTCTCCGGGAAATTGTAGGTTCGAATCTTCTCTGATCGATCACCCGTGCCGATCTGCCCTTTCCGCATGCCGGATCGCTCGGCTTGGGCCTTTTCGACCTCCATCTGGAGCAGTTTTGCCCGCAGAACGTCCATCGCCTTCAGCTTATTCTGCGCCTGGCTCCGTTCGTCCTGACACGTACTCACCAGCCCTGTCGGCTTGTGGATGATGCGGATCGCCGTTTCGTTCTTCTGCATGTGCTGACCACCGGCCGAGGACGAACAGAATGTCGAAATCTCCAGGTCCTTCGGGTCGATCTGCAGATCGACTTCTTCCGCTTCCGGCAGAACTGCGACCGTCACCGTCGAGGTGTGGATTCGCCCCTGACTCTCCGTTGCCGGCACGCGCTGAACGCGGTGAACGCCCGACTCAAACTTCAACTGCGAAAACGCGCCGACCGCGTCGATCTTGAAAACCACGCGCGAAAGCCCGCCGATCCCGCTCTCTTCATGGTCGATGATTTCGACCTTCCAACGTCGACGCTCCGCCCATCGTGAGTACATGCGGAAGAGTTCGTTGGCAAATAGCGCTGCCTCGTCGCCGCCCGCCGCCGGACGAATTTCGACGATAACCGCCTTGTCGTCGTTCGGGTCCTTTGGCACCAGCATCATCTTCAGTTGCTGCTCTTGATCCGCCTTGGCCGCTCGCAGAGGCTCGATTTCCTCCTGCGCCAGTTCCTTCATCTCCGGATCGCTCAGCATCTCTTCAGCCTGAGTCAGGTCGTCGATGATTTTGCGGTAGCTGCGGATGGCGGCAACGATCGGCTCCAAGTCGGAGCGGAGCTTGCCCAGACGCTGCATTTCCTTGGGATTGGATACAATCGCCAAATCGTTGAAGTCGGCCTCAACCGCCTGGAATTTTTTTTCGATTTCCTGCAGCTTCTCGATCATAGAGTCTAAGCGTTAAGTTTACCGTCGGCCTTAGGCCGCTCTCTTATTCTTGAATCCGCTCACGCAGTATTTGTCACGTCCCGTGTTCTTCGCTTCGTACAAACTCTCGTCCGCATCGTTCAGCGCCACTTCGATCTTATCGTGGCTGGCATTCAGGCCGGCTAGCCCCAGACTCGCTGTCAAAACGCGATCGCCCATCAGGTCGGAAACCCGAGTCGAGCGGATCGACTTCAGTAGACGATCCGCCACCTTCTCTGCGATGTCCAACGGCGTATTGTCCAGCAGAATGCAGAACTCCTCACCGCCCAGCCGTCCAAAGCTGTCCGTCGGACGCAGGACACGCTGACAGCTCTTGGTAAACCGACGCAGAATCTCATCGCCTGTTGCGTGGCCAAAGCTGTCGTTGATCGACTTAAATCGGTCAATATCCACAATCATGATCGAACCCTGTCGTCCCTGCGAGTGGAACCGCGACACCATGTCGCTTCCCCGCGCCAAGATTTCGCGCCGGTTGAACGCGCCCGTCAGTTCGTCGATCGTCACCAGACGCTGAAGCTCCTTCTGCAGGTTCCGCGTCTCTTGCAACGCCACCTCCAATCGAGAATTCACCGCGCCAAGAGCTGTGTTTTTCAGCTTCAATAGGCGCGATTCCTCCTCCACCAATTGGAACTGGCGCATGGTTCTCATCTCCTCGAAGTGCCGTTTCGACTCCTGCACGTGCAGTTCGTCTCGAATCTCGACAAAACGGTTCAGCGTCTCGTACGCAAGGCTTGGGTCCGATAGCCGGAAGTACGTATCTGCCAACAGCTTCAGGCACGAAAGCTCTAGCGTGCGAAGCTCCAGCCGTTCTGCGACGGTCAACGCGTATCGAAGCGCCTTTCCTGCCGACTTGAGCCGACCTTCCTGGTGCCGAAACACCGCTGATTGGTAAAGAATTTCGGCCCTCGCCTGCTCGCCGCCGCACGCCTTGGCCAGCCGCATGCTTCGGTGCATATAGCTCTTCGCCAACCGCTGCTCGCCCTCATCATGAGCCACCTTCGCTAAAAACGTCAAGAGCTCGATCAGACACTCTTCGCCGCCATCCGACTCAAGAGCCTCCAACGCCTTATGGACGATCTCGCGGTCGAAGAGCCCATCCTTGAGGATATAAAGCATCTCTTGCTCGGCCGCCGCCGCCCGCCAATACGTGTTGGCCAAATCGTGCTCAAGCGCCAACTGCTTGGCCCGCGCGAAGTACTCCACCGCCGCCGGAAAGTCGTCTCGATCCTCGGAATTCGCACCCAGATTGAACAATGCTGCCGAGGCGACCTTCAAGTTTTCCGCCTGAAAGGACCGTTCATAGGCTTCCGCCAGCAGAAAATGGGCCCGATTCACCCAACCGGAATTCTGGTTAAACCGTGCCACCTGCATCAGCAGGCCAGCGACCGCTTGGTCGTCGCCAAGCTGCTCATAAATTGAGATTGCCTTCTCGGCGTACTCGTTGGCCGCAACCGGGTCCGAACCGCAATAGACCGCTACCAACACGCGAAGTGCGTCGGCTTGACCCTTTGGATATTGGATGCCGAGTGAGGCTTTGTGGGTGAGATCCGCCATTTTGACGGCAGTTTTGGGGTCGGTCCGGGCAAGGGATAAGGCTGTGGCGTTTTCGGAATCAAGATCAGATTTGGTTTTACGCAAGAGCCTTTTCCTTGAGAATGCCGTAGCACCCCCATATTCCTATCTATGCCGCGCTTCGCTCCCGCCCGAGATGACAGCCTTACTAGGTTTGCCACCACGCCACCTGACCATCAAACTCCCCACTTAGTGAAAGGACCGAGCTGTCTGGCTACGGATGAGAGCTCATTCACATCTATTCGTGGCACGCTTAACGACGACTGCGCGGGCTGGGAGTTAGCGTGTTTCCACCTTTTGGGAGCGGTGAGCGTCATGTAGTTCCCGCCGAGCATGGCGAGGGAAATGTCGAAGATTCCGAGAGGCTTAGCCGAATCGGAAAGCGAAACGAATCGGGACCGCTCACCGAAGTCTGATGTTGAACGATCCGAAGGATCGCATCAGGTAGCCAGGGTGTCGGAGCGTCAGCGCAGACCCCTGGAGACCTGCCTAAACAACAAGAGTCCGAGGAGCGAAGCGACCCATTTCCTCTCCTCTCAGGAGAGGACGTTGCCGCGACAACGGAGCCTGGCAACAGGTGAGGTAGGGATTGTTTCCACCACAAAACATCATGGCATACCCAAGCAATCCCCAAAAGGAGAGCCCTAAGCCGCTTCCAAATGTCGGCTCTTGCAAATTCGATACGTCGCCCGACCCGCGTTCTTCGCTTCGTACAACGCCATATCCGCATCGTGCAACACATCGTAAAATGAGTCGTTGCCCCTTCGAACTTCACTCAGCCCCATGCTGACGGTCAGATGCGTATCGCCGATGATATCCGCCGTATCGATGCTCGAAATCGACTCCATCAATCGCTTCACCGCCGCTGTCGCACCCTTCACATCGGTGTCGTGATGGATGATGCAGAACTCTTCGCCGCCCAGCCGTCCAAACACGTCGAATCGGCGTAGATGCTCCTTGCAGCACTTGGTCAGGCGTCGTAAAACCTCGTCGCCCGCCGCATGGCCAAACGAGTCGTTGATGCGCTTAAAGTGGTCGACGTCGAGGATGGTCACCACGAACGGGGCGCCGACGTGTCGATATCGCTCCATCTCCAAGGTGCCGTCGTTGACGAGTTGTCGTCGGTTCACCGCTCCCGTAAGGTCGTCGGTGGATGCCATGCGCATCAATTCTTTCTGAAGTCGGGACTGCTGTTCCAAGGCGATTTGGAGCTCATTATTGATATTGGCCAGTTCGTCGTTTTTCTGTCGGGCAAGACTGGCTTCCGCCTGCACCATTTCCAATTTGTGGAAAGTTTGCAGGTCTTTAAGTCGATTTTCGGACTGCTCGCTGATCAGCTTTTCCTTGAGCTTGATGTGCTGATACAGGTGCGTCAGGGCCTTTTTGTACAGACCCAATTCCTGCTCCACCAGCGCCATTCGCTCCAGCGAGCGGCACTCAGACATCGCATAACCCGTCGTCTGGGCGAAGTGATAGCTTCGGCGGAACGTTCGCAGGGCCGACTGATACCGGCCGTACTTAAGATAGATTTCACCCAAGTCCAACAGCATCGAAGAGATCGTCGGCGACTGCGAATGCTTCGCCGCCAAAACACGCCCTCGGCGCATTTCCACGATCGCTTCCGGATACAGACCTCGCTCAGAGAACAACAGAGCCAAACTGCAATGGCTGTCGCACGCCGCCGAGATATTCTCCAGCTTCATGAGGGCTTCCTGCGACTCTCGCAGGGCCGCTACCCATTTCGGGTCGGCGTCGCGGAACGAGTTCAGCTTGGCATAAGCCGTTCGCGACATCCAGTGGATACTGTCGTTGATGCCGTCTTTCGACTCTTCGATCGCCATCTCGTAGTAATGGATGGCCGCGTCGATGTCGCCCCGCTCCTCGGAGTTCACGCCCATGTTGTAGAGGGCGATCACCGCGACATAGCGGTTGCCGGAGCGCGTCGCTTTCTCATACGCGTCCTTCAGGACCTTCAGGCTCTCCTCGTACCACCCAATATGGTGGTAGTAGCAAAACACCGTCATCAAAGCGCTGGCGATCCCACTCTCATCGGCTTCCTGCTCCAGGATCGCGATGGCGCGGTTGGCCAGCATATAGGCCTCAACGGGGTTGATCTTCGCTTCGATGGCCGCCAGCGTGCGAATCGCTTGGCCGATGCCTTTCTGGTACGAAATCTTGCGGGCTCGCAGCAAAACCTTATTGGTGAGTTCGCGAGCAAAGGTGGGATCGGAAGCACGGGCCAGGTACGCCTGATTATTCAAGGCGTCGATTTCTTCGATTGTCGCTTGATCGAGCTGGCGCAATTGAACCTCCATCTTCCCACCGAGGATGTGCCATATCCGGGGAATTGCGAGGTTGCGAGAATTACCAGGTTTTCCAGCTTAAGAGCCTTCTGCGCGTTTTTTGATCGCTTCGCCTGCCGCTTCCAACTGGGTCTTAAACAGATGGAGCACCAACTTTTTGACGAGCGGGCCAAGCGTCGGAATGTTATATTCGTAGTCCAAAAATTGGTCGAATCGCGTGCCGCCGTTCTCCTCGCTGAAGGTCCAAGTCCCTTCCATCTTGTCGTAGTCGCCCTTCACTTGGCGGAACCGGGAGCGAGTGTTCTCGTCGTCCCACGTGTCCTCTTGCGTCCATCGAACTTTGAGGTTGAACTGCGTCACCAAACCGACCCAGTCGGCCACGACGCGGTTGTCCGTTCGCTCCAAAATGGTGAGGCTGTCGACAGCCTTCATATATTCGGGATATCGCTCACATTCCTTCGCAATCGCATAGACTTTCGCGACCGGAGCGTTGATCCAAGTGGTTACTTCGACGGTGGGCATGGCTTTTGAGTCAAACTATAGATGTTAGAATTGGCAGTCTACCTTTGGTAGCCGCCGAAGGACGTTACCGTGACCACAAGCATTCTGGACGGCTCGCAAGCCTCACCCGGCTCGGTATCGGACGTTCCAACCCGCATGAAATCCCTCATCCTCCAAGAGCCCGGACGCGTGACTTTCGAAGAAGTCCCGATTCCTGCCCTGGGCGAAGGGGATCTGCTGGTCCGTGTGATTTCCGCCACCACCTGCGGCACCGACCTGAAGGCCTACAAGCGCGGACATCCTCAAATTCCCATGCCGGGCGGCTTCGGTCACGAGTACTCCGGCATCGTCGCCGACGCTGGTCCCCGTGCCAATTTTTCGCCTGGACAAGCCATCATGGGCGTCCACTCCGCCCCTTGTGGTGAGTGTGATTGGTGTAAGCTCGATAAAGAGAACCTGTGCGAATCCATCATGGCGTCCAAAGTTCTAGGAAGCTTCGCCGAGTACCTCGTCGTGCCAAAACGTATCGTTTTGAAAAACGTGTACGAGAAGCCCGAAAACATCTCTTTCGATGTCGCCAGCCTTCTCGAACCGTACGCTAGCGTCGCCCAAGGCATCCACGAACTCCGCTACGTTCTGCGACCCGACGCCTCCGTCCTCGTCATCGGCCCCGGCGCGATCGGCCTCCTTTTCGTCGCCGCCCTCAAGGAGTCTGGCGTCGCCAACATCACGCTCGGCGGCCGAAACCAAGACCGCCTCAAAGTCGGCGCGGAGTTCGGAGCCAAAACCGTCGACATCCGCGAGTTCCAACCAACCGGAATCGGCTTCGATATCGTCATCGAATGCACCGGCCAAGTCGAAGTCTGGGAGCGAAGCATCGACTTCGTTCGCCGCGGCGGAACCCTCATGCTATTCGGCGGATGCGCCTCCGGCACTCGTGTCTCGTTCGACACCCGCCGAGTCCATTACGACCAAATTTCTATCCTTAGTCCCTTCCACTTCGGTACAGGCGCAGTCCGCCAAGCCCGAGAATGGATATTAAGTTCGCAAAGCGATCTGAGCTTATTGATCTCGGGCGAGCGTAGACTAGAGGAAGGAGCAACCGTTTTCGAAGATCTGGATGCCGGGAAAGGCATCAAATATGTGTTTCACCCATGAAGATTGCACGTTACGTTGGCGACGGCGAAGTAAAGATCGTCGAGGAATCCGAACCGACATGCCCTGAGGGCGGCCTCCTGGTTCAGACCGAAGCTTGCGGCCTCTGCTCCGGCGAACTCATGTCCTGGTACATGGATCGCAAAGTCCCCCATGTCATCGGTCACGAAGTGACCGGCGTGGTCGTCGAGTCCAAAGATTCCAGATTCCCGGTCGGAAGCCGCATCTTCCCCCACCACCACGCGCCCTGCGGCAAGTGCGAGTACTGCACCACCGGCCGAAGTGTACACTGCAAGCAGTGGAAGGAAACCAAACTCCTCCCTGGCGGCATGGCCGAACGCTTCGCCGTTCCCCTCGGCAACCTCACCGACACGATTCTCGTCAATCCGCTTCGCGCCATCGACGCCGCTCTCATCGAGCCGATGGCCTGCGTCATGAAGTCCCTGCGAACCGCGGGGCACGCGGAAAAGCCAGCTGTCATTGGTCTTGGCGTCATGGGCCTGATGCACATGATCGCCCTTGGGGAAAAAGCCGTTGGGTACGACATCAATCCCCTCCGCGTCGCCTGGGCCAAAAGGACCGGCCTCGATGCCCGCGCCAACGATGAAAGCGAAGAATGTTCCCACGACGTCGTTTTCGTCTGCCCCGGAACCCAAGAGGCCTTCGATGCTGCTGTCAAGATGGTCCAACCGGGCGGTCGAATCTGCATGTTCGCACCCCTTGCGCCAGATAAGCCGCTGGCCATGCCGCAAGAGCTCTACTTCCGCGACATCGCGGTTTTGAACTCATATTCCTGCGGCCCCGAAGACACAAAGGCTGCATGGGAACTCATCGGAAAGGGAATTCTCAAGGCCGAACAAGTCGTATCTCACTTCATCAAACTCGACGAGCTTCCGGCGATGTACCGCCTGATGAAGAGCGGCGAAATCTTAAAGCCTATGGTCGTTTTCTAAGACTATTCGATACCTCGTTCGATGAAAATCGAATGAATTTGCGAGTATAGTCGGGCACGGCCCAGGCGTTGGCAAAACAATACCAACCCCCGAACGTCAATAAAAGTGCTGATATGTTTTCGTCCCTGATCGCGCTGGCCCACCTCACTCTGCTCAGTTCCGGGCCGATTGCGCCTGACCAAGGCCAAGGTCAGGGCCAAAGCACCCAACAGACGAAGCAGCAGGACACTTCCCCACCCAAGACCAAGGCCGAGATCGAATTTCAGAAAGAGGTCGACGACGACAAGAAGATCGGCAAAGAAGCAGCTGACTACTATGATCGCGAGCTAAAGCCGACCAAGGACATCGAAGCCCAGAAGCGAGTCGAAGAGATCGGGGCTAAATTGGCCCTGATCGCCAACGCGAATGCTTTCGATCTCACCTGGGGCGACCGACGCCACCCCGAGTTTGAGTACAAATTCAAGGTCGTTGAAAGCAAGGATATCAACGCCTTTTCGCTTCCCGGCGGATACATCTATGTCTATCAGGGCTTGGTGGATTTCGTCCAAAGCGACGATGAACTCGCGGGCGTCCTCGCCCACGAAATCAGCCACGCCGACCAGCGCCATGTTGCTTGGATGCGCAAAGAGCAGGAAAAGCTCGCCCCCATCCAGATTCCGCTCATCTTGGCTACCATCTTCACCAAGGATGTAGCGCCAGGAGTCCTGGCTCAAGTCGGTATGCAAGCCGTCACTAATGGATGGAGTGTCAAGGCGGAAACTTCGGCCGACTACGGCGGTGCCCAGTTGATGGTTGCCGCCGGTTACGACGCAACCGGAATGCTGACGTTCATGGAACGCCTCCAGGCCAGAGAAGGCGCGTTTGAAGGAGCCGTCGACCTAGGTATCTTCCGCACCCACCCGCCCTCCAAGGTCCGTGCCGAGAAGATCGAGGAGTTCATGAAGAAGAACCTCCTCCCGATCCGACGAAGCCACGTCGCCTACGACTTCAGCGTCAATAGCAAAACTGGCGACAATGGCCAGGTCACTCTTTTCTTCGGCAAGCGAAAGCTGTACACCTTGGGCGACGGCGGGGCCGATCGCGCTGCCGCGATTTCCAAGAAGCTGAACGCCTTCTTCGACACCGTTCCCGACATGGTGGACGTCACCACCGGCGACGACGGCGTCATCTACGCCAAAAACCGCGAGCTCTTGGTCGTATCCGATGCCGATGCGAAAGCCAACAATATGACGGTTGACGACCTTCAAAACTCGGTAGCCAAGGGCATTCGGTCGTCGATATTCACCCTTGCGTATCACATCTGGGAAGGCCGCAACTAAGCCCTCGACTGCACCACTCGGTCGATCTCGTGCTTCAGCAGAGAATAGCTTTGCAGGTAACTGCTTGCCTGGATCGTTCCATGGTCGGTATACACCTGAAGCGACTCTGATCGCACTCCATTTCCAGAGTACGTTGATGACGTATCCGACCCTTCAATGTCGTCGAAGGGCGAGCTCATCCTCGTCTTACCTGTCCAGTCGATCCACTTGATGCCGTCCGGCCCAATCACAATCCGCTCCACCCAGCCGGTCATCTGCAACCAAATTCCGGGAATCGAGAAGACGAGCAGGACGGTATATAGCGCCGCTGGCGACATTCCCCCAGGCCTCGGTCCCCAAACCCCAGCCTCCAACGAGGCGAAGAACAACAAGACGCCCAGCCAAAGGAACGAAAAAAAGTGCATGAAGGTCCACCGGTACGTGAACGTCATCGGCGACGGATGGTAGGTTGCATGCTTACGTTGCCGCTGATCCCAATGCTGGAAGCCGTAGCGGGCGTTGTTAAGAATCGACAGGAGCGCACCGTAATTATTGATTTGGGTTCGAATCTTGATCTCGCCCGCCTCGGTCATATACTTGGTCCCACTCGGACGGCTATCGTCGGGAATCAGCATGATGCGATTCGAGGTTGAATGCAGAGTCACTCTTCCCAGCCAGTTGTAGTAGCGAATGTCCTCGCCATCGATGACGATCTTCGTGTTGAGAACCCACAAAACCGTCCAGAGAACCAGAGCCCCAACCGTAATCGCGATTCCGAGGGTGATGACCTGCAAAGTGCGTGCTTGATCGATCGTGGCCGGTTGGTTATTGATCGTGTACGACGTCAACGGGGTGACGACGGCACCGTAGCCAAAGCCAATGGCCCACATCAGAATGAATGCGGCCACCACAAATTTTCCGCCGGATCGATAGTCGAATACCCTTCTTTGCACCCACCTTTACCGTACAACTTCTTAGCAGAAATGGCAAGTATCGAGAAAAAAGTACTGCTAATTAGTCTGGCGACAAGAAGCCAGGTTTGATGTCGGGCATGGTGAACGGTGAGACCACACTTTCCGACGAGCTTCCGTCCGTTGCGGGATCTCGTGAGTCCATGACTCGCTGAATTTCTTCTTTGAGTGTCTTGTAGCCGCCAAGGTATTGGGCCACGGTGATCATTCCTCGGACAGTAATAATTCGGAAGTATTCGGCCGAGCTCCCATCGCCAGACACGAGTTCGACATCCGTATCCAGAATTTCGCCATAGGGCACTGCTAGCTTCGTTTTAAGCCAGTTGGTCCAAATAATCTCAGTACCCGTCAATTCGACTCGCTCGTTGACGACCGTCATCGCCATCCAAACGCCAGGCGTCCCGAAGGTGGTGAGAATGGCAAGAACCATTAAGATACCGCCATACTGACCAGACGAAATAGACGACGACAGAACAAAACAGGAGGCCGCAAGGATGAAGCCGTTCCATAACACCGCGAAAAACGCCATGTACGAGAGCCGATAGGTAAAGACACGGCTTTCGGGAGTGTAGGTTGGGGGATGCCTTTGCATCAACTGAGTTCGCCAAACATCAAAACTTCCCGCCTTGGCCCCTTCGACCATTAGGCGTAGGATTCCGAAATTCTGCATGTTCTTGTATATAGAAATCTTCCGATTCTCGGTCTGGATCACAAACTTGGATGATCTTGGTCGGCTCTCGACGCCTAGAATCTGCGATGGCGTAATATTGGCGATCAATCGGCCTCGCCAGTCATACCAGCGCAAGGAATTGACTGTAACCTCAAACTTTTCGTTGAGACCTTTCATTAGCGCATAGATGCCCCCTAGGATCGCGGTAAAGCCGAGCAGCGAAAAGACCCATTTCATCATCTCGGCTTGACCGGCGGTGGCGGGCGCGTTATTGACGGTCATATTCGATTGGCTTGTAAACCACGGAATGATGCCGAAACCTGAACCCCAAATGAAAAGAAAGATGGGAAGGATGAAGATTGCCGACTTTCGGTAGCTAAAAGTCCGGGGCTCCATGCCCCATTATAGGTCCGTTACCAGTCGCTCGCCAACGCCTCGAGCCGCTTGATCTCATTTTCAAGCTGGAGGCGGACTTCCTCGACCTGTTCCTCGCTCGCGTTCTCGGGAACCGTAAGCGGATCGCCGAAGATCATGCGTGCCTTCGAGAAGGGCTTGGGGAGCATATAACGGTCCCAACTGTTGGCGTAAAACGCCGATTTGGCGGAAATTCCCACCGGAACCAACCGGGCTCCTGCTTTGTGCGCCATCAGCATGACCCCACCTTGCACCACGCCGCTTGGCCCACGCGGACCGTCGGGTGTGATCGCCATCGTGCCACCTTCCTTGATCTTCTTGACCCCTTGCAGGGCGGCGCGGACGCCCTCACGAGCTGTCGATCCGCGAATGGTTTGGTAACCCAGTTTGAGGAAGATTTCGTTTTGGATGTCACCGTCGTTGCTGGTGCTGATGATCACCCAGTAACCGCGCTTTCGAAAGTAGTTGGCAAAGATCAGCGACTTGCCATGCCAGCCACAAAAGATGGCTTTTTGGTCGTTCCCTTCGAACTTCTCCCACCCATCGACCTGCAGTCGCAGCGACTTGCCGATGAACCGAACGGCGGTATAGCCGAGAAAGATTGCGACCCGTTTGCGAATCCGAACCTTGAGCGTATCGCTCACGCGAGCCAGCCTCGCTGTTTGGCGATTTCGACGACGCTGTGAGTTGGGTAGTCGGCGAGAAGCAGATCGGTCGCCAACGACGCCTCTTTGGGCTCGCCTTCTCGGAGCCGACCGATCAGATCGAGCAGGGCCTCTGGCCTCTGAGCCTCACTCTTGGGCATCTCAACGATCGTCCACAGAACCTTCGCCGCCGTCGATTCGCTCACCCTATCGGCAAGCTGGCGTCGTCGCACGGGCGGGATCTCGCCCAGCTTTCGCATTTCTAGTAGTCGCAGGGTCGCCTTTTCCACCTGTTCGCCGCTTAGTTGGAAGAGTACGCCATTGAGCGTCTCCGCCTCTTCCTTCTTGTCCCCCAAAGCTTGATACTCCTCGGCGAGCTTCAAATGCATCTCCAAGTCGCCCGGATGGGACTTTAGGTGCTCCTGCAAGTGGGCTATTTGCGCCGCTGGACCCTGGTCGTTAAGCGCCTCGTACACTTGATGTCCTAACCTCCTGGAACCAAGATCGGGAGCTCGAAACACGAATCCGAGGATGGTGCCGCCGACGGCTCCACCAAGGTGAGCAAAGAAACCGGTGGCGGGAAGCGTGTCACCCACCCGAACCAGCGCACCGACCACCTGCAGCGCCAGCCAAACCAGCGTCACGATGGCGACCGTCGCCGATGCCTTTGGCGCGAGCGGAACCCGAAGCTTGGTGTAGCGAAGACTGTAGTAGACGGCACAGCCGGAGATACAGCCGCTCGCGCCCACCAGAGGGGGAACATCGACATTGTGGCGAACCGAAAGCCAGAACAGCGTCACGCCAAAAAGACCCGACACTAGATACACGACCAGAAAGCGAAGCGAGCCGGTGGCGATCTCCACCGCCGCCCCCACCGCGGCCAGAAACACCATGTTTCCTAGTAGGTGAATGGCGTTCGCGTGAACGAACATCGACGTGAAGATGGTGACGAACGACGGGTCGCTCGCCTTAAATCCGTACGTGTCGACGAGGTCGGGACGAACCAAAAAGAAGAACGCCGCAACGATGTTCGCGGCGATCAGAAGAAGCGTAACTATCGGAGCGCGTTGGCGTAAGCTCAAGCCTCCTCAAACAACTCCTCGGGGATATCCACGTTGACAAAGGTCTCTTGCACGTCGTCGAGCTCTTCAAGGGCGTCCAGCAGTTTGATCAGCTTTCGCAGGTCGTCCATGCTCGGCTCGGCCTTGTTCGTTGCCATATACGTCAGGCCGACTTCGTTGGAATCATAACCTCCCGCGCGCAGAGCCTCGTTAACCTTGTGCAGGTCGCTCATGGCCGTTACGATCGTGATGACATCCTCCTCGCTTTGCACATCCTCGGCGCCTGCTTCGAGGGCGGCGAGGGTTAGTTCGTCCTCGTCGGTGCCGTCCTTGGGAAATTGAATCTGGCCAACGTACTTGAACTGCCAGCTCACCGCGCCGTTGTCGGCCATCGATCCGCCATTCTTGTTGAAGGCGTTTCGAACTTCGCCGACGGTTCGGTTTCGGTTTTCGGAGTAGCACTGGAGAATGATGCCGATGCCGCCGGGGCCGGTGCCTTCGTAGACGATCTCTTCGTAGTTGACACCCTCGATTTCGCCGGTACCCTTTTTGATGGCCCGGTCGATATTATCCTTGGGCATCGAGGCTTCTTTGGCCTTGTCCACTGCCACGCGCAGACGGGGGTTCATAGTTGGGTCCCCGCCGCCGCTCTTCGCCGCGACGGTTAACTCGCGACTAAGCTTGGTAAAGAGGTTGCCGCGAATCGCATCTTGCTTCCCTTTTCGGATTCGGATGTTTTTCCATTTACTATGACCTGCCATATGGATTCATTTTGGCACAGGCGACAGCTTCGAATCACGCCGGACGGCGCGCTGACGTTCAAGCATCTGCCGAACCTTGCCTTCGTTGCCCGGTCGAGTGTAAATCTGGCTCAAAAGATCGCTGAGCGTTTCGGACTTGGGTGCAAAACCCAACCGGAATACTGTTTCCGCCGGCGCGTTCTTGTCGTCCATAGTGGCGACCGTAAATTCGACAAAGAGAACGGACTGGTCAGAGACGAATTGACGATCCAAAATGTATGTTCCGGCGATCTTGCTCGACTTGTTCTCTTTTGGCGTCTTGTCGCCCATTTCGCCTTCGAATGTGCCGTCTGGCTTGAGGTGAAGACTGCCGAACGCATTGGGGTCACCCTTGAAGGAGACCAGAACCCAATCGCCTTCGACAAGCTTTTGGTCGGTCGTCGGAGCACCTCCGCCCGAATGACAGGACGCGAGCAACGCGGCTCCGACGATGAGCATGCTTCGTCGCATGGTGGGTTCATTATAAGCGGTTCGTCCAGTCGGCGTGAAGTAAGGAATGACCCCTGATGCAATTCGGAAACAATCCACCCCGTTGTGCCTTAAGCCTTGCAGACGTCTTTACCAGGGCCATTGCTGGATATATCTT
Source organism: Armatimonadota bacterium (assembly GCA_016125185.1). NCBI lineage: Bacteria > Bacillati > Armatimonadota > Armatimonadota bacterium. Next base: position 334,809 of record WGMG01000004.1, on the reverse strand, counting down.
CGTTAGAACTTACTCAGCCACTCACGCGTGATTTCGAAGTCCGATTGCGTCAACCCATGACCGGTTCCAAGTTCGCGCAGGGTCACATCCGCACCACCCGAGCGAAAGAATTCAGCTTGCCTTCGGGCCGATTCCAGCGGTCCCATCGGATCAACGGTTCCGTTGGTCATCAGGATTTTCTTTCCGCTTAGATCACTTTGGACGGGCTCACGAAACAGTTGCATTCCCCGCCACATCACGAGGCCGTCGAGGACTTCGGGGTAAAGAGTCATCAGAGCGGACCCCATATTCGCCCCATTGCTGTAGCCGATGCCCACAAACCGCTGATTCTCTCCTTTCACGAATTCGGCGAGGTCATCGGCTTGCCGACGGATGTCGTCCTCGTCGAAGACACCTTCTTCGAATCGACGAAACCAGCGGGTGTAGATCGACTCTTGGACCTTGCCGCGTGGACTCACGATCGCCGCCCCCGGGACCAGCGCCTTGCCGATTTCTACTAGATCACGCTCGGTCCCTCCCGTTCCGTGGAGGAGCAGGAGGGCGAACGGAACGGCCGGGTCGGTGGCGGGCTCGCGGTAGACCTGGAAGCTCATACCACCTGCCCGAACTCAAGGTTCAGCTTGGGTAAGACGACCTGCAACTGCGGGCGCAACGGCTCGTAGCGGCTCGGTAACTTCAGGTGCGTGCCCAGGGTCGGTTCGTCTTCATCGATCTGGAAGCCCGGTCCGTCGGTGGCGAACTCGAAGAGTACGCCGCCCGGCTCGCGGAAGTAAATCGACTTGAAGTAGTCGCGCTCGGTGACCGGACTGGTGTGGAAACCAGCCTTCATCAGCTTCATCAGCCACTGCTCCTGAATCTCCGGCGAGGCGTTTCGGAAGGCGACATGGTGAACCGTTCCCGCCGAATTCTGCGCGCGAGGCATCCCTTCTTCGCGGTAGACATCGACCTCCGAGTCTCCGAGGCGATAACGAGTCCTGGTGCCTTCTCGCCCAATCTTTTCGGCTTCGAACATGCCAGTGAGAGCGTCTTCGGTCGTGCGAAAATCGCCAATGCCAGCGAAATCGTTTGGCGCTAGCGTGAGCCGCTTGATTCGGCGAATCGCCTTATCCGTCGGCACGATTGAACCCTTCCATTCAACGACCTCAGTCGGGCCGTCGGCTTCTTCCAGTTCGACGCGCATGCCATCGTGATCCAGCGCCCATACAACCTGGCGACCAAAAATCGTCTCGATTCCATTCGGGATGTTCTGGACCGACAGGTGCGTGCACCACCAATCCAGCGAGCCCGGCGGCACTTCGAACATCATGCTGATGGTTTCGCCGCGCCCACGCTTTCCGGGCAGAATGTCACCGTACGGGAAGAAGGTGAGCAACGTACCGGGCGATCCGACGCCGTCGCCATAGTACAGGTGGTACACGCCGGGATCGTCGAAATTGACGGTCTGCTTCACCAGCCGCAAGCCCAGAACGCCGACGTAAAAGTCGACGTTTGGCTGAGGATGACTGGCGATGGCCGTCACGTGGTGGATTCCTAATATCATGGTTCTTTGTACGATTTCCCGGATTGCCCCTGCTGTATGGAAGCATACAACGCGGCGAGAATGGCAAACTACTGATTAGGAATGTCTGATTCCGGACTACGAACCATCCTTCGAGGCGACCAAATCTTGACCGGCGCGGCGGCTGTGCGCGGCTACGACTGCGACGCCTACACGGTCGACAAGAGCAAGCCGCACGTGATCGTTCTGCCCGAGTCAACGGCGGAGGTCGCCGCGGTGGTTCGGATGTGCGTGGAAACCAACATTCCCTTCACCTGCCGGGGCGCTGGAACGGGACTTTCCGGAGGGGCGATGCCCGCTCTGGGCGGGGTCGTGATCTCGACGAAGCGAATGAACCGGATTTTGGAGGTGGACGTTGAGAATCGATGCCTGCGAGCCGAAACCGGGATCGCTAACCGGCGGATTACCGACGCGGTTCGAGCTGACGGTCTACACTTTGCACCCGACCCCTCGTCCCAGTCGGTTTCGACGCTCGGTGGGAATATTGGCGAGAACGCCGGAGGGCCGCACACGCTGAAGTACGGCGTGACGGTTCAGCACATACTTGGCGTGACGATGGTCGATCCGACCGGCGGAGTACTGGAGATCGGCGGGAAGCTGGGTTGTGGACCAGGCTTCGACTTTTTGGGACTGATTTGCGGATCGGAAGGGACACTGGGCATTGTGACGGAAGCGTGGGTGAAGCTAACGCCATTACCAACCGTCGTTCAGACCGCATTAGTAGCCTTCCCTACTATTCGAAGCGCGACCGAGACAGTGGCAGGAATTATCGCGACAGGCACGATTCCGGCCGCGCTGGAAATGATGGATCGAGGGATCATGAACGCGGTTTCGCTGGCATTTGGGCTCTCGTTTCCCGACGATGCGCAAGCCTTGCTCTTGATTGAGTGCGACGGGGATGATGAGGCAGGTGTTTCTGCCGAAATGAATTCAGTAAAGAGCGTTTGTGAGGCGAATGGCAGTTTGACCATCAGCCTTGCTCAAGACGAGAAAGAACGGGCAAAGCTGTGGACGGCGCGCAAGAAAGGCGTTGGGGCAATGGGACGCTTGGCTCCGACCATTGTGACCCATGATGGCGTGATTCCGCGGTCGAAATTGCCGGAGATGCTTGACTTTGTTTACGAAGTAGCGAAAGCTAAGAATATTGGCGTCGCGAACATCTTTCATGCCGGCGACGGAAACTTACATCCCTGCTTCTATTTCGATGACCGCGACGCGGTGCAAGTCGAAAAGGTGATTGAGGCGGGAGAGATCATTATTAAGAAGTGCATCGAACTGGGTGGGTCGGTGAGTGGCGAGCATGGAATCGGGGTGGAGAAGATGGATTTGATGCCGCTGATGTTCTCTCCGGCGGACCTGGAGGCACAGGCGATGGCGAAGCGGATTTTCAATGACGGAACGCTGTGCAACCCGTGCAAGGTGTTGCCGAATCAGCGAGGGTGTGCAGAACATCGGATGCGATGGCGAGGTGTGGCGTCGTGAGTCTAGAACTGGAAATGAAGGAACGATTCCCGGACCTCGACACGAGCAAATGGCAAATGCCATCTTCGGTTGAAGAACTAGCAAGCCTTGTCGGCAAAAGTGGGGTCCTTCGGGTCGGCGGGCATGACGAATACCGGATGCGCCCCCCAAAAGACCAACCGTCTGATTCCCTTCTGCTTCTCGACAACTTAAAGCAACTTCTTTGGCTGAGTGCTGAAAATCAACTTGTTTCGGTTCAATCGGGCATGTATTTGTCGGACCTCAACAAGCTTCTGCACGATTCAGGATTTGAAATTCCAGTCGGCTTGCGTGAAGAGAACCAGGCAGAGTGCATTGGCGATCTTATCGCCATGAATCTGCCTCACTGGAACATGGGAGCGGCAGGCTCCTGGCGAGACTGGATCGTCAAAATGAAGATTGTCCTGGCGTCTGGAGAGGTTGTTGTGTCGGGGGCCGATGTTGTGAAGAATGTGACTGGGTTCGACGTTCATAAACTGGTGATTGGTGCACGCCATACACTTGGAGTTATTGCCGAGGTGACGCTACGAATTCGCCCCAAAACCCTACCGCGAGAGTGGCCACCAATCCAGCTAAATCACGGCGAGTTATTTCAAACAACTCCAGAAGGACTGCGACTTGTTCGAGCGCACCTAAAAGATCAACTTGAGCCAGCCGAAGGCGAATACCAAATGGAGCACTATGTAGATGAAGCTGGTTGTCTCTTGCTGGCCGAGTCGCTTCACAATAAGGACAAAGAGTATTTCGACGTCGCAAAGCACGGCTTTGTCTGGCGATCCCATGTTGGCGAATATGCGCTGGCCGAGTTCAGCGAAACCGAGCAAAAGCTCATGAAGCGCGCGAAAGAGATTTTTGACCCCACGAATAAGCTCAATCCAGGGGAGTTTGGATTCATCTGATGCACGACCTCGAAGAACTGACCACCCACTGCATTAGGTGCGGATTCTGCCTGGAAGACTGCCCGACGTTTGTAGAGACCGGTAACGAATTGGAGTCGCCGCGCGGGCGAATCTACCTCGTGCGGAGCGCGATCGAAGGCAAGCTCGCTTGGAAGGAGGATGTGAAGCCGCACCTCGACCTATGCCTCGGGTGCCGGGCATGCGAAACGGCGTGCCCCAGCGCAGTTCAGTACGGAGCGATCCTGGAAATCGCCCGCGATAAGGTCGACCAAACCGCGGTCTCGCTAGCGAAAGAAGCGTTATTAGCGAGCACTACGAACCCAAGGATCCTCAAGGCTCAGTTAGCGATGAGCAAGGTGATCTGCGGCGGCAAGGTGCCGGGATTCGTCTCGCGGTTGCTCTCCAAGCAGGAGCCGGAAGCCGAAATGCCGACAGCACAAGCGACTCCGAAGTTTCCTGCTCTGGAAGTCGACACGCCGGTCATAGGCGAAGTCTACATGCTGACCGGATGCGCGATGCGGGTCCTGTACCCCCGCGTTCACGAATGTACGAAACGACTTCTGCGCCGGGTTGGGTACACCGTGCGCGAGGTGGAGCAAGGATGCTGCGGCGCTTTGCACGCCCATAACGGCGATCTGGAGGGTGCAGCCAAGATGGCGGGCGCGCTGGTCGAATCGCTCGACGGTGACTTGCCCGTTATCGTGGATTCGGCTGGATGCGGAAGCACGATGAAGGAGTATGGGAGCCTCATCGGCGAAGCGGGCGCGGGCTTCGCCAGGCGGACATTCGACATTTCCGAATTCCTGCTCACGAGCGGCTTGGCCGACCTTCTGAAAGATGCCCCCGGGCTCGATGGAAAGCGTGTCACGTACCACGACGCCTGTCACCTGTCGCACGGACAGAAGATCACGGCTCCGCCGCGGCAACTCATTTCCGCCATTCCCAACATGGAGTTTGTCGAGCTACCCGAGTCGATGATGTGTTGCGGAAGCGCGGGAATCTACAACATCCTCCAGCCGAAAATGGCGCGACAGTTGCTCGACCGCAAGGTGGACCATATTCAGGAAACGGAAGCCGACATCGTGGCCACCGGAAATCCGGGATGCCATGCGTGGATCGCCCAAGGATGCCGCGAACAGAAATCAGCAATGGTTCTGCACACGGCAGAGTTACTCGAAGCCGCGTTCATCGGCCTTGAGCATTTTGTTTAGTAGTGCCAGTCGAGGTTGCCGGCTTCGCGGGCGTGCTTCTCGATGAATTCACGTCGCGGTTCGACCTTGTCGCCCATCAGCCGTGAGAACATGTGCTCGATTTCGGTATCGAATTCCATGTCGTAGTTCACGCGCACCAGGCGGCGCTTATCGGGAGCCATCGTGGTCTCTTCCAGGTCGTCGGCGTTCATTTCGCCCAGACCCTTAAAGCGGGTGACCGAGAAATTCTTCTTCTTAAGGCCGCGGATGATCTCATCGCGCTCTTCTTCGGACATCGCGTAGTGCCGCTCGTTGGCACCGACCTTCACAACGAAGAGCGGCGGCTGGGCGAGGTAGATGTATCCACCCGTCACCAGCGGCTTCATGTAGCGGTAGAAGAACGTCAGCAGGAGCGTGCGGATGTGCTCGCCATCCACGTCGGCATCGGTCATGATGACGACCTTGTGGTAGCGGAGCTTGCTGATGTCGAATTCGACTTCTTTTTCCTTGGGGTCCTTCTTCTTCTTACCGTTCCCGTTTCCGTTGAACTCCAGTTCGCCCTGATCGTCCTCGTCTTCGACTTGCTTGCGGCCGAGGGTAAGGTCGACGCCGACGCCAAGTGCGGCGATCAGCGATTTAACTTCTTCGTTGTCGAGCGCCTTGTCGATACGGGCACGTTCGACGTTGAGAATCTTTCCACGGAGGGGCAGAATCGCCTGAGTGGTTCGGTCGCGTGCGCTTTTGGCCGAACCGCCTGCCGAGTCACCCTCGACGAGGAAGATTTCGCACTTCGTCGGATCCTTTGATTGGCAGTCGGCAAGCTTACCGGGGAGGCCAAAGGTGTCCATCGACGAGCTTCGGCGAACGCTCTCCATCGCTTTTCGCGCGGCCTCGCGGGCGCGCTGGGCAATGATGCCCTTCTCGACGATTTTGCGGGCAATGTTCGGGTTCTCCTCGAAGAACGTCATTAGGCCATCGCCTACGAGCGAGTTGGTAAGACCCTGAACTTCTGGGGTCACCAGCTTGACCTTATCCTGCGAGTTGTACGACGGATCGCCGATTCGGAGCGAAATGACGACGGTCAGACCGTCGGTCACGTCATCGTTCTGCAGGTTATTGTCCTTCTCCTTCAAGAAGTTCATCTTTCGGGCGTAGGAGTTGATCGTTCGCGTCAGAGCCGTCGAGTAACCGGAAACGTGGGTACCGCCGTCTGGGTTGTGGATATTGTTGGTGAACGCAAGAATAGTGAGGTTGTAGCCATCGTGGTACTGCATGGCCACTTCGATCTCGCTCGACTCGCGGACCCGTTTGAAGTGGATGACGTTGTGCAGGGTGTCATGGCTGTCGTTGAGGTCCTGGACGAGCTGAGTGATGCCTCGCTCGAAGAAGAAGACCTCGCCATCCTCGGGTGTGATCTCGCTGATGAACTCGAACTTGGTTTTCGGGTTCAGGTAGGCGAGCTCCTTCATTCGCGTCTTGATGATGTGCGCGTCGTATTTGGTTTCGGAGAGAACCTCGGGATCGGGCATCCATCGCTGGGAGGTACCGGTCGAGTCATCGCTGACGACGCCGATCTCCTTTACTTCGCCCTGCGGAATTCCTCGCTCGTAGCGCTGGCGATAGACTTTGCCATTTCGCTTGACGGTGGATTCCATCCAAATCGACAGCGCGTTGGTACACGAAACGCCGACGCCGTGCAGACCGCCTGAGGTCTTATAGCCGCTACCCTCGCCGCCGAACTTACCACCCGCGTGGAGCACGGTCATGACGACCTGGAGCGCGGAAACGCCCATCTTGGCGTGGGTATCGACCGGAATTCCTCGTCCGTTGTCTTCGCAACTGATCGAGCCATCTTCATACAGGGTGACGATGATGTGGTCGCAGTGGCCCGCGAGGACTTCATCGACCGAGTTGTCGATGACTTCGCGGAAGAGTTGGTGCAGACCGCGCTTTCCGTTGTCACCAACGTACATGCCGGGACGCTTGCGAACCGCTTCCAGTCCTTCGAGGACTTGAATCTGGGCCGCATCGTAATCGCCGTCCACACGTCCGGCGAGTTCATCGATGATGGCGTCTTGGTCTTCTTTGCCCGCCGGATTTTCGGGCAAATCGTCGTTGAAAAGATCTTGGTCAGACATGGGGAAAGGGGGAGCGGTTGAACCTAGATTCTACCCTACAGACGGTTCAAATTGCCGGGAAGGCGCAGGGGATGGGCGGAGGCGTTCCAAGTAGAATGAAGGGGTGGGTCTCTACGAGTCGCTCTTCCGTCCGCTCGCCTTTCGAATCGACCCCGAAAACGTGCATGAAAAGGTCATGCACCTCATCGCCGCCGGGCTGATTCCTGGTCCTTCCACGCCACTTGAACGGGACCCGGTCGAACTGTTCGGTGTGCGATTTCCCAACCGGATCGGGCTCGCGGCGGGCTTCGACAAGAACGCGTTGGCCGTGGACCAGTGGCATCGCTTCGGGTTCGGATATGTGGAGATCGGCACGGTGACGTGGCACGCCCAGCCGGGCAACGACCGGCCGCGAATGTTTCGGCTGCCGGACGATAAGGCACTGATCAACCGCATGGGATTCAACAACGATGGCGCGCAGGTGGTGGCGGATCGGTTGGCGAAGGGCCACCCAAAGATTCCGGTGGGTGTGAACCTAGGGAAATCGAAGATCACTCAGCTGGAGGAAGCCCACGAGGACTATCGCCAGAGCTTTTCGGTCCTGCAAGATCATGGAGATTACTTCGTGGTGAACGTCTCAAGCCCCAATACGCCAGGTCTGCGATCCTTGCAGGACAAGGAGCCGCTTCTGCGCATTTTTGGCGCGCTACGGGACGTGAACGCCGAGAAACCGCTGTTTGTGAAGATCGCGCCGGACCTGGCAGAGAGCGCAATCGAGGAGATTTTGGGGGTTGCGGTCGAGATGCGGCTGACGGGCATCATCGCGACGAACACGACGATCTCGCGAGAAGGCTTGCAGACGAAGGATGCAGCATTGGTCGCGCAGGCGGGCGGGCTGTCGGGTCGGCCGGTGTACGAGCGGTCGAACGAAGTGCTGGCTCTACTGAAGCGCCTTGCGCCGCCGGAGATGACGCTGATCGGAGTCGGCGGGGTCTTCGACCGGGCGGACTATCTGAAGAAGCGCGAGCTTGGGGCGGAGTTGGTGCAGATCTACACAGGTTGGATTTACGGCGGGCCGGGTCTGGTTCCGAGGCTTTTGGGCTAGGTTTTGGCCGTGCACAGATTCGTAATCTTGGCTCAGTTCTTTTGTGTAAGCGGGACGCTGTTGGGCGATTCGGCTCTTAAAACCCTCAGAACCTCTGCTTTCAGGTTCAAAATTTAGGCCCAAGCCTCGGCACTGAGGGAGCGCCCGAATCTTCGTCCCTCCCACTGATATCGTTGGTCCATCCTTCGAACCTGCCTAAGCTTCAGAGACACAGCTAGAAGAAGAGCTTGCTGAAGAAGTAGACGGTCATGATGAAGCCGTAGATCGCGATGTAGAAGCGGAGCTTGTCTGGGTTCACCTTCAGCGACATACGCGCGGCGGCAAAGCCGCCCACTATGCTGCCGCAAACCAGCACGATCGCGACGTTGAACAGCACCAGCCGCTTGATGACAAAAACGATCGAGCAGGTGATGTTGATGATCGTCCCCAGCCAGCTTTTGACGGCGTTTAGCTCGTGAGTGGTGCCCTCCATGTAGAGGGCGAAGCTGGCGAGCATCATAATGCCCATTCCCGCACCGAAGTAGCCGCCATAGACCGACACAATAAATTGCAGGATCATGCCGAATGCCGGGCTCACAGTGACGTGCTCTTTGCTCGCCAGGAGTTGCTTGACCTTCGGCTGAAACCACAGCAGGATGGACGCGAAGAGGATGAGGAAGGGGATGATGATCTTGAACGCCGTGTTGGACGTGTTCAGAAGCAGGAGGGCTCCCGCGATGGAGCCGAGCGTCGTCGGGATCAGCAACTTTCGAAAGTAGACGCCGGTCTTCTCGAGGTTTTCCTTTCCAAAGCCGATGCCGCCCGCAAACGATCCGGGGAAGAGCCCGACCGAGTTGGTGGCGTTGGCAATCTTCTCGAAACCCGGCCCCATCAACATGGTGATGACCGGGTAGGAGACCAGCGATCCCCCGCCCGCGACGCTATTGATTCCACTGGCCACCGCGCTGGCAACGAACAGAATCGCACCATCGAGCGGCGAAATGGAAGAAAGCGACATTAAAGGGATTCTATCTGACCGAGCACATCGGCCAGTTCGATGGCGGCAAGAGCGGCCTCGCGCCCCTTATTGCCCATCTTCAATCCAGCTCGATCCAGGGCCTGATCCTGCGTATCTGGCGTCAGGATGCCCCACGTGACGGGTCGACCGTATTCGGTCTGCAGGCTCATCAGCGCACCACCTACATCGCCGCCAAGGAGCTTGGCGTGCGGAGTTTGGCCCTGCATGATGCACCCGAGGGCGACAATGGCGTCCACCCGTTTCTTCGATTCGAAAAGCCCCTTGGCGACGGCAGGAATCTCCCACGTGCCGGGCACATGGACCACGATCACGTTCTTGGCGCCGTGACTCTCCAGTTCGGCAAGGGCACCCGCCAGCAATTCCTTGGTGATGAGCTCGTTCCAACGGCTGACGACGACGGCGAACTGCCGCTTGGAGGCGTCCATTTTGCCGCGGATCTCTTTCATATCAGTAAGTATGGCTTCTCAGCGCCGCTTCAGAAGGAGCAAGAGCACCGGCGCGCCCAAAATGGATGTGATGACGCCCACCGGGTAGCCCGAGCCTTGGTTGCCGCGCTGGGCGATGGTGTCGGCCAAGAGCAGGAGCAACGCGCCCATCATGCCCGACAAAGGCAACGACGCGCGGAGGTCGACGCCAACGATCTTTCGCGCCATATGCGGCGCGACCAGTCCGACGAAGCCGATGATGCCCACCGGTCCAACGGTCGCGGATACCATCGCGGTCACGCAAACCAAAACGAGGGCGCGCATTCGATGCGGGTTGACGCCAAGCGATTGCGCGGCTTCCTCGCCCAACGATAGGGCGTTGAGCCTCGCCGAGGAGCGATACAGGATGCCAAAACTGATGGCGAAAACCACGGCCATCAGGATCGTTGGGGGCCAGAAGGCGCCATCAATGCCTCCCATCAGCCAGCGCAATACTTGGCCCTGGTCCCGACCGGCGAAGAGGATGATGAACGACAGCACGGACGACAGCATCGTCGAAACGACCACACCGGCAAGAAGGAGAGTTGGCGTCTCGACCACCCCCCGGCGGCGGGCCAAGGCCGTTACCAGCATCAGCGATGCCAGGCCAGTCACGAACCCGGCGATTGGCATCGCGAGCCCGAAGAGGGCGAACCCGAACCCCAGCATGTTGACGACGGCGGCTCCCACGGCGGCCCCGGAAGACGCTCCGATGATGTACGGCTCAGCGATCGGGTTACGGAAAAGGGTTTGGAGCGCGGCACCAGAAACACCCAGAATCGCTCCTACGAGCACACCCTGGGTCGCCCGAGTTAGGCGGAAGGTCCACACGATGGAGTTTGCCGCCGTATCGCCTCGGTTGCCGCGCAGGAGTTCGCGAGCGACATCGAGCGGCGTCGTGAATCCGTTCGTACCCAGCCCGATGTGGAGCAGGAAGGCGAAGACGAGGGCGCAGAAAGCCACCACCAAAAGGATTCGTGAGGACTTCTGCATTTCGCCTAAAGGTTATACTCAAAGTGCGTTGAAAACCTTGTCTCTTTCGCAGCGAACAAATATTCTTAAGCCGTCTCCGACCCTTGCGATCACTGCAAAAGCGAATGCTTTGCGAGCAGAGGGCGTCGATGTGATCTCGTTTGGCGCGGGCGAACCCGACTTCAACACGCCCAAACCGATCTGTGACGCGGCCAAAGAAGCGCTGGATAGCGGCTTTACGAAATACACGCCGTCGGCGGGTATCAAGGAGCTTCGCGAGGCGATCTGCGGCAAACTGAGTCGCGAGAACGGCCTGGACTATGCGCCGGAGCAGATCATCGTGAGCTGTGGCGCAAAGCACAGCATCTACAACGCTATGCAGGTGTTGGTCGATCCGGGCGACGAAGTCATTCTCATCGCGCCGTACTGGATGACCTACGCCGACCAGGTTCAGTTGGCGGGCGGCGTGCCGAAGGTCGTGTACACCTCGGCGGAGAGCGGATTCGTGCCGAGCATCGATCAGATCAAGGAAGCGGTCTCGGATCGTACCAAGGCGATCCTGCTGAACAGCCCGTCGAACCCGACCGGCGGCCTCCTCTCGGACGATATTCTTCGCGGCATCGCCGAACTGGCCCAAAAGCACGATTTCTGGGTCATCGCCGACGAGATTTACGAGCGACTGATCTACGGCGAGACGTTCCGGTCGTTCGGCACTTACGGCACCCAGGACCGCACCATCACGGTCGGCGGATGCAGTAAGAGCTACGCGATGACGGGCTGGCGAATCGGCTTTGCCGCGAGCCCGCTCCCGGTCGCGAAGGCGATGAGCAACTTCCAAGATCAGGTCACCAGCAACCCCACGTCGTTCGCCCAGCGCGGCGCAGTGGTGGCGTTCAATCTTCCTGCCGAGAGCGTGGAAGAGATGCGAGCCGAATTCGAAATTCGCCGCAACCTGATCGTCGGGCTCCTTTCCGAGATTCCAGGAGTCAAGATTCAGCCGCCGAAGGGTGCATTCTACGCATTCCCGGATATTTCGGCTTGCCTACTTCCTGGCGAAACCGATATCCAACTCGCCGAGTATCTGTTGGAGAAGGCTCACGTCGCGGTGGTTCCCGGTACGGTGTTCGAGGGCGCCGGACACATCCGGCTGAGCTACGCGACCAGCCGCAAAAACATCGAAGAAGGCGTCCGCCGAATCAAGGACGCGCTTTCGCATCGCCAATGATCCCTAAGAGCATCCCCCTAAAGAGCGAAGAGATGTTTCGGCTGGCGATGCGGCATCGCTCGGCGTCGCCGAGCGACATCTGCCGGAGCTACGAGCGGCTCGAGTTCTTTGGGGATTCGGTGCTGGGACTGGTTGTCGCGCAGTATCTGTTCGAACATCATCCGAATTGGGACCAGGGCATGATGTCAAAAGCCAAGAGCAGCGTTGTCCAAGAGGCTCCACTGGCCGAGATCGCCAAGAAGCTGGGACTTGAGGCCCATTTGGAGTTGAGCGCGAGCGAAGAGACCACTGGCGGACGTCAACGCCCTTCCATCCTCGCCGATGTGGTCGAAGCGATCTTCGGCGCAATCTATTTGGAATCGGGTCTTGAGGTAGCTCGCTGGTTCATTCTTGAACAATTGAACCCATACCTTCTGCGCATCAGCAGCGGAGACGTGAACCCCGACGATCATAAGTCGAAACTGCAGGAAATCGCCCAGGCGATTTGGAGAAAGACGCCGAATTACCGTGTTTTGAATGAATTTGGCGCCGCTCACGATAAAAAGTTCACAGTTGAAGTACTATTTGATGAAGAGGTCATCGGTGAGGGCACCGGTCGATCTAAAAAGGAGGCCGAGCAGGCAGCGGCCGCCGAAGCCATTGAAGTCATCCGGCGTAACGTTCGCATGTAGCGGGCACTAGCAATAATACGGGTTCTCGGGCATACTTACGGGCAAATGGTCCCAGGGGCACCGAAATTGCTGGCTCATTGTCTTCAAACGTATCTAGCGATAGCTTGAAAGTAGGTAATTACAAATGAAGGGAATCTTTGTAGGAGCGCTCATCACCGGACTCGCGGGCTCTGCCATGGCGCGCCCCGAGCTGAATGCATTCATCAATAAGCCGGCGAACTCTGTTCCCGAGTTGATCGCACAGATCAAGTCGGACAAGCAGGTTGCTGATCGGTTCATGCGCCATTTCTCGATGACCAAAGACGAGGTTCTCGAGTTTGTTGGCTCTCTGCACCTCGGAACTCTGAAAGAGTCGGGCTACTACACCATTTACAGCGCGCCGGACACCGGCATCATCAAGGCTCACGTCTCCTTCTTCAAGAAGGGTACGCCTGCCTTTGTTGACGAGGATGGCAATGCGATCCTCCGCGCCAAGTGCGCCAATCCGTTCGTCCGTGGACCGATCCGACCGTACGCCCTTTCTTCGGCTACGGTGACCGATTCCGTGTCCACGCCGATGATCGCCGCCGCTCCGGGAACCTCGGTTTCCGAAGGTCCGATGATCGCTTCGTTCACGCCGCCGACTCCGCCAGTACCGGAAATCGCGACGCCGATCACCATCAAGACGACCCCGACCGACAGCGCGCCGCAGCAGTTTGCCGCCAGCAGCATCGGATCGATTATCGGTCTTGGCGGTGTGGCCAGCTTCATCAACCGAGGCCACACGACCCCGGTTCCAGAGCCCGCTTCGTTCGCCGTGCTCGGCATCGGAGCACTCGCCCTGCTTCGACGACGCAAGAAGTAAAGAGACCGAGCTATCGCTTTGAAAAGCCCCCCTAAGGAAGGTGGGGCTTTTTTGCGTTTAGACCTCTAACAGCGTGGGGCTGATGGGCTGGTTGAACGAGACCAGGCCGTCGTCGGTTGAGTAGTAAAGGTTCTCCAGCCGGATGCCGCAATTCCCTTCCAAGTAAATCCCGGGCTCAATGCTGAAGCAGTTTCCGTGTTCCAACGGCTTATCGTTCGTCGAGTTGATGTTCGGCTCTTCGTGGACCTGCATCCCGATGCCGTGGCCGGTTCGGTGGGTGAAGAACTCGCCGTACCCGGCGTTCTCGATCACTTTTCGCGCGGCGGAATCCATGTCCATCGGCTTGATGCCAACCCGGCCGAGTTTGCGAGCGGCCTCATGCGCCTCATAGACGATGCGATAAAGGTTCTTCTGCTCGTCGGTCGCCTTACCGAAAACGAAAGTGCGCGTGATGTCGCAGCAGTAGTGCTCGTACGTGCAGCCAAAGTCGATGAGCACGATGGTGTCGGGCTTAAGGCGCGTTTTGTTGTTGATGTGGTGCGACTCGGCCGACCCGGGGCCGAAACAGACGCTACAGAACTGCGGCTCGCCGCCCCAGTTTTTCATCTCCGCTTCGATCATCTCGCGAACTTCGAGCTCGGTGATGCCCTCACGGAGCTTCCCCTTCACCAGGTCGTAGGTTTCGTCGGCGATCTGCCCGGCTCGCTTCATCAAGGCGAGTTCGGCGTCGTCCTTGCGGGCCATCAGCTCGGCAATGACAAGTCCGCCCGGCTTGAAGAGGGCGGCGGGCAAGGCCGTCTGCATCTCGATGAGCATCTTGGCTGGCATGTGGTCGTCGACGGCGATGACGCCAGATCGCAGATTCCAGTCCTCGGCCATGTCCAGAAAATGCTCGATGGGGTCCTCGCCATCGCGCCAGGCGCGGATGTCTTCGATGCCGATGCGTTTCGCTTGGATCTGGCTCAGCGCCGGACAGATGAGGCGCGACTGACCGGATTTGTGGATGGCGAACGTGAGAAACCGCTCGTGGCCATCTTCGAAGAAGCCGGAAAGGTATCCCATCGAAACCGGAGTCTGGGCGAGGAACGCGTCGTAACCGGAATCGTTGAGGTACTGGGCCAGCTTTTGAACTCGGGGCATATGCGTCTAGTATTCCCCAAGTCTTGGCCCAGCGGCATCGGCATAGCCTCTATCTATTTCCCTAAGACGTACTTGTCCAGCCACGGAATCCAACGCGCCCACTGATCCATCAGCGATTCGCGGGCGATCTGTCCGTGGTCCTCGTACGGGTACATATACAAAGCCGCCGGTTTGCCGATGCTCTCCAGCACGTTGAACATGCGGATCGAGTTGATTGGGTCGGTGCCCACGTTCTGATCCTCCATTCCGCAGTACATCAGGAGCGCGCCGCTCATGTTCTCGGCGTGTAGAAGCGAGGACATCTCTAGGTACGTGTTCGGAGCCTCGAACAGCGTGCGGCGTTCGCTTTGGAACGCGAGCGGCGTGAGGGTGCGATTATAGTTCCCGGCGCCCGCGATGCCCGCCTTGAAGAACGGTGTGTGCACCAAAGCGTTGGCGGTGCTGAAGCCGCCATAGCTGTGTCCGCCAATCGCCAGTTTGGTCCGGTCGATTAGCCCCTTGGCATCCAGCAAATCGATGGTCGCCGAGAGGTTGTTGCGCAGGTCGTTGACGTAGAAGTCGTTGACTCGTTCGCGCGGACCGATGATGGGGCAATCCGGTTCGACCAGCGCCCATCCGCGGCGAAGCAACAGTTGCTTCGGGCTGCCTCCCAGGTTCGGGAACAGGTTCTTGTTGCGCACAACCGCGCTTCGGTCGTAGGCCGCCTGATCGTCATACTCGCGGGGATAGAACCAGAAGAATGCGGGCAATTTCTGCCCTTCGACGTACCAATCCGGCATCGAAACATTGACCCAGAACTTGATTCCGTCTGCGCGCGTTACCTGGAGCCGATACTTTTTCGCCCCCGTCAGGTCCGGAGCGAGGTCCGCATTGTGGGTGATCTGCTGACCCATCTTGCCGTTTTCAAACAGGAAGTTGTTCGAGATTTCGGTGGGCGACTGGTGGTCGATCACCAGCTTTGAGCCGTCGGGCGAGACGATCCCGTCGATGGCTTCATAGGCGTTTTCGGCCGACTCCCACACGTGGTTCACCTTGCCGCTGGCCACATCGAACGAGTCGAGAAAGGGTCGTGGCGGCTCTTTTTCGGCATTTCGACCGGTATGAGTACCTTGGAGGAGGACGAATCCGGGCGATAGATCGAGGGTCCTGACGCCGAACTGGTTAGGGGTCAGAACTGGGTTGCCCGCGAGTTCCATCGGGTTCCCGGTTTTCCAGTTCCACAGGTTCCGCTTGGCCGAGTCGGCCAAGCCGACTTCGACTTCCGTCGTCGTCCCGTTCGTCGATTCGGTGAAGTAAATCTTCTTGCCGTCGGGCGAAAAATCGAGGTTACTGAAGCCCTTTTCGCTGGTGTACAGCACCTTCACGTCTTCGGGCCGGAACGGCGGCGACCAGCTGACCAACTCTTCTTTCGTCGACTGCTGGGCGGCCGCGCCGGGGCCACCTCGGCGGCGCTGGGAGGCTTCGCTTCCGAAGACATCATCTGTCTTCGAGCCAGCGTTAGCGGTGCGAACGTAGATCAGTCCGTTGCCGTCCGGCGCCCACATCATCTGTCGACGCGGTGCTTGCTCGCTCGGGGTGGTCGGCGTTCCGGGGGGTGGAGGCGCAGGATTTCCTTCCTGCATTTTGTTGGTGTCGAGCACGGTCAGGACCTTGCCAGATGTATCCCAGATACCCTCGGTCGTCCCGAATTCGGACGCCGGAACGAGGTAGGAGAACGGCTTCTCGACCGTTGTCACGCGGAAGAAATCGGCAGAAGGCGCAGAGTCGATCGAACTGACCATCGACGGCAAGCCGATCTTCTTTTCCCCGCCCTTGGCGATGTCGACGACTTCCAACTGCCCGGTGATGAAGTACTCCAACCGCTTCTTGTCGAGCTCGTTTTGCAACAGCGAGCGGTAGGTGCGCAGGCGGTTGGCGTCTTTGTTCGTCACCTGCACCTTTGGCTGGGCCGCCACCGGACCCGCGACCGGCTCTGGCCCGCGATTGCTCGGCACGAAGATACCGATGATGCTCTTGGAGTTTCCGACCCACTCGGGCGAAACTCGGGAGGCGAGGAGCGCATGCGACGTCAACTGCCACGTCTTGTCGCGCCCCACATCGTGGAGGTAGATCGTCGAGGCATCCGGCGTGTGGACCAGGAACATCAGCGTGCGGCCGTCGGGCGACCAAGACGGGTTGCTCACCCACGCTCCGGTCGGAGGCTTGATCTCCCGCTCCTCGAAGGTGGCGGCGTTGGTGAGGACGATGGACTCGCCGGTACGGTACGACATCGTTCGCGCGCGGTTGGCGTGGCAGTCGATCATCCATCCCGCCATGTTCTCGTACGGGTTGGCGAGATCGCTCAGCAGGACCTGACCGCGCGACTTCACCCGGGCGAACCACGTTCGCGAACTGTTGAGGTTCGAGAGCGTGAACTGCTTGTAGCGGGGGAGGTCGAAGTAGCTCGCGATCTCCTTTGGGGGCGTCAGGTAGGCCTCGGTTTCAAGCGGGTTGGTCGTTTGGCCGAACGCAAAGCCCGCCAGGAACATGCAGGGGATGCTGAACGATTTCACGCTTGGAGCATAGCCTAAAACGCTTCGCGAAGGCTCAGAATCTGGGCGACGACTTGCTCCGGGGCGAGGTTGGTGGTGTCGATGACCGGGTATCCAGCTTCTCGAAATTGGGCGGGCATGGAGTCGCCGAGTGAGCGCACAAAGTGTTCGATCATGAGCGGATCAAAGCTCTTGTTCTGCCTCTCTCGGTTACGGGTGAGGTTGGTTTCCATTTCGGCCCGAAGGCAGATCACCTGCGCCGGACCGGCGTGTTCGAGGAAGGTTTTGACGTCTTCCAGCGAAGAACACTGCTCGGCGACGACAGCGAACCCTGCGTCGGCGTAGGTCTTGGCCGATTTCCCGACGGCGGCATGGGCGAGGTGGAACTGGAGCGTCGTCTCCTCGTTCCAGTTCTCGCTCGGCTCCGAAAGGCCCTTGACCACCAGCTTGCGAAAGGTGTCGATGTCGAAGAGGACGGCACGGTCGAATCGCTCTGCCAGCAGACGAGCGGCGGTGGACTTGCCGACGCCGGGCGCACCAGCCAAGAAATAGATCGGCCCTCTTTCGGTCGGCATGATCAGCCGAAGTATACTAAGGACTCATTGCCCGATCGTCTAATGGCAGGACAACTGTTTTTGGTGCAGTATGTCTAGGTTCGAATCCTAGTCGGGCAGCCAATGGAATTGAGGTGGGATGCATCGCATCTCGCCTCGATTCTGTTTTTGACCACCCCTTTCGAGCCGCGAGTAAGAATCTAAAGGGGATTGACACCCCCTGGAGGAAATGAGCAAGTTCAGAAACCAGATGGAAACTCGGAAAGCAAGATACAATTGAGCCGGTAAGGCCCGTGAAACCTTCTTGTGCGCGAAATTCGAAAAACCCGGCGGTGAAGCGCTATTTTGAGACGCCGAGCGTGGTTGTGACGGAAGCCCTCTACCCTTCGGAGGTCATGGGTGAACTCCATGCTCATTCCTGGCCGTATTTCAAGGTCGTCCTCAACGGAATGTACCGCGAGCTTGAGAAAAATCGGTCGATCGAGCATCACAGGCAGTCCATCGCGACCCAACCAATAGATGAACCGCACCGGACTCACATTGCCGCCTGCGGATTGCATTATTTGCGAGTCGATCTGGCCCCAAGTTTTATCGATCAAATCGACGATCGCCTGGACTGCAAGCAGAGAAATCTGTTTTGGGAGCCCCAAAACATCAACAGCGGCCCCCTTCTGCACCTTGGCTCAAAACTGTATTCGGCTTGGAAGAATTGGGACTTTGCCTCTCCGCTCATCTTGGAAGGGCTGATTTTGGAAATGACGGGCGAGGTTTTGCGGGCAAATCAACCTGAGCATGCCTATCCGGCGTGGATGAAGAAACTAGAAGATCGGCTTCAATCGAACCTAGAAGCGGGCACCCGCCTCGCGGATTTATCCCTTGAACTGGGAGTACATCCGGTGGTGATGGCGCGGTGGTTCCGGAGAAAGCATCGTCAGTCGATTGGCGAGTATGTTCGAGCACTTCGAGTCGAAAGAGCCACCCACGACCTCCTGCATTCGAACCTCACGCTGGGGGAGATCGCCATCCGCGCCGGATTTGCCGACCAAAGTCATTTTGGGAGAGTTGTCAAGCGATTGACGGGGGCCACGCCCGGCGATATTCGTCGCGGAAAGAGTCCGTTCCGTTCCAGTGAGTTCTGATCGATCTATACACCGGCGCCCACGCCCAGGCGTAATGGATGAGCCATGATTCTTTGCTGTACGGCTTTTGCGCTCCTCACCGGTCCATTTTCGCCGATCCGTTCCCAGGCTCCGGCGCCCGGGCTGTGGACCGATATCGACCTAAAGGGGCTCGATCGAACGGCCGACCCGTTTGAGGATCTCGATAGGTTTGCCAATGGAATGTGGAATGATACGACCGAGATTCCGGCCGACCAGGCGGCTTGGAGTGTGGGCCAGATGGTCAAGTCGCAAAACCAACTCAAGCTGAAAGCGATCCTGGAGGAAGCCTCTCAAGCAAGGTCCGCGGTTCCCAATTCGACAACCGGAAGACTCGGAACCTTCTATCGATCGGCCATGGATGAGGCCAGAATTGATCGCGAAGGCGTGGCACCTATCCAGCCTCTGCTCAGGGACATCGATGAAGCTTTGGATAAAGGGTCCATTTGGCAGGGCCTACCTGACATCTACCGGCTCACAACCGTCTTTGCGCCAATCCAACTTGAAACCGCCGTCGATTCGAAGAACCCGAAGCTGCTTGATCTCGCCATTAGCGTTTCGCAGCAAAGCCTTCCGGAGCGAGGATATTATTCGGACGCCGATCACCGGTCTCAATCTATTCGCGATGAGTTTCGATCTCATATGAAACGAACATTTATGCTCGCCGGCGACTCTGAAAGTCGGGCCACTAGCGAGTCTGACGACGTCTTCGAGATTGAAAAAGCGATATCGGCCGGTGGCAAGAGCGATTCTGAGCCGACGCAAGCGATCGGCGTAGAAGGGCTAAACAAGCTCTCGAAAGGTTGGCATTGGGATGCCCTTTTCGAAAGGCTCCACATCTCGCGAAAAACGTCGATTCAAGTCGAGGACTTGGGTCATCTCAGGTCTGTTCTCGACCTGATAGAGACTCTGCCGGCGGCAAAATGGCGAAGCTACTTTCGGTGGCAACTCTTGCGAACGGCCGCCCCGGCCCTATCGAAAGAATTTGCCGACGAAGACTTTCGATTCAACGGATCGGTCCTCTTAGGGCGGCATGAAATCATGCCGCGATGGAAAAGGGTGGTGGTGTGGGCGGATTCGGAGATTGGCGAGGATCTTGGTCGAGAGTACGTTGTCAGGCATTTTCCAGAGTCGTCACGATCGAAGGTGAAGGGCATGATCAAGGAGCTCATGACGACCCTCAAAGCGCAAATCCGGAGCAGTGATTGGCTGAGCGATGCGGCAAAACGGGACGCCCTGAAGAAGCTCAGTTCGACCACGGCCAAGGTTGGCTATCCCGACAAGTGGAGAGACTACTCGGGTCTGAAGTTTGCGGATACATCATTTGTGCTCAATCTGCTCGCGGCCAAGCGGTTCAACGAGGGGTCCGAGCTGAAGAAGGTGGGCCGTGTGGTTTCGACCATCGATTGGGAGAATTCTCCGCAAACCATCAACGCGTACTGCAATCCGGACGCGAATGAGGTTGTGTTTTCGGCGGGAATTCTGCAGCCTCCATTCTTCGATCCTTCGGCATCGGATGAAATCAATTTTGCCCAGATCGGTTCCGTCATCGGGCATGAGCTCACGCATCTTTTTTGGTGGAAAGGGAAGGACGCGGCGGAGTTCGATCGACGAGCCTCGCTTATTGTGAACCAATACAATGCCTTCACCATTCTCGACGGTCTTCACGTCGACGGCAAGCTGACGCTGAGCGAAGATATCGCGGATATTGGAGGGCTGAAGCTGGCTTATGTGACTTGGAAGCGAATCGCATCGCGCCAAAAGGATCTTGGTCCGGTGGATGGATTTACGCGTGACCAACGGTTCTTCATTGCTTATGCCCAAAGCTGGCGAATGGTGGCTCGACCGGAGGCGGCGAGGAGCTGGCTTAAGACGGATGTGCATGCACCGGCAAGGTTCAGAATCTTGGCTCCTTTGACCTACTTGCCTGAGTTTGCAAGTGCGTTTGGGCGACAGTCGGTTCCCAGAGAGGGAAGCATTTGGTAGCCGTACATCCTTCTGGCTACGGTCAAAAGCGTTTTGAAAAGCATCCGTGATGGGCAACCAACCGAAATGAGGTGGCATGTATCACATCTCACCTCAATTCTGTTTTGGCAGCTCCTTTCGAGCCTTGGGAGAGAGTCTTGAGCCGAGCGACAGTCCAGCGAAGGAAAATCAGGCTAAGCCGGTCAATCGCCTTGGCCTTCACTCAAGGTGATAGAATTCACATCAAGGATTCACTCTGCACGAGGTGCGTTATGCTTGTTGCTTATCTATTGGCCCTAAACTTGCCGACCCACGTTCGCTCTCCCAAGATCGGCGAATTGCTCGATTCCTGGGCAGGCAAGAGCTTTCGCCAGCTACCTAGTCAATCGAAAAGTCAATTTCAGAAGTTCGTGAATGGTCACTTGCTGCGAGCAAGGGACAAAGGCGGCTTTATTGGAATCACGGATTTGGACTTTAATGATCAAGACGGCTTCGTCTGGAAGTTTTCCACGACCCCCAAAAAATCCTTCCTCATCTACTTGAATCCCCACAACGGCATGGTCCCGAGCGCCGAGCGCGCTTGGCTCTTTATCGTTGACGGAGACGGAACGATCCTTCGCCGTGCGGACTTTGATACCGGGTGGCGGATGTATGCCAATGGGGCCACCTACTCGAAAGTCGATTGGATTTCGAAGCCGGTGCTGATCCAAACGATGGTCGCAGGCGTGAACGGTCATGGTCCACGCAAAATCTACATTGGCTTCGATGGACTTCGTCCGGCCGTCGTGAGGATTGAGGATGACAAGGGAGCGGTACGAAAAATGGATTACTTCGATTCGTACCATGTCGTTGGGCCAAAAATCCAGAGCACAACCAAACCCTCAATGCTTCGAGCCCTATTAGGGAATAACGAAGTACGGCGGCTCGAAGCATTGGTTTGGCTTTCCGGCGACTTCATAGACCGCTTCTCCGACTTCAAAGACCTCACAAAGGCTGATGCAACGAGGCACACTCAGTTGGTCAAAGATAAGGACATTTCCAACGCACTGAAGACCCTTCGAGAAAGTCCAAATTCTTACGTAAAGCAACTTGCACAGGCCGTAAACTTGCCGTAAATCTTTGACCTCCGAAGGGAAGCGGGCCCAGGCGATCGAGCTCTATGGGGTCGACATATTTATACTCGTAATGAGTCCTTGCTTGTCGATGGAAACAAACCACAGAATGATTTTTCGACCGTAGGTCCCTTCGTAAACCGCCGTTCTTCCACCATCATCGATCTCGTTCTTCACCAATCGCAAGGCAGTCATCTTTCCTTGTGAGGACGCGAATGGGATGATGAGGTTTCGCGAGTCGTCGACGAGCTCCTGCGTGTTCGCCGCGAACAACTCGGTGTCCAATTTGCCTTCTCCAAGGCCCCTAATAAACCTTTCGTACTTCGCTCCCATTTGGGGATTGGGTTCGGATAGAGTCTTGTCGGCGCGTTTGGGTCGAGGGGGCAGAATAAGGTCCGCAATGCCTTGGGCCAAGTAGGGATACATCCGTTGCTGGTTCTGGAGAACCACAATCGAAAGGTCGTCGTCGAGAAATCGCAGGAAATCTGAAAGCGCCGGCCCACCACTGTGTCCTGCGACCCGGCGGCCTTCGTAGGTGCGGACCACCCACCCTATCCCCCAAGATGTTTCGTCCCCATTGTTGAGCTTCTGCTGACTCCACATCGTCCGTTGGGCTTCACCATCTAGGAGCTTCCTTTTGTCGAGAGCGATCGCCCACTTTGCCAGGTCCGAGGCCGAGGAGTACAGTCCGCCCGCCGCGTAAGCATGAATCGGATAGAGGAAAGAGAACGGAGTTTGCGACGTGCCGTTCCAGCGGTAAATCGACGACCGCTTGGGAAGCAATTCAGATGTTCTTATGGGCCCAAGTTCGGTTGCAAAGTCAAATCGAGTGCTTTCCATTCGAAGCGGTTCGAAAATATGACGCGACAGATAGCGGGGGTAAGACTCTCCAGACAGCTTCTCGATGATTGCCGCAAGTAGGATATAGTCGGACGAAGCGTAGCCCGAGGATTCCCCAGGCACCTGAGTCAACTGAAGCCTGGATAGTTTGGCAACTGCATCTCCGACCGTGCTCTGGGTATTCAATCCCTCGGCCTCCGGGACTCCAGAGGAGTGACCAGCAAGATGGAAGATCTTAACTGCGTCCCAGTCCTTTGGCAAACTGGGCAGGAACTTCCTTGCCGAATCTTGTAGCGAAAGCTTGCCCGTCTTGACAAGAAGCATCAGGGCAGATCCTGTAAATGTCTTGGTCGTCGACGCGATCTGCATCTCGGTATCTGTCCTCATCGGAACCTGCCACTCCAGGTTCGCTTTACCGTAGGCTTTGAGCTTTATAATTCTTCCGTGCCGGACCACCGCGACCTGCAGTCCCGGAATGTGGTTCCGTGTCATCTCCTTGGCCAAATACCGGTCGATCGCATCGGCTTGGACAGCAGAACTGAGGAGAAACATTGCGGAGACAGTAGAGCATGCGAGGGCGCGATTCGGCATCACTTAGTGAGAATACAAGTTGGAAATAGGGTCTGAGCTTGGCTTCGGCTTGACTTCATACACATCAGACATAATGTATGAACTTGACGGAAATTGACTGGAAATCGCTAGGTTTACGTATCGGATTACTGAGAAGTCGGAAAGGGCTCTCGATCCGAAAGGTGGCAGACATTGCTCAGGTCGATAAGAACACTTATTTACGGCTTGAGCGTGGACTTCCCGTCCGGCAAGAGTCCTTGGAGAAGGTCTGCAGAGCACTCGGAACAACGCTTGGGCGACAGAAGCTGGATCTCCCGGGGCCGCAGGATGCTTATGCCGTCTCCATCGCGGCAGAGCGAAAGTGGGAAACAGATCCCGATCTAATGAGCTTGCATAGCCCAACGGATTTAGACGATGAAGCTCGGCGTCTTCAGCTAGGGTGGTCTGGAAAATGCCTTGGATTCAACGGCTTTCTCGCCTGCGAACTGTTTGGCGGCACCATCGTCTCGTCCATCGTCGAGCTGTTCGGACGGTGTACCCTCCGAAGCTTTCGTGGCCAGGAATTGATCTATTGCCTTAGGGGAAGCGTCGTTTTGAGCGTCGGAAAGGATGAGGTGTACCTGAATACAGGGGATGCTGTTTGCCTATGGGCGGAAGAGAGCCATACGGCTAGACCAAAGCACACCGTTCAAGAAGGGCGGAAACCACCCGCTATTCTCTCTGTTCGTGTCGAAGGCTCGGTTCCGGAGCACTATCTGAAGCGCCAGCGATAAATTCGCGATTTACCTCGGTGCGAGTGCGAATTCTTTCGTGAAGCAACTTGCTTAGGCTATAGGTTCCATTCTCAACGATCAAGGTCGTTATTGGGATCATTTTGAACCACCGGAAGAAGCGGACGGGCCAACGATCTGGATATCCGTCACCGGATGGATTTCCCAGCAACTGGCCCGCCAGATATTCGACCCGTTGGGACTGTCGATCAGCGAGTTCGGCCGATGCTCCTGATCGTCGAACAGGTAACCCGAGATGTGGACATGAGTGCCCGGCTTGAGCGTGGAGACGAGGGTCGAAGTCGACCAATCGTGCCCGCTCTGAACCTGCTCGATCCTCACCCTCGGCGTGACCTCTACGATGACGCAGAACTGCTTGTCGTGTTGATTCGCGTGCTCCAGATTCGGCGAGACATAGATGTGCGTGTCCATGTACTGCGGGTCTTGCGACTTGCAGTTGCACGACTCGACGCCGCCCGGCTTCACGTAGGCGATGTAGCCGTCGATTTCGGCCGTCTGGTCTTCCGAGATCGTAACCGCCTTGCCTTGTTCGTTCTTGCCGACCTTCGAATCTGGCGCGGAGTTAGGGCTGCTCGGTTTGGGGTCGCTGGGTGCGCTCGCGAGGACGGCGATCGTCGCATCGCCATTGAAGTTATCGTCGGCGCTCGGCATCTCCCATCGATTCTTGAGCATGTTCGCACTGAATTCCCACTGTTTCGGGGTGGCGTTCCCGGTCATGGAACACCCGTTGGCGAGGGTGTCGAGGCTGCCGGGAGTCGGACCGTTAGCGGGCGCTACCACACCGAGCCCGGTGACGACCGCGCCGGTCGCGACGACGACCGCCGTCTTCGCTGCGATGGCCGTCTTAGACCATGATCCGGCTCCCGCCGGATGCTGGCGCTTGGTTTTCGTGGGTGGCTTCGGGGTTGTTGGGTTTTTCTTCATGAGTCAGTCCCTTACGCCTTTTGGTTGCCCGCCGCAGGAGCGGCCTGAGGACTTCCCCCGTTCTTGAGCGAGATCACTTTGCTGAGAGCGTCGAACCAGAACGGCGCACCAAGACAAGCCGCAAAGGTCGTCATGAGTAGTCCGATCAACTTCAGAAAAAATTCCCACCACGTCGCCGGGTATCGGTGCTCGTTCGCATGGTCGTATCCGGTCTGCCACGGGAAGGTACCGGACCACCCGATCAGACCAAAGACATTCGACTTCGCGGTCTGAAGCTCAGGCGGCAAAGGCGTGACCAGTTCCGACGACGGTTGGTTGGCAGCCGACGATGAAGCAGAAACATTAACCGGCGGCTGAAGTTTCGCCACCGTCTGAGCCTCGGCGGCGAGTTTGACCGACACTTGGGGGTTGGTCCAAAGCGCCTTGGCGAGCATCAGGGTGTCGGCGTTGACCATCAGGCACAGAGCAAAGGCCACACAGAACGTCACGACCTGCATTTGCCCCTTGTAGAGAGCTGTCGCACGATCCATCGTCGCACCATACCAGCGCTCAATGCCCTGTCGAAAATCATCGAGGCTTTTGCCAGCCGCGACCGCGAGAGGCTTTAGAGTTTCGAATACCGTATCGCCGAGATCGCCACTCTTCGCCGTTTTGGCGGCGTCCAACCGATCCGATATCTCGGTCTGACTATCGGCTGCATTGAGACCAATTAGGTCGAGGACGGCAATCGAAAATACGCCGGATGGAATGAAGCTCGTGTCCTTGCCTGGGGGCGACAAAGCGTCGACTAAGTTATGATCTAAGATGTTGCGCGCAAGTGTGGCCGACTGCTCGTCTTCTGAGTTCTGAAACAGGCTAGTAAGCGCTTTCCACAAAAGCTCTTCGCGAAGCTGAAGCATGCGCGAGATGGACTCGTTCAGCGAGGTACATACGAGCGAAAGAACGAGGAAGAACAAGAGCAACCCCGCCGCAACGTCAAGAATCGGTGTTTGAAACATTTCCCCAGCCCCTTTGGGCATTAATAATCAAACTATCGGATAGGCAAAAGTACTATCTAAAGTTCAATTAGCCCCATCATATTGCACGATTCACGAAAAGTCAATCGCTTATCTTTCCACATTTAGTCGTTCGACAAAAATGTTTTAGACAGAGATGCCAATGCGAATCTCAATTTCACATTGGTAACCCGATAATATCCAGACATTAAGTCTTAGATTCGACTATAAGATATTCACATTTGGATTATCGTTGGTCGTACCCGCTCGGACACCCGCCGCCACTCGGATCGCAGATACGATTTCGGCATGACAGCCATAGATGCTGGCGGTTGCACCCCAAACCCACATCGAGGGGAGGTTCACTCGGCCAAACACGAATGAATTGCCGGTCAGAGTCACTCGCTGGGCGACCACAAAACTGGCCGGCTCGCTAAACGTGTTGTCGGTCATCTTGATCTCCGAGTACACCTGCGGCGCCTTCGAAATCCAATCGACAAGCGTCTTGGCATTGCCCGGCGTAGCCGAGACGGACATCTTGGCGAAGATGTTATTTCGGCACCAAAGCCGACCCGCGTTCTGCCATTGGATGTCGCGCGCCTTATCGGCGAGATCGAACGTCGGGAAGCCAGCCGGGTTCGATCCGTACAGGATGACCGGATGGAAGAATTGACAGTTGTCGATGTGCGCCTCGATGATGTTGTTCAACAGCACTAGCGAAGCCGGCTCGGGTACGACCGCCGCCGCTTTGGAGGCCGCAGCTTCGGCATTGGCATCGAACACCGGCGCGATGGTGAGGTTCGTCCCAGCCGCTGCCGCTGCTGCTCCGAGATTCGCGGCCGTCGTCAGGCGAGATAGGTCGATGTTCGTGACCGGCGGTATGGTCGTAGAAGGGGGTGCGGTCGTCGTCGTTGCGGGCGGAGTAACCGGTAGCGCAGCGATGGTATCGAGTGCCGTTCCTTGACTAATCGCCGAACTGATGAACTGACTGCCCGATTTGGATAGTGCAATCAGCGAATTGCTGAGGTCGGTGAGTTGAGCAGCCGTGGGGTTCGGCGTGGTCGCCAAAGTCAGAGCTTTGCTAAGGTTATCGTCCTCTAGGCTCAGATTCTGAAGCGCAGAACCCGCGTCTGTTTGCAGTATTCCAGGGTTCGGATTATTCGTCAGCGACGCCTTCAGCGCCTTCTGCAAAGCTGGAGCATCACCCGCCGCAAGGGCGGTTCGCACATCCTTGGTGAACAGGCCCCCAAGATTTGTTCCCAAGCTCGAAGCGCCATAGAACAGACAATCGCTGAACTGCAGCCTCCCTGCAGATTGCACCACCACCGCCATCGAATCGGCCGTGATCTTATCGGGACTATAATCGAAGTCGACCCATAGGAATTCGCATCGATTGACGCTTCCAATCGCCATGCCCATTGGGAGGTCCAACATCTGGAACCGTAGGTCGCTGACCTTCAGCCATTTCAGCTTTTGGATGCCCAAGACCTTCTCAGCCACGAGCGTCGTCAAGCCACGAATGCCACTGATCTCGACCGCCACGAACCCGGCCTTGCCGACCATCATGTCGTAGACTTCCTTGCCCAGCTTGTACGTTTCACCATCCAGGCAGAAGCAAATGGTCTTGACCTTGCCTTGCAGGGCCTTGATCGCTTCCTCCATCGTGGCAAACTCGCCACGCTTGCCAATGCTCACACAGCAACTCGTGTCGTTGTGGATATCGCACATGCGATCGAGCGCGTCCTTGACCGTCGTCACTCCGCTCAGGATCGAGCATTGGTCCGGCGGGTTATAGGCAACCTCGTCTGCAGTGCGGAGGGTGGCCGTGAACTCGATGGGCAGATGGGTTTCATTTCCATCGGCATCCAACAATACAGCCCGCACTTTTTGGAAGTAGGTCGTCGGGTCTAGCGTCCATTGAATGCTGGCCAAACCGTTCGAATTCGTAGGGGCCGGATTCGTGCCGGTCAGCGTGCCGGAACCCTGCACAACCGAGTACTTCACCATGGCACCGGCGATAGGAATCTTCCCGCGCGACACGCCGCTGGTGAGCGGCTCAGGCAGGGTCAGCGCGGTCGCATTACCCTTGATCGGCGGAGCCTCTTGACCGTCACCGCCGCCGTAGAACAACTGAATATCTGCGTTCAGCGGCGCGTACGGATTGCGGCAGTCGCGCAGAACCGCGTTCGCGTCGATGTCCACGATCGCCAGCGGCGCGTAGTGGTGAGTTGTGCCAAATTTGGGCAGCAGCGTCGGGTCGTTGACGCCATTGAGGGGCCAGAGAACGTCGCCCAAAATGGAGCGGGCGGGGATCAGCCAATAGTCGCCAACCGCATATTGACCGGCGGCGATGCGAATCCAAACTCCATCCTCAAGCTGAACGTACGTGCCGAAGCCGGGCGAACCGCTCGGCACGGGCTGATCCGTGTTCGCGCCTTTCCACTGCGCGATGGTCTGCGCGCCGGCCGATTCCCAGCGTCGCGCCTTCAAGGTCGCCGCATCGTAGGTAGCGGTAATCGCCGAACCGGCAGGGTCCAGTTGCAGATCATTGCCGGAAATCTGATTGATCTTGAACAGATCGCCCGCCTCACCTCGCGTCTCGCGAGGAAGGTCGATCAGCTCGATCCAGTCGCCAGCGGCAAAGCTCAGCCGCTGGTCGCGACCGACCTGCACGACGGTGACGGTGCGAGCGGCGGTGACCGACGCCTTGCTGACCACGGAGCCGTTCTCGCGCGACCACTTGAATGTGGCAGTGGTCGCAGTTCCCGAAACGTGAACCTCCACGCGATAGAGTTGGTTCTCGGGGCGGCGATATTGGGCATCGGCTTTGGGCACGCAGACCGCAGTGTTGGTGGTGGCTTTGGCGATCGCGGCGAGCTTGCCGGTCGAGGGGTCGGCGACCTGTTTGAAGGCGTCGGCGCAAGTGATATTGGGGTCGGAAACGGCCAGCGTTCGGGCTCGCCAGACGATACGTTGGCGACCAGCGGTCTCGCGTCCGCCGAGGGCGGCATCGCTCAGGTTGGCGTCGTCCCAAAAGCTGATGAACTGCTCGTAGACATCCAGATACACCAGCGCTTTGCCAGTGGTCGGATCGCCGGGAAGAGGCAGAAACGGCTGGTTGGCGAACTGGACCTGGGCGTCGTTCTCGCACAAAATGCCGTCCACGTAGTAGTGGCCCGGGCCGATACTGATTTTCTTGCCCGAGACGGTGACCACAAAGCCGCCGTTAGGCAAGGCGGGTGTGATCGGCGTACCGGCGAGGCCGACGATATCCTGAATCGCCGTCCTCTCGAAGTACTTCCGAATGTCCTCGTGCTCGTTCCAGTCCGCGTCCAGCGTAATGCGGCCCTGCTGGACCTGCACGCTGGAGTACCGCTTGGACTTATCGAATGTCGATCGCGTAATATCGCTTTTCATTTGCCACCAGTGAGATTAGTTTTCAAAGAACACCCCCGAGTGCATGCCCACTCGCATGTACTCCGCCAGAGCGCTGTCGAGGTTGGCCAGCTTGAGTTGCTGGACTTGACGATTAAAGGCCCCCATTTCGCACCCGTTCGAGCCTCCGCTCATGATCTCGTCGGCACAGCCGAGCGACAGTTGCCGATAGGCCGGATGCCCAAGCGTCGCCGAGTTGTACGTCGGAGCGATGCGGCCGCGGAGGTCGGCTTCGGGAATATCCAGATGCGTCTCGATCGCGTATCCCGGTTGACACCGGAAGGCGCGCGGGGTCGTGCTTCCCTTGGGGAAATAGGAGTACCGCACACAGCCTTCCTGGGTGCGGGCGCAGGTCAGCATGCCATCGAAAATACAGTCGCTGGCTTGCAGAGTGCGAACATCGGTTTTGCCAATGAAGGTGCAGGCGGTGAAGGAACACGGTGTATCGCTAGCGGCGAATGCGCCATCGATGATCGAATCGGAAATCGTCGCGGCGGCGATGGTCGGCGTGATTGTCATGCCTTTGCTCACCACCCGCTGAACCTCTAGTTCTAGATTGCGATTCTTGACCCCGCCAGATTGGATCGCCAAAGAAATCGAGCCTGCGGCAAAGGTGCAGTCTTCGATGTCGAGGCCGCCCAGGTTGCCACCCTTGACCGTCGCCCGCCCGTTGACCAAGAATCCGCTCATGCCGATTCGACCCGGCTCCGAACTGGTTCCAGGGGCGGTGCCGGTGATCTCGATATCGCCGACCAACGCGGGCCGGACGTCTGTCGCCGAGATCAGCGCGTAGTCGCGCGGACCATTGGGCAACACCGTTGGCGCAGGCCACTTCGCAGCCAGGATCAGTAGGTGGGTCCCCTCGTGCGCCTTGATCGCCAGCGGCGAGGTGAGCGTGTAAGTGTCGCTGTCCAGCACCACGATGAGGCCGTCGCGCTTAGTCGTATCGGCATTCCAATCCGCGACCGCTTGGTCCAGCGTGGTGCTGAGCCCCTGCTGACCGATCAGGCTCGGGTCGGTGGAAACCACCCGGTACCAACTTGGCGTGTCCGGCATCATGTCGGCCACCGCAGCCCCGCGGTCGTACGGCCCGCCACCGATGTCGGATGAGAAGCCGTAGCTCCAATCCACCATGATCTGCTTGGGGTGGCCAGTCGATATTTGGTACTTGATGCGCCCGTTCTTGGGATCGACGCCAATGTCGTAACTGGCCGGGATGCTCTGCCAGGTCTCCAGGTTGCAGATGAGAATTCGATCGGCGGTGACAGTCGGCTGTTGAAATTCGCCGACGGCGAACACCGGTTGCGAATCGAAGTAGATCGAGGTGTAGTCCTGACCCGCCGCCAACGCCGCGCGTAGGTTTTCGATGTCGGTGTGCACCGGATAGCGGCGAAGCGCGGTCGGCACCGAAATCTCGGTGGTAGGACCCTCGTTCGATTCGTCCGGCTCGGGGAAGTTAAACATCGGAATGTCTCGTCCAAGCGGATCCATGAAGTATTCGCCCGGGTTCGGACCGTTCGCCGCCCGAACCTGGGTCAGCGGGTATGAGTTCAGCCGCCACAGCCCGATGGCGATGTTCGGCACGTTGTATTTGCCGCGCTCGACTTCGATATTGCGGACCTCGACGGTGTGGCAGGCGCGACCCAGCGAGGTATCCAGCAACTCCAGCGGATCAGGGTCGCGCAGGTCGATCCAGTGCGCCTGGTCGCGGATATGGTCGAGGTGCTGAGTCCATTCGAGCTGTTCGAACATCTCGACCGCCGCCGCACCGTAGCCGGTGACGTCGCGCGAAAGGCGGCGCAGGACCGAGAGCGTCCCTTTTCGACGTCGATAGCCGAGGGTGTTCGCCACCCACGCCCGCATGGAACTGGTCGATGACGTCACGGTATGCAGGCCGCGAACCCCGAGCAGGTCGCCGATGTAAGGCACCACCCACTCCTCGCACGTTTCGATGAAGAGGTCGTCGTATAGTTGCTGGATGTTCTGGTTCAGGTCCTCAGCCGGTCCGGCAAGGACTCCCAGCAGGGCCTTCAGCGGACCGTCGACGCCGTCCCGTTCGTAGTAGACCTCCGGCAGAAGGCGCATCAGCGATTCGGCGTCATATTTCACGGCTTAACTCCTCGATCGTAATTTGGTCTTCGTCCACCACCAGCATCGAGGCCGGTCGTAATACTCCGCTATCAACCTTGGCAAAGTCGGCGGGCAACGGGTCGATGGGCGTGGTGGTCGGGTCACTGATCCGCGCCAGTTGGGTCACGACCGCGGCTTCTACACCCGCCACGCTCTGCACGGATTTCAATATCTCGGAGGCGCTTACCGACAGTCCAAACTGCATCTTGTCGAACCCAAAGTCGGACGTGAGTTGGGTCTTCACCGCCTCGAAAACCGTATCCTGGTCGTACTCCTCTTTGGCCAAAACCTGAAGCGTTACCCGGAAGGCGTAGACTTCGCCATTCATGATCGTCAGCGGCGTATGGATATCGCGCACCGAGTCGATACTGCCCCGAAGCGTATCCAGGTCCACCGACGACCCGTCGGCTCCCAATACAGACAAGAAAACCGTCGGTATCTGCCCAAGCCACACGTCCTGAACGAGCGCTTTGTACACGCTTGGGAAGCGGAACGCAAAGTCTTGGAAGTCCTGCAACGAGACGATCCGGCCCAAGGTCAAGATGGTGGACGGGATGGTCTGCTGGGCATCCGCGATGTCTTCAGCGTCCGATCCGCCGCTGGCTGCTAGCGGGTTAACCACCGACTTCATGCCTAGCGGCCGTGTCTGCATCAGCGAAAGCTGGCCAGCCCGGACGTTGCCCGCCACCCCCGCGCCTTGGCGGTAGTACGCCACTACGTTTTCGATGCCAGTTGGGAGTCGCGAGCCATGCTTTCCGTCGCCAAAATCGATGGTCGTGGCTTGCTTGGAATCCTGCCGGGCGTCGTACACGCGGTCCGTCGGCTCGGCGTCCGTGAACTGGTCCACCTGCGACCAAAGCAAGCCGTCCACCCGAACGCTCAGCGTGGTTTCGTACCCACTCTCGGTGGCGGCGGCTAGGTACGTCACCGGTCCGCCGCGAAGGGTGAACGACTGGAACGTCTTGGCCCCATTGCCACTGCCGAGCGTCTCGACCTTCGATTCGCCGTGGCTGGCAAGAACCGCGTTTCCGTAAACCTTGGTGCTGGCCCGATCAAAGGGCGTCGTCAAGGTTTGATCAATGGAGAACTGAAGTGGCGAGGTCGAAGCTGCCGTTTGATCGGCGGCGATGGTCACCGCTTCGCCCACTGTCGGGTCGGTGTCGAGCGGCGATTGATAGGCAAACTGCGAGGTCGAAAGCGCAGGCAGGGTGAGGGTCGTGCCGTCATCCTGGAACACCGTAAACGCCAGCTTGCCCCCGCCGCCATCGGCGACGGTATCGACGCGGAGCGAGTTTCCCGCTGCGATGACGGTCTCCAGCGTGCGCGAAGTGGCCGGTACAGTCACGGCATTCACTGGCGCGATACGCGAAGCCTTGCCCACAATGACGACCGTTCGTCCGACCTCAGGTCGATCTTGTTCCTCTTCGACCTCGATGAGGTCGCCGGTCAGGGGCGTGGTGATGGCGGTTTTGCCCAGGGTCAGCGTCGCTGTTTCGACCAGCACCGACACCGACATCGGCGTCACCGCATCGCTGGCCGTCAGCGACGAACTCAGCGTCACCTGGGTGCTCTTGCCGCTGATGAGGAACTTGGATAGCGAGACCTCACTTACCGAATTGATGGTGCGCACCACAACGCCCGAACTCTTGCGGAAGACGATGCGCGCGGTCGGCAGGACGTCGGTGTACTGCGCATCCAGGTTCACCACATTCGTGGTGATGTTCTGGTCGGCCCAGCCAGAATGCGGGTAAGTCGTTTGCAGCGCCGTACCCAGCGTGTTCCAATCCGCCGCGTTGTAGCCAAACAACGAGCACACCCGGCCCAACACGCCGATGTGCGGACTGTTGAAAACGCTTAGTCCCTGGTCCCACGTGATCTGGGTTTGACGGAGCGTACTGTCAATGGTCAGGGAAAGGATGCGGACGATCTGCACGGACGAGCCGGACTGGAAGAGCAGATTGTCACCGACTTTGCACGTCACCGAGTCGCCATCGAACCATGCCGATGTCTGCCCGCTAAACGTCGTCTGAGCCTCGTATCGTTGAACCTGAAACTCGTTCCAGGCGACATTCGCCTCCACGGATTCCAGCGTCTCGAAGATCTGCGGCAATTCATCCTGGCCTGGCACGCTCTGCACCTTCACACCTTCGTCCACCGATACGGTGGTGGGGGCACCATTGGCGTTGTCTACCGTGAACGCCAAGTAGGTTTTGGCCGCAGTGGCGGGGGCCAGCTTGTAGCCAACCTCTTTGCCCAGTTCGTACACCGACAGGGTTTGGGTGGCCGTGCGCAGGTAGTGCTCGTTGGCGTACCGCTCTTGGTAAAAGGTCAGCACATCGAGCACCGAAGCCCACGCATCGGCCATCGCTACGGCAAAGTCCGTGTCGTCGCGCGTGGTCAGCCCATCCAGTGGCCTCTGGCGCGACATGTCGTACAGCATGTTGGTCTTGAAGGAGTTGTGAGTGCCGATGCGGTACGTGATCTGGGTAAGGCCAGGCAGGTTCGAGAGCGTCGAGGTCGTACCCGATCCGTCGGCGCAACAGTCGCATGGTTTCTCAATCATCAGATGCCTCCCTCATAGATAAAGTCGATGCGCCCCCGCTCCGGGAAATTCACGTCGCCGGTGAGCTGCGCGATCTCGCTCTTGCCGATCGAGAGCCGACCCTGAGCGATCTCGTTGGCTGGGGCCTGTCCCCACCGCTGGAGCTTGGTCAGCCGTACGTGGTCCACGCCGTCCACCGACATCGCCTTGGCGATGATCGGACCCGAGAAAACGTCCTGTCCGAAGGTGAAATTGTCGGGGTGGAAGTAGCCCAAGCTTCCGTCGCTGAGCACTTGACTGCTGAAGGCTCGGCGCAGGCTCTTGTCCACATTCGTGCGGAAGTAGCCGTCCTTGATGCACACGCTCATCTCGATCCACAGCGCGACGCGGATCGGATCGCGAATCTCCAGATCGACGCCCGCCATTCGGTAGTCGTCCAAGAACGCCAGCAGGTCCTTGAGGAACTTGGCATCGGACCGCACGGGCAACCCGCCCTCCCGATCCACCGCGATGAACGCGGTGTACCAACTGCCGGTCCAGCGCAGATCGGCCGACGCGCCCTGCACACCGGGATACCGCAAAGTGATGTCGGCATAGTCGGTTTCGGTGACTGCCCGCATCTGCACCTTGAAGGCATCCGGCGCAAAACGCTTAACGTCACGGGTGTCCTCAGGCGCGGTGCCACCCATGCCGGGGAGCGGATTCCAAACCTTGACGATACCGAGGGGGTCGAACACCACGCGGCACAACACGTCCGCGCCGACGTTGCCATCCACGCCCGAGCCGGTTCGGAACGTCGCGGTGAAGGTATCGCTACTGGTGGGCTCCTTGCCAAAAACCCCGTCCCCGAATCGGAATGTCACTGTTCGGTCGTCCTCCACCTCCAGCACAAACTGGCGATCGAACGCCCCCGAAGCGATCAGGTCGTTCTTGGGTTCCCAAACACCCGCCGACGACGTCAGCGCGATGCTCGGCGACGCCGAAGCCGAGTCTTGGGTCAACGCCGAGGTCGCCGAAAGCTTGAGGGCGGCGCTTGGATCAAAAGCCGTCAGGAAGGTGATGTCCGACGAGAGGATCGTGGGGCGATACACCTCGCCGACGACCGGCGTCGCGGGAATCAGCGATTCGGGAACGAGTGCGGTCTTACCGTGGTCGGCCAAGGCGACATTGCCGCATGCAACCGACACGTCGGAGATCGCCTTCTCATCCACCGTAATGCTGAGGCACAGCGAAAAAGGCAACGCGTCTTCCTTGCTCCACTCGATCTCCAGCACGTCGATGTTCTCGAACAGGTCCTTGCTGTCGGTGACCTTGGTGAGTCGAACCAAGTGCCGGTGGTCTTTTCGCTGATCGCGCCAGTCGTCGGAATACGGGTTGATCTGCTCGTACAACATCAACAGGTCACCCGCGCTGAGTGTCAAACCCGCGCTCTTCACCAAAGTCGCGCTCGTCGCGCCCACGGGCAGACAGCAATCAAAGTCGCTCCAGGTGTGGAAGCTAATCTTGTTCTTAGCCGACGAGAGTTTGACCTCGTGCATCGTCTCGAAGACCACCGTCTCCAGATTGTCGATGCCAGCATAATCGATGGCCGTCAGTTGCGGCCCGACGCCGTTCGCGGCAGTGAGAACCTTGGTGTGGGCGGGCAATGGCTGACCGTCAGCGGTCGAGCCCGCCATTACTTCGATGCAGACCGGCGTGCGGGCATTGCACCCCTCGTGCATGAAGTAATCCAGCAGGCGCGCGTGCTTTTTCACCGATGTTCGCTTGCGCGCGCGGTCAAGGTAGGCCTCAGTGGCAATGGAATCCTGCGCATAGCTGAGGTAGTCGCCGATCACCGCGAGCATTTCCAGCACCACCGTCTGCTGGTCGGCCAAGCTATGCTGTTTCCATCCCGGCATCAGCAGGGTCAGCCGCTCGATGAGCAGGCGCCGGAACGACTGGAAGTCTTTCGCCAGGTAGTCGATCGTCGGTTCGATCTCGCTCTCGTGCGAGCACTCCGTGGTCGTCAAGCAGTCGAAAGGCGAAACGCAGTTGACCTTAAAGCTGAATTCCAGATCGCACAATTGAGGATCGAACCCGGCCGGGAAGCCCAAGCCGTCACGAAGCTGAAGCGTGTAGATGGAGAAGTCGCCCGGTCGATCGACACCCAAGACGATCTGGTTTCCGCTCACGCTGACCTGAGACAGAGTGAAGCCTTTGACCTTCTCGCCACCGGCAATGGTGAAATTGGCGCTGGTGACGGAGGCAGGGATCGGCAGAAGGCAGTTGACGGTGAGCACCGTCTGGTTGGCATCGACCTCGAGAAAATCGATGCCGTTGAGCGTTCCGGCAGCGCGGACGGCTTCCCTTCTCCGATCCTTCCCACAATAATAAACCGCGCTCGTACTCATAGCTAATCTCCCAGCTTGTAGGTTCGTTGGTCAGGTTCGCCGGTACGGCGAACGACGTAGGAAATCGAGATCGTCAGCGTGGAATCCTCGGCAATAACTTCAACCGACCGCACTTCGATCTGCTGACTCAGCCACTGCTGTAGCGACGACTGGATAAGCATTTGGGTGGCCGCCGCCTGCACATCGCCGAGTGGCCCGAATAACGCCTGCCGAATGCCGCATCCGAACGTCGGGCGGTTCAATCGCTCGCCTGGAGCGGTGAACAAAACCTGTTCGATCATCTGGCTGACGTGGTCATTGTATTCGGCCGTTTCGGACCGCCCCTGCGAGCCAGGCTGGAATGGATAGGCGACGTTTTCGAAAGTCATTGTGCGATCACCCGCGGCTGCACCGCTACGATTACCGGAGGGCCTTGCGGCGCAGGGCCGATGCAAAGCCCGGTTGACGATTGAACCAGCGGCGGACGCCCTTCGATCAGCACTCGCGTTGCGCCAACCATCCACTGAACCTTGATGCAGGGCGACGGACTGCCGGTGTTGAATGGACATCCGGCGACCAACCCTTGGTCGGTCAGCAGGATCGGCGGCGTACCCGCCACCAGCACCCGCGTGGAGGTCGGAATGTCCGTGACAGTGCCGCCGTGGGGGCACATGATCGTAGACGCGACGGTGACGATTCCTCCCGGCATTAGGTCACCACCAGCGCGCCCGCATTGACCGTGACGGTGGGGCCGTTCATGGTAATGATTGCCCCCTTGCCGTTCTGAATGATGATGCCGGTGTCGTCCATTTTGATCATGGCCCCGGTCGTAGTTTTGAGCATGATGCCGCCCGCTCCGGGCACGTCGCTGATAAGCAGCGTGTTTTGGAGCACGGTATTGATGCAGAATCCCTGCACACCTGGCGGCGTCAGCGCCAAGGCAGGCACATCGGCGGCGGTCGGGAACCAGCCGCCGGTCCAAATCGGGTAGTCGGGATCGCCGTGCTCGAACTCGACCCACACACTCGCGCCGATCATTGGTACTACGAACATGCCGCTCTGGATGCCCGTAAACGGGAAGCACGGTTCCGCGAAGGTCGTAGGCAGGAGGCTCTTTACATCCGGCACCTGCACTTGGATTCGCCCTCGGTTTTCCGGGTCGATATTGTTGAGAACGAGTCCTCGATATTTGCCAAAGAATGTTTCTGCCATAGTTCTATGCCGGTACCGCCGGGGTGATGGAAATGAGTCCGTTTCGCACGAGAGAGAACTGCTGTTTGAACTCCCCAGGCTTCAAGTTGTGAGTGACGCTCTTGACGTAATACAGCCCGTCGTAAGCCGTGCCCGCTCCACGCACCCCGACAAGGCTTCGCGCCTTGAGGATCGAGCCGTAGCGCAAAACGTCCAAGGTGCCCGAACCTTGCACGGCGTCCGAACTTTCCTTGTCGATCTTCAGCGCTTTTTTCATCGCGCCCTGGATCGACAAATTGGCGACGTCTCGCACAAAGCTGACCTTGAGCTTGGTGGCCGGACGCGCGGCCAAAGGCGGCGCGAGGATCGATAGGCTAGGAATCGGGACCGGAATCGGAATGCCGGTGTGCGGCTCTTGGATCAGCGCGATCTGATTGGTGCCGAGCAGGCCGTCGAAGTTGAAGCTGAGGGATTCGACGTTCGTCTCGGCATCCATGTTGATGTTCAGCGCCTTCTGAATCGGTCCGAATCGAACCTCCGGCCCCCAGTAGGCGATGTTGGTCCCCGGCACCGGCCCAGGTTCGGTGTAGAACACGTAGCCGCTATCCGTCGCCAGCTTCTTGATGAAGTCGAAGTCGGTACCCTTGTGCGTGATGTAGCCCGTCGTCGGAAGCTTGATATCCACGAACGGGTCGGGGATGATAGCGGGAATGATACCGATGGCCGCGTACTTGGCCAGAGCCAGGGCGGCGATGGCGGTAGAAGGCATCGCCGGATAGTCCAGCAAGCCGGTCAAATCGACCAAAGCCATGAGCAGGCTGATGTCCTCGCCGGTCACCGTGACCGTCGATCCCCCCGGAACGTTGCTCGGCACCACGTCTTGCCGGGTGATGATGCCGTCCGACAGCACCGTCGGTAGACCGTTGACGGTCGCCACGAGGATAACCCGATTGCCAGGATCGAAGTAGCCCGCCGGAATCATCGCACTCGAAATCGTCGACTTCTTGCTAAAGTGGAATTGAAGCTGGAATCCCGACCGGTCGGTGGCGCTCACCGTCACCTGCGCGCTCACAAGGGCGTCCACCACATTCTTTGGCACCGGTAACGGCACCAGCGGACCGATCAGCAGAGACAGATTCAGCCCCTTAAGCATCCGAGTCCTCCGCCGTTTCGACCCCTTCGGGCAGGGTGATGCGCACGCGTGAGCCCACAACTTCGGTCAGTTCGGTTGGGAATACGACCGTGTTCGCATCGGCGAGTTGCCAGAACAATTCGGGATCGCCGTACACGTCGTTGGCCAGCAGATCGGGCCGGTCGCCCTGTTCCACGACGTAATAGCCGATGGCCGAGAACTTTTCGGGCCCAGAAATGAACCGTCGGTCCACGTAGTTCACCTGCCGACCATCGGGCAACGTCGTCGTGAGGATCGGCGTGTTCAGATAGCGGCTATTGGAGGCGAACTTGGACTGGCTCATATGATTTTCCCTATTCCGAGCTTCGACAGCTCACCGGAGGCGGTGGCGGCCATCTGCTCCTTGTTCAGGTGGTAGGCGCGGAAGATCGACGCCGCGAGCGAATCGTACGGCACGTCGTTAACGGTGAGGATGCGAAGCGAGAGCGAAACTCGCGCCCGAATCGGGTTCAGATTCTGGTCGAACGCCTCTTCGGTAATCGCAAATTCGGTGATACGAACCGGCACCACGCGATTCTTGCTCCACACAAATACCGCTAGGTCGGACTCGACGGGAAAGATCTCCAGCGTGCCTGCCGACGCCATCGAGTTCGTATTGGCCATGCTCGCGGTGGTCGGGTTCACAATCATTTCCAGGGCCGCAAGGTCCCCGGCAAGGCCATTGGCTATCTTGGTCGGATTATCGTCTGGCTTCTCCATGTAGTCGGCGGCGTCGAGTTCGGCTTCCAGCTTGATCGTTTCGATGGCCGGTCCCTTCAGGCGAAGCGTTTCTAGCCGGTCGCCCGAGTCGGCCCCGACGCCTTGCGGCACCAGTGTGCGCGTCAGCGAGTCGGGGTTGTACTGAAGCACGATCACTCGCTTCTGCTTTCCGGTGGTCGAATCGACGAGGACGATCCCGCCGCGAATCAGCGAAGGCGCATTGGTGAAGCTCATAGGGCACCTACCTTGGTTAGCATCGAATTCATCAGTCCTTTCACGTCGATATTGGGTTTGATCACCTGGATGTCGCTTAGCGACGGGAACTTGAAGGCTTCGTTGGATGCGTAATGGATCGGGAACTTGGCCCCCATCTCCATGTCTGAAGGAAGCGTGAAGCTGGCGAGTTGGTAACCCTTGTGGTACTTGTACGACACACCCAAAGCCCCTGCCTCTGCCTCAATGTTGGCTTCCAGCCCGAAGTCGAGGACCGGCTTTCCGATCAGAGCGACGGTGCTATCGAGCGTAAATCGCCCCTCCTTGTACTCGATATCCAGGTCCGCCGTCAGCGCCGCGTCGAGCCCCGCCCGAGCCGTCGCTGTGATACCACCGCTCACCGAAGCGATGCCTGCCGAAACCGCAAGCGCTCCGCGAATGCTCGCCGAAACGCCTGCTCCGGCAGGAATGTACAGTTGCCCCCCGCCTTTAAGGTCGAACTTGGGGTCGTCATCGAACGGGTTGAACGCCGCCGAAAGATGCAGGTTGCGAATCTGCCCAGGTCCCACGCCATAGTCGAACCCGAGACCACCTTCGATTCGGAACACTAAGCCGATCGACACCGGACCGACACTGATGCCAGCGATGGGAATATCGGTGCGGATCGAGAACAGATTGATGTTGTTTCCGATGCGGGAGAAAAGTTGGATCGGCTTCGGGAAAGTCAGTTCGCCGGTCAGCCGAACGTTCTGCTTTTCGTCCACCTCGATGCCCACACTGGCGACGAGGTTATCGGTGATTTTGTATGAAATCTTTCCGTCGGCGGTGATGTTGCCGTTGCGGGTGTAGTGGGCGTTGATCGTGCCCGTCATCCGCCCCTTGTTCATGTTCAGCGTGCCGTCGCCGGTGACCACGCCATCGTCGTATTTGACGTGAACCTTGCCCTCCAGACCCTTAAAACCGAACGTCGTGTCGCCTTCGGCGGTCAGCTTTTCGTTGGCGTAGCGGAACGACAAATGCACTGGACGCAACGGACTGAAAGTCAGCGTCGCCCCGCCGGTGAAAACCCATGTTCCATTGACCAGATTCGCGTTGAGGTTGACCGGGTTGCCTTTGACGTCCATCACGACCCCGCCCGCAACCTGCACGCCTTTTTCGCTGAAGCTCACCACCAGCGTGCTGCTCTTCACCATCGGAATGCGAATCTGCGAAGTGGAGATCGTGATTTGGCCAAACCAGGCGCCATTTTTGTAGGTGACGTCGCCTTCGGCTTGGTCGATCTGAGGGATGTTGACGATCAGCTTTCCGGTCGCCATGAAGCCGTTCGTTGGGTCAGCAGAAAGGGTCAGGCTGGTCGTGGCGATTGGTTTGGCCGTGCTACCAAAGGCGATCGAAAGGTTGCCGCTCGCACCCAGAGTCGGCAAAAGGTCGGCGGTCAGGCTGGCGTCCGTGATGGTGCCGATCCCGAACAGCTTTGTGCCCACCATACCGCTCTTAAGGACAGCCGAGAGTTTGTCTGGAGCGAGCGTGAGGTCTAGCGTCTTGCCCTTCAACAGCGGGATCGACGGCTTGAGTGTTCCGGTACCGGTAAGCACACCCTCTTCGTCGGGGGTGACGTTTAGTGAGCCTTCGCTGAGGTACGGGTAGTGGAACGCGACCTTGGATGGCGACTTCTTCGCCTTGATCATGCGCGTCTCGGCGGCACTGCCCGCCTCGACTCCGGCTTGGCCGGGAGTGACGGTTCCGGTCGGAGCCGCCGGAGCAGGACCCGAAGCGGGAGCAGGTGGCGTCGCGCCGCTGACGGTTACTGGTGCGGCAAGACTGGGAGAACCGGCCACCGAATCAAACTGGAAAGGCGTCTGACTCGAAATCGTCACCGGGATGCGGGTTTGGCTGGTGCGATTACCCAGCTTGTTCGGGTCGATCTCAGCGTTAATCTTGTCGGTGCCTGAGCTCGTTGCCGCCCGCGTGTATTTGGTGAGAATGAAGCCAGGCACCAACAACATCACGCCGCGATTCTCCAGCACTGTGGTGTTCGTAAGGTCTGTAACCGGATTACCCTTGTTGAGGTATGCCGACGCCGACTGGACGCCTGCGTACAGCAGCACCTGAGTTCGGTTGGCCGTAACGGCTGTGCCCGTCCCTGCGGTCGGATTCTTGCCCGTCAGCAGAGCCATCTCGACCCCCAGACAGCTTAGTTGACCAGTCGACAGGGTTAGCTGCGGCGCAGCGCCAACCTTCTGGATCGACTTGAACTGTAGCGAGATGGTCGGCGGAGTCGGCGAGCCAAGCGCGCTGACGATATCCGTGGCCTTCTGCTTCAAAAACGAGTTGATGTCCCGACCGCTTTCGATGTTCGGATCGGGGTCTAAAACCTGAATGTTCGATGGGTTACCCGCGCCGCCCACCTGAAGCTCCTGGATATGGTCCATGTGGCACGTCACTTTGTCGAACCGCACCGGCTTAAACGGTGAGATGAGCGGGCCGCCACTCAGCTTCTGCCAGTTGGATGGCCCAGTGACCGACGTCCACGAATACTTCTGGAGCCATGCCTTGCGCAGCATGTCCGAGTCATCGCGGCCTTGCTTCAACGCCGTGCTTCCGCCCGTGCCCGACGTGTTCATCACCGCGATCAACTGCCCCGCCTGCGCCAACTGCTCGTATAGCTTCACCGCCACCTCGCCCTTGTTTTGATTGAGCGGGAAGTCATCCAATACGAAGATTCGATTGGCAGCCGAGTTTCCGATGATCGCCTTGACTCCCGCCGCCACGAGGGCTGCGCAGTCGGCTCCGGCGGGCACGTTGGTGAGGGTGCAAGGACCTGAAGACGTGGACGCTGTCGGTGTGGCAGGCGTGGGGCTAGGCGTCGGCGTGGTTGGCACCACTGCGGGCGGAGTCGGGGTTGGCGTCACCGTCGTCGAGGTCGTGTTGGGCGTTGCCCGCGAGACGACCGGCGTGTTCACCTTCGAGAGCGCCGGTGCGGCAAAGCCCGACGTCACCGCTTCGGCGGCGCGATCCGCCTCGATCTCTAGCGGCGAGTTGGACGGAGAAACCGAGAGGTCACTATAGCTCTTGGTCTGCAATCCGCCCTGCTGGATCGTGTGGGCCAGCTCGTGCGCCAACAGCCGCGAGCCGCCCGCGCTGGTCGGGCTGTACTGGCCGTGATCAAAAACAATGTTGTTCCCGACCGTGTACGCCTGGGCGTTCAACGAGCGAGCCGACTCCGCCGCCCGCGAGTCGGTATGAACCCGGACCGCCCCCAGGCTGGTGCCAAATCGCGACTCCATCGACGACCGAGTGCCCGCGTCCAAAGGCTGACCAACGCCACCCAAAACCGAACCGACCGACGACGGGATCGAGGCCACTGAGCCCGCCCCTTTGCGCTGAATCTTGCCCTTTTCTTTCTGCTTCTTTTCGCACTCGGCGCACATCCCAGAAGGGCCAACCGTCCCTCCGCACGCGCACTTGCGCTGAATCATCGGTCGTGGCACCTTCGTCAAGCTCGCAGCGGGGGTCGCCGTGGCGGTTGCAGGAGCTTTATCGGCCATCGACCACCTCCAAACAAGCCGCCGAAATGGCGTCGGCCAAGGACAGCCGCCGGTCCACGGAAACCACCCGAGAGGACTCTGCTCGCGAGGGCTGGTCTTGCCCATCCAGTCCTCGGGTGGCCAATTCCTTCTTGAGTGCCTCTTCGACTCGTCGGCGAAGCTCCAGCGGCGATACGTTGCCGTCGGCGTGGACCACGATGCGGTCGATGTGCAGGTTTACCATCCGTCCCCCGATAGCTCGTGCTCCGGCACTGGTCGGTCGTGCTTGGCGAATTCGGCCCGTGCGGCGATGGCGATTTGCCCCATCGTCACCGGCGTTCCCTCGGCTGCGGCTCGAAAAGCGGCATTGATGGCGATGCTTCGGATGTTGCCACCGGTCAGGTTCAGCTTGGCCAGTGCGTCGTAGTCCAGCTCGGTCATCGGCACTCGCTCCGGGAAGGCGCGCTCCCACATCGCCCGGCGCTGGGCGTACTCGGGAAAGGCGAAATGGGCCACAAACCGGATGCGGCGCATGAAGGCCTGATCCAGCGACTGGCGCATATTGGTGGTGAGGATGACCAGCCCTCGGTACGACTCCGTCAGTTGAAGCAGGTAGCTCACCTCCATGTTGGCGTACCGGTCGTGGCTGTCCCGCACCTCGCTTCGCTGACCGAACACCGCGTCCGCTTCGTCGAACACCAGCACGGCTCCCGCGCCCTCGGCGGCCTGGAACACCCGGCGCAGATTCTTCTCGGTTTCGCCGATGTACTTGCTTACCAACTGGCTGAGGTCGATGACGTACAGGTCCAGATTCAACTCGCCCGCGATGACCTCTGCCGCGAGGGTCTTTCCCGTGCCGCTGGGACCTGCGAACAGCGCGCTGATGCCAAGCCCGCGCACGTTTCGCTCACCGAA
The DNA here is from genome assembly GCA_016125185.1 of Armatimonadota bacterium. Lineage (NCBI taxonomy): Bacteria > Bacillati > Armatimonadota > Armatimonadota bacterium. The sequence continues at coordinate 290,454 of WGMG01000004.1, read as the reverse complement.
TCCCCACTCGCCATAGACCCGACTTCGGTTGCGCACATGGGAGGCGATATCGGTCAAAACCGCCTTCGTGTCGTCGGCGACCACGAGGTCCGCCCACCGCATCTGCGACTGAATCCGGTGGGCGATCTGATCCAACCGGCGACGTGTCGCGGCTCGGCAACCATCCCACAGGGCGGCCTTCACATCCGGGGCCCCACCCGCCAAGTCAGCGATGCCCTGAATCTGATCAGGGTTTAGCCGGAACGTCTCGGAAAGAATTTCCAACTCACCCAGCAGAGGTCCAGCCTTATCGCCCAGAGCCCGCGCCCAGAGGTCGGTCACTTCGGCAGTCGGCGCGGGATCAAGATAGGTATCGACCGTGTCCGGCAAGTCCACCCGCTCCGACGTAGCCAGGTAAAGCGGGAAATTGGCCCGCGCCGCCAGTTTGGTCACGGCGGGCAGGTTCGCTTCTGGGTTGGTGACCAGTAGCGCGCCGGTCGTCAGCAATGCTTCCCGGGCCCAAACGTCGGCAAACTCTTCGATCGGCTCGGGCAGGTTCACGGCATCCACGCGGAAGGGTTGAAGACCGATGCACTGGCACGCCTCGACGAAGCATCGCTCCGCGTTTTGTCCCACGATCTGCATGGTTCGCGCCCGATGCCCAACCCATGCCATCGTCACATCGCGCAGGCGCAAAGCCATCGCCGAGGCGGGCGTATCGACCGGCTCGCATCGAGTGATGAACGGAAGCGACGGCTCCAAAATGTCCAGCCCAAGCAGGAAGTGCAAGAGCCGCTCCGAGATGCGGATTCGGTTCCGCACCAACGAGAGTCCACCCTCAACTTCGATCAGCCGGAGCTTTCGAAGTACGCCCGCCGGGGAGACGGCCACCCACGACGGATTGGGTAACGCTGCCATCGCCAGGCCGAACGTCGGGAACGTCAGCAATGGATCGCCCTGACACGCGGCACACAGGTCGCCGAAGCGGGGCAACGTCTCCATCGCTGCGCACAGAAGCACAAGTTCCGCCTCGAAATCGGTCAAGCGGAACGACTCGCACAATTGATGGAAGGCGCTTGGCGCAGGCATCCGCTCGGTAGCCGCAACCAGCCGACGATCCAAAACCGCGATGTCTTCAGCCAGCAGATTCTCGTCCGTGCCCGCCATCAGGGCCAGCCGGAACCGCACGCGCTCCAGCGCGATTTCGATGAACTCCTGGTTCGCTTGTTGCCACTGTGCGCTCGAGATCATGTCACCGTCACCTTGGGCCCATCGTAGGAGGTTCCATTGAACGAAAGCGGCGTGTCGACGCCGTCGATTCGGACCCGGTACAGGTAGTCGCCCGCCTCGACGCCAAGCGAGACAAAGTTCAAAGAACCGGTAGCCGCGCTTCGTGGAGTAGCAGGCAGAAGGTACGACCACGGCTTGCCCGCCGAGGGCGGAGTCAGTCGGTTGAGCACCAGCGCCGCCGTCTGCGCCAATTCGACATTCGGCGTCAACGTCACGTCAAATTGGGCGGGAGTTGGGCCCGCCGCGGGTGTGAACGAGATGGTATTGACGGCCGGGAAAAGCTGAACCGTCGCCACATTGGAGTTCGCGCCGACGTGCCCCGCGCCAAACGGGCTCGGCTTTTGGACCACGACCGTCGCCGGTCCCGACAGCAATCCGCCCCCCAGGGATACCGTTACCGAACTCGAAGTCGAGTTCGCCAAATCCACCGTTGCATCGACCCCGCCAACCTGGTACACAAAGTTGTCGCCAAGTAGGTTGATGCCGGTCAGCACGATCTTGGTGCCTGCGGCAACCGAAGCCATCGGCGGGTCGATCGAGTCGATCCGTACGTCCGACATCACCGTCACATCGCCCACCACTTTCAGAATCGGGAGCGATGCCTCGGTGGAAATATCCGATTCCAACAGCACTACGGACGCGTAGTAAATGCTGGTCAGAGCGTACGGCTTTTGGAAGAAAACCGACCAAATCTTGGATAGATCGTCCAGCGTCATTTTCGCCGGCGTCAGCTTCACGTTCTCAAATTGGTCGGCCAAATCGCTCTTCTTGAGCGCGTGGGTGCCTGGCAACGCCGAGATCAACGACCGAATCGTGTCCTTGCCAATCTCCGGGTTGGTGTGAATGTGGCGCAGGACGCTGGCCTGCACGCGTTGCGGCTCCCACTTCGAGTCGTCGCCGTGGAATGTGAACATGTAGGTCAGGTCGAACGCCCCCACCGGACGAGCGACGCGGGTGGCATCCGCCGACATCGTCGGCAAGAACGGGTCCGACATCGGCCCGTTATAAGTCGCCTGAAGCAGATAGATGTTGACCCCAGGCGCGGGCAACGGCGACGCGCCGGTGCCGTCTGGTCGCGTGTTGGTCGCGGTCGCCGACGACACGTCCGACCCCACCACCTGGTTCAACCGTTGCTGAAGCACGAAGCTGACCGTCGCGAATGCCAGTTGATTGCTCATCGGTTGCCTCCGCTGCGCTCACGCAAATAATCGTCCAACGAAATCGCCCGTTTCGGTGCTGGTTCGGAGGCAGGCGTCGTGCGCGAAGACGGGGCGTTTGACCGCACTTCGATGCGGCCAATGCTGATGTTGACCACCGACTCGGGCGCTGGTGCCGGTATGGTCGCCGCCTCCATTTCGGCCCGAACCTCGGTCCGTAACCGCTCGATTCGGTCCGCGTGGCGGATTTCACGCTCCGCCGTCCGCTCGATCTGGGTCTGTGTTTCCCGGCTCAGCCGTTCCAGCCGCTGAGTTTGAATGTGGATGCGCTCCACCGTTTCTCGGTTCGCTTCCCGCAACAGTTCGCGCAGGGTCTCCCGATGGCGAACCTCTGGTCCCGGTGCCGTCTCACGAATCACGGTCTCGCCCGGCTCCCGATTGACGACTTCCCTCTCAAGGTTCGTCGTGGCTTCCGTTTGCAAGTGCGACTCGGAATGAGTCCGCTGAATTTCGACTCGCTCAGATTCGCTCTTAATGATGTGGTCACGCTCGATCTGCCGCTCGACGATCCGGTCGCCCGGACGCCCAGTCTCGCTGTCATCCTCAACGAATTCCTCCGCGTCCGGCGTATCCGGTTCATCGCGGAAGAAGAAGGCCGTTGAAGAAAGTATTTGAGCCAGGCCCAGAGCGCGCGTTGCGATGTCGCGGAAGTATCGGCTCATGCCTTCACCATGTCCAGATATGACCGCCGCCGGGCCGGGCTCAATGCGAGCACCGCATCCTCCGTCCAGCCGTACGCCCGAGCGAGGGCATCCACCTGGCCGAGGATTCCCCGAGCGTGGATCGAAAGCTCTCGGTAGACAATCGCCGTCACATCGAACTGAGCTCGCCACTCGGTACTGCACGTTGGACATTGCAGATTCACACCGGCCGTCGCCAGTGGGTCCAAAGCGTCGAGCGCGTCCTCTACCGCGGCCCAAATCGTGTTCGGAACTTCTTCAACCTCGACCGGGACCCCTTCATACTCAGCCATCAGTGTGCACCGCTTGCGCAGCGCCAGTTCGGCTACCTCCACTTCATCGAACCGCAACAGATAGGCCACGTCCAAGCTGTTCGCCGGACGGGCCAAGACTCGGTAGCCGTCCATCGCCACCTCGACCGTCTGATCCTCGGATGTCGGCGTCGGCAGTTGGTCCTCCGAGAATTCGACCTCTGCCGGCTCACCACATTCCGGGCAAGCCGACATGAGTTCAAATCGCCGCCCGAACAACCGCGACCGCAGGTCCAGCACATGGCCAGCCACCCGCCCCAGAGACGCGCCGCTCTCGACCGGCCCCTCGAATGAGGCCAGCACCAGGGAACGCTCCACCGGCGACTTACCGGCAGACCGTTCCCATAGGTCGAGCAAAGCGGCTTCCTTCATACGCGCGAATCGGCGTCGATTACAGGCTGAGGGTCGGCTCAGACGGTTCCACTACATCCGTATCCATCTCGAATCCTTCGTTTTCGATCTTGATCGACTCGATGGCGATGGCATTGGCGTTCGCATCCAAATCGGGAAGCGCGTGGTACTCCGAAACCCAACAGCGAAGCAGTTTGTAGGCGATGACCTTTTGGCCCGCTTCGTTGTAAACCTCAATGGTGATATCCTTGCGAAAATCGGCCAGCGACGACTCTGCGCCGGGGCCTCCCCCAAAGTTCCACACCTTGGCCGCCCATTGCTGGAACGCCCGGTCGTGGGTCACGCCCCGCTCAAGGGTCACCGCCTCAAATTCGGTTCGCCCAGGGCTCTTTCGGCTGGTACTGGGGTCCCCGCCAGAGCGGTGCTTCACCACTTCCGTCGTGCGCTTCAGCATCGAACATTTGCTGACGCCAGCGACGAAATTTCCATCCCACTTGATTCGGAATTTGAAGTTCTTATAGGGGTCGAACCTCTTCTGATTTACCGTAAATTCTGCCATGGCTTAAACCTGCACATCTCCAATCATTTGCTTGAACCGCAGCACAATAAATTCGGCGGCCTTAAGGGGTTTGAATCCGACCTCGACGTTCATCACCCCGTTGTTGATATCCGTCTGGGTGGTCGTCGTCGAGTCGCATTTCACGTAGTACGCGTCCTTCGGAGTCGATCCGGCAAACATGCCTTTGCGGAACTGATCGCGCATGAACGCGCCGATGCTGAGGCGAATCTGAGACCAAGTCACCTCCTCGTTGGGTTGGTGGACGGCCCACTCCATCGAGCGGGTGATGCTCTGCTCCAAGAAGAGGGCGACTCTGCGAACTTGAACCTGCTTGTAGTCCGAAACTACGCGATCATCGCCCGCCAACGTGCGGCAGCCAAAAACGACCCGTCCGGTGGGAATCTTGATCCGTAGACCATTGACCGCAATCGGATTGAGCAGACCCTGCTCACCGTTCGTCATGTTGTAGGCCAGGTCGGGAACGTTGTTGAACACCGCATGAAGCCCCGCTGGAGCGACCCAGACGCCTCTTTCGGAGTCCGTTCGAGCAAAGACACCGGCGACCGCGCCAACGACCGAGAAATTCTCGGACATGTTGTTCTTAAACGGGTTCGGTTGCTTCAGCCTCGGCCAGAACACCGCCGCATGGTCTGATCGCGTGCCGAGTTGGTCGGTTGCATTGTTCATGCCTTCCACCACGCCGGCCGAACTGCTACCGTTGGGCATCGTCCACGCCGACGGCGCATCGAGAATCAGGAACGCAAACCGCTGGACGCAATAGTCCGCGGCCACGCTGACCAGCGATACATCCACATCCTGGTTGGGCACCGAACTGGTTGCCTTGTATGGCGGGATGCAGAGGATGTTGAAAATATCGACCTGCTCGAAGGCGTATAAACCCTTCTTGTCGCGTTGCGCGTTGGCCGGGAGGAAGGTCGACATGTCCAAGTCCGAACCGTCGCTAGCGACCCGCTCCGTCACGTAGCCAGCCTGGGCCGTGGCGATCGCGCTAAGGCGAGTGGTGCGCGTCGATTCCGAGATGGAACCGTCGTTCTTCGTAATACTGGTCAGACTCTCGCAGAGCGACAGCTTGTCGGTAAGACCAGCGGTAGGAACCGTAGCGGCATCAACCGTCGCCGCGTTCGATTGAACCCGAATCAATGCCGACTGGTTAGCCAGAACCGTGATCACTGAGTTGACATGGGTCGAATTCATAACCAGGTTCGAATAGGACTCCGAAACGCCGGAAACCGGGTCCAACACGGTCATGTTGAAAGCCTTGTTCTGGACCACACCCAATAGGGCGAGCGAAGCGGCCGAGACGTTGTTGTCAATCGTGATTCGAATACCCTCTGCCCATCGGCCTTCGTTCGCTGCCTGGAAGATGACGGAGTACTCGGTCAAGGTCGTGAAGTCCGCCGGGACAGAGGTGATGGTCGTGAAGAGCTTGAGAGGAACGATGGTCGTTCCTGATCCCTTGTACAGTCGGACACACACACATTCCGACCCGCCATTGAGGAAGAAATCCCGAACGGCAAAGCTCATCGAGCTAAACGAAGCGAGCCCGCCGAAAAAGCGCTCGAAATCGGCGAAGCTGGTGATCAAAGTGGCGAGATTTGTTTGGCCCTTAGCTGCTCGCCCAATGAAGGCCGCCCTAGACGTAGGTGCGCCAACAATGGTCGCCAAGCCGCTGGGGACTTCCACAGGATAAACACCAGGATAAGTTAGAGTCGGCATGCAATCTCCATGTACTTCGCGAAGTACTCAAATTGAATAAATTGCCCCCAAAACATGCCCATTAGCATGTCATCAAAGAAAGATACATATTTGGTCGCGAAGTAGTCGGGATTATATGCCTGAGACCCCGGCCAAACCAAGTAATTTAACGAGGGTGTGGAAAACTTTAATGGCCCAGATTCAGGCTAGAAGATGGCCTATTCGCACGGGAAAATAAACTCAAGCGTTTAAGTTTTGACCCTCAAACTTCATCACAAATCTTAGTTGCGTCCGTCCCTGAAAAAGCCCTTTTGTCCTCGAAATCGTTAGGACCTTTTCCCTAACCATCTGGGAAAAAACTTAGCGAGAAGCGATGGCCCGAGTGCCCACAATTTCCGTGATTTCAAAATATCACCTTTCCGAATAGCAGAGCCCACGGATCAGGTAAACGTTCTCTCGACTAATGACATTACTTTGGAACTGAATAGTGCGATAAGTCATCATTTAACATTCGTTGTCCTGTGCCATAGAAGTGGGTCTTGAAGTTCGAGCCCGTTTTCTGTTGAGGAATCTCGAAGCAATTCGACCATCCGATCCACATATGGCACCGATAAAATGATATATTGAGCCCATCATGACGATAACTCGCATCGGTTCAGAGCCGACACAAGTCGGCCCGGCGGAATACTTCACTGGCCATGTGATCCTCAACATGCCCTTCCAAGGTGATTCGCCGTCAAACCTTGTCGGTGCGACCGTGAGCTTCGATCCCGGCGCTCGTACCCATTGGCATACGCATCCGGTCGGGCAAACGCTTCTGGTCATCGCCGGCATGGGATGGATTCAAAGCTGGGGAGGGGTCAAACAGACCGTTAACCCTGGCGATATCGTCGAATTCGCACCTGGCGAAAAGCATTGGCATGGCGCGACTGTTAACACGTCGATGTCGCACATCGCGGTTCAGGACGCCCAAGATGGGAAAACGGCGACATGGCTGGAACCCGTCACCGAAGAGCAATATCTGGGAAGCTAATTCACCTTACTTTTGAGCTTGAAATGGCTCCTCGTAAGCTAATTTGCGGCCCGGGGCCGATCAAAAAGCATTGGTAGACTATCAGGCGATGTTTTCCCGCCTGCCCGCCCGCACTGGTTTCACGAGGGGATTGCTTTGAGCGAAAGCCGTACTTTCGTCGTTTCGACGGCGACTACAAAACTGACTTTGATCGTCGATGAAGAGCGTCGACTGCGGCTAAAGGGATTTGGAAACATCGACCACAGCGCTTCCCTTCCGCTTGCCTACCCTGCGGCGGGCGACGGGTGGGTTTTCGAACCGGCGATCTCAGTCATTCATGCCGATGGCAACACCTCGACCGATCTTCGAGTAATTGACGCGAAGTACGGTGAAGACGAGTTGAAGGTGACGCTGAAGGACGAAGTTTACGATTGTCGAGTCGCCCTCTCCATCAGAGCCAACGCTGAGACCGACATCTTTGAAACCTCGGTCCGAATCGAGAACCACGAGGCTGGCGAGATCGTAGTCGAGTCGATGGCATCAAGCTCGTTCGACTTTGGGAAGGCGGATTGGCACCTGACCCAGTTTCGGGGCGACTGGGCAGACGAGGCGAACATGGAAACGGAGCGGCTGGGAGCCGGCATCAAGGTTCTGGATTCCAAGCTGATGGTGCGCGCCCATCAGTTCACATCGCCGTGGTTCATCTTATCGAACGGACCGTTGCATGAAACCGAAGGCGAGGTTTTTGGCGGATCGCTGGCTTGGCCCAGCAGCTTCCAGTTCGTGTTCGAGAAGATGCCAAAAGGCAACCTGGTAGCCACCTGTGGATACAACCCGCGCGGATCGCGATTTCATCTCCAACCGGGCGAGGCGCTCGACGCGCCGACGATGATTTGGGCTTGGAGCGGCGAGGGGTCGGGTGACCTTTCGCGAAAGCTTCACCGGTACATGAGGGAGCGGGTGATCCGGGACGGTGACCGGTTGCGGCCGATTCTGCTGAACAACTGGGAGGCGACCTATTTCAAATTCGACGAGGCCAAAATCGAATCGCTTTTTGCGGGCGCGAAGGACCTCGGCATGGAGCTTTTTCTGCTCGATGACGGCTGGTTCGGAAGCAAATATCCCCGCGATGGAGACCATCAGGGCCTCGGCGATTGGATGCCGGACCCGAAGAAGCTTCCGCATGGCCTTTCTCGGTTGACGGATGCGGCGAAGGAACTGGGCTTAAGGTTCGGGTTGTGGTTTGAGCCCGAGATGGTGAACCCCGGCAGCGAGCTTTGCGAACGGCATCCGGACTGGCTGATCCAGCAGCCGAGTCGGGCGTACGAGCCGCAGAGGAACCAGATGATCCTCGACTTGGCGAACCCCGAAGTGCGAGACTTTGCCTATAACGTTCTGCACGAGACCCTCTTGCAGTACCCCGGAATCTCGTTCGTGAAGTGGGACTGCAATCGGTACGTGACCCAGCCGGGTTCGCCGTACCTCCCAGCGAATCGGCAATCGCATCTGCAGATCGAGTACGCGAAGGCGCTGGATCACATCATGGATCGGCTGAAGGAGGACCATCCCGAGGTGGAGGTGATGATGTGTTCGGGCGGCGGCGGACGGGTGGATTACCGCTCGATGCGGTGCGCGCACGAGGTTTGGCCAAGCGACATGACTGACCCGGTGCGGCGAATCTTCATCCAGTGGGGATACAGCCATTTCTTCCCCGCGATGGCATTGGCGAACCATGTGACCCGATGGGGTGAGCGGCCGCTGAAGTTCTGTTTCGACGTGGCGATGAGTGGCAGTTTGGGGATGGACGTCGATGTCGCTCAGCTTTCGGAGAGCGATCGATGCTTCGCTAAGTCGGCGATCGAGACGTACAAACGAATTCGGGATGTGGTGCAGTTTGGCGAGTTGCATCGGCTGGAGTCGCCGTACGATGGAGCGCGGTGCTCCTTGCTGTTCCGATTGGGCGAAAGGGCGATCCTGTTCGTGTACGCATCGACGGCGGTTGCGGCTTCGGACTTGGCCTTGCGAGGGCTGGACGAAGGGCAAAGCTACCGAGTGAAAGAGATCAACACGGTGGGTGGCAGCGGCCTGGAGGCGACCCTCGATTTTCGGCACATTTTGGCACTCCCCGAGTACGTCGAGCTGACCAGTTCCGTATTCGAAATCACCCCGATCTAGAAATCCCAACACAAAAATGACATCAACATTTTTGGTTTTTGTGTTATGATGATCACGTGTACAGTACACGTGTAAAGTCGAAGGGGACTGGACGCCCAACGAGGGACGATGTGGCAAGAATGGCCAATATCTCGGGGGCGACCGTGTCGCGCGTCCTGAGTGGCCGCACCGACGTCGCGATTGCGCCGGAGACCCGCGAGAGGGTTTTGAAGGCGGCGCAGGAACTCGGCTACCTTCCCAACTCGGCGGCGCGTGCGCTGATCAGCGGTCGAACCGGACTGGTCGGTTTCTGGATGAGCTTGGAGTATTCGCCCTATCGTGGCGAAGTTCTGGAGCTGATGCGAATCCTGCTTCGCGGCACAGAGTGCGCCCTTGCGGTTACGGATGTGGATGAAGAGTACAACTGGGCCCATTCGTTCGACCGAGCCCTCCGCGTTCCGGTGGACGGCATCATCGCTTTCGATAACTCGGCTTCGGTGGAGGCGTTCGCCACGCAGGCGGACAGCTTGGCTCCGCTCATGCCTTTTGTGAGCATGGGCGCGTACTGGTCGGAAGCGCGAAGTTTCGTCGGTGTCGATCTCTACAAAGGAGCCGAGAAGGCGATGCACCACCTGATCGAAACCGGTCGAAAATCCGTTGCTTACGTTGCGCCCTGGACCTCGGACCTCATCAACAGTGGTCCGCGATTCGATGCTTACTGCGCCTGCATGACTGAGGCCGGACTGGAGCCGCAAACCATCGGCGTCCAGACCACGACGTTTGGCGCGATCAAGCAGGTTCTGGACGAGACGCTCGACCAGAAGCAACTGCCAGAAGCCCTGCTGTGCATGAACGATGAAATGGCGCTGGCGGCTTCGATCGCCTTGGAAAAGCGTGGCCTACAAGTGGGCAAGGATGTGGCCATCGTCGGCTTTAACGGCATCCGCGAAACGGCCACCGCTCCGGTTCCCATCACCACGGTTCGACAGCCGATCGAGGAGATGTGCTCACTCGCCTGGAAGTTCCTGGACGCCCAGATGAAAGATCCGAAGGCGCCGCTCCAACAAAAGATTCTTATCCCCGAACTCGTCGTACGCGAATCCTCGGCGCCCTGAAGCCCGACGGACTAGCCTCAAAGAAGAGATAGTTATATGAAAAAAGCATTTACACTCATCGAGCTTCTCGTTGTAATAGCCATCATCGCAATTCTTGCAGCCATTCTATTCCCTGTATTCGCTCAGGCCAAGGCGGCCGCAAAGAGAACTTCCGAGCTTAGCAATATCAAAAATATGTCGCTCGGCATGATCATGTATCAGGGCGATGTTGACGATGCCCTCGTGTTGGTCTACCAGATGAACTGGAGCCACCCACGGTATCAAGGCATGACGTGGAAGGATTCGATTCTTCCGTACATTAAGAACGGCGGCCGACAGCCGAAAGCCGACGGCACGTTCTACGCCACGCAGGGCGACGGTGGCATCTATTCCGCGCCGACCTACGATGGCAACTGGGCCAACTTCAGCGACGGGGGCAACACCTATCCGGGTGACCAAACCAGCCGATTCCCGCGGGCCTACGCCCTTAACTGCGACGCCGGTAAGAACGAAAACCAAGGCGACACCGACGTTGAGAGCGAAGACGCAACGGTCTATCAGCGCGCGTACACGTGGGACGGCTATCCGGTCTACGTCCGCGGCGGATCGGGGCAATCCAGCTCGCTGGAGAACCTTGCCGGCACGGCGATGACGATGGGCACGCGAACTCCGTTCCCGAACATCTACTCTCGCTATTTCGCTTACGGATGCGATTCGTACTGGTGCGGCAATGCCAATAACAACGTCTCCTACGCTCGCGGCATCGGCGCAAAGCAGGTCGCTTTCTCGTTCTTTGACGGCCACGTCAAGACGATGAACGGCTTCAAGTCGTTTGCCGATGACGTGTACGACATGTACAAAGTCCGCGTGACGGGCAGCGACTGGCCCGGCGCTCCGGCGGTCACGTACTGGATGTCCCAAATCGGCGAGTGGAAATAACTGGATGAAGCGAATTGTCTCTCTGTTAGTCGTTGGCGCTACTATCTTGGCCCTCGCGGGCTGCGGTAATTCGAATGAGGATTACGATGCGAACAAGATCATCAAGAAGCAGCCTGGCAGCGGTCCCCCACCGATGGCCCGACCTTCGGACGGCAATCCTGCGCCTCCAGCCACTCGATAACGTTCGATGTTATTTCACCTACCGTTATTGGAATGGTTGACGTAACGGTCGATCCCGCCAAGTGCATCTGGGCTCAGGAACCGGCGACGCGATTCTTCGAATCGTCGGTTCTTGGGAACGGACGCCTTGGCGCGATGGTCTTTGGGGACCCAAAGACCGAACGGGTCGTCCTCAATGAGTCCGGCATGTGGTCGGGCGGACCACAAGACGCGGACCGGGAAGATGCCCATCTTTTCCTCGCTCAGATTCGCCAGTTGATGGCCGAAGGTCGGCACGTGGAGGCCGAAGCAATGACCCAGGCGCATTTTACGTGCAAGGGGCCAGGTGGCGCGGGGCCATTGTTCGGCTGTTATCAGGTTTTTGCGAATCTCTTGATCGAGCTCGCCGGGTCCAGTTTTTCGGACTACCGACGTGTTCTCGACTTGGATTCGGCGGTAGCGACGGTTTCGTATCGTTCCGGCGGTGTTCACTTCACTCGGGAGGCGTTCGTCTCGGTTCCCCAACAGGCTTTCGTGTATCGGCTGACGGCCGATCGACTAGGAACGGTTTCATTTTCAGCCTCTCTCCAACGCGAGGCGGCGGCAACGGTTCGGGTGGACGGCAACGACTTGGTCATTGAAGGCAAGCTCGACCCCGGCGTTGGGTTCAAGGGTCGCTTGAGGATCGTGGCACAAGGCGGACGAGTCGGCCCACGTGGGACCAACCTCTTCGTCGAAGGGGCCAACGAAGCGGTGTTGATTTTTACGGCTGGGACGAGCCTCAACGACGCCGATTTTGAGCGCACGGTCGATACCCAAATTGAGGCGGCTGCCTCGACCAACTATGCCGAATTGAAAGCGAAAAGCATCGAGGACCACCGACAGTATTTCCGTCGGGTCGAACTCTCCCTGCCCTCCGGCCCGCTGGCCATGAAGCCGACGGTCGAGCGGCTGAAAGCCAATATCAAAGGAGAAGGCGACCCATCGCTGGCGGCTCTCCTTTTCCACTTCGGTCGGTACCTTTTGATTTCGGGTTCACGACCGGATAGCCCGCTTCCCACCAACTTGCAGGGAATATGGGCCGAAGAGCTTCAGACGCCGTGGAACGGCGATTTCCACCTCGATATCAACGTTCAGATGAACTATTGGCCGGTTGAGGCGGTGAATCTCGGCGACTGCCACCAACCGCTGTTGAACTATATTCCCAAGTTGGTGCCCAACGGCGAGAAGACAGCGCAGGCGTACTACCAAGCGCGCGGATGGGTGGCGCACGTCATCACCAACCCTTGGCACTTCACACCGCCCGGCGAATACTCATCTTGGGGATCTTTTACGACGGGCGGCGGCTGGCTGTGCCAGCACCTTTGGAATCATTACGCCTATAGCCTCGACCGCGAGTACCTCAAGCAGGTCTATCCCACTCTAAAGGGAGCGGCGCAGTTCTTTCTCGACATCCTCACCAAGGACGCCAAGCACGGCTGGCTGGTGACGGGACCCTCGAACTCACCCGAAAGCAAGTTTCTGGACCCGGAGACGGGCAAACCAATTGCGAACTGCATGGGTCCGACTTGCGACACGCAGATCGTGCGCGAAGTCTTCACCAACGTGATCGCGGCGGCCAAGGTGTTGGACACAGATTCGGAGTTTGCCGATGAGGTTGCATCGGCCCTTCCTCAGCTCGCGCCGACGCGGGTTGGCAAGCATGGGCAGGTGATGGAGTGGCTGGAGGACTACGACGAAGAGGACGTCCACCATCGCCACCTTTCCCACCTTTATGGCTTGTATCCAGGCGACCAAATCTCGCCCGACGCGACTCCCGATCTGGCCGAAGCGGCCAAGGTGACGCTGAGGCGTAAGGGCGACGACGGCGTTGGCTGGAGCCTGGCTCACAAGGCGTCGCTTTGGGCTCGACTTCGGGAGGGCGACCACGCCTGGAAGCTGTTGAAGCGTCAGTTGAATTTGGAATTGGATACAGGAATCCGCTACGATGGCGGTGGGGGAACGTATCCAAACATGCTCGCTGCCTGTCCGCCGTTTCAGATCGACGCTAATTTTGGGGCGACGGCCGCCATCGCCGAAATGCTCGTTCAGGGCGACGCCGACACCATTCGGCTCCTTCCCGCTTTGCCTGCGGCGTGGAAAGAAGGGAGCTTTCGTGGCCTTCGGGTTCGCGGCGGGCTCACCGTCGATGTCACCTGGCGCGATGGCAAAGTCACTCACCATCAGATCCACGGTCCGGCTGCGGATCAGGTCAAAGTCCTTCAACCATGATTCCCTTTCTCTTGCTTGCCGCCACTCATTCTCCTCAGCACAACGTCGACGTTCGAACCGAACAAGTTTCGGTATCGGTCTCGCGAGCGACGGGCCGATTCGATCTCGCTTGGAGCGGGAATCGGGCGGCTATTCGGTCGGCGTACGGCGAGGTGAAACTGGGCGACGGCACAACCTACCGAACGGATGAGGCGACGACGCACACGGTGGACGTGGTCTCGATTCGCGATCGGTTTGGAAAGGGCCGTCGGCTGGTCATCCACCACCGCAAGGATGGAAAGCCGGAACTTCGGCAAACGATCTCGGTGTACGGACACGAGGTTTTTGTCTCGCTGGACATCGTGGGCAAGTCCGAACAGCGTTCGAACTACATCGCGGCGTTGGTGGCGGCTTCGGCGACGATGCCGCACATGGCTCCCCTGCAATGCCTTTTCACTCCTTACGATAACGACAATTACGCTAAGTATCGGTCGGATGGGTGGAAGGATGTCGAGCCGGAAGGGAGCTACGAAGTCGGCGGAATCTACGACGATTCGACCCGGAAAGGGTTGATCGTGGGGTCCGTAGACCACGACATTTGGAAGTCGGCGATCCAGTTCGACCGAGCCGGAAGACTGACGGTTTTCGCGGGGGCGACGGGCAAATTCACGCATGACAGGGACCCGCACGGCGAAGTGGCGGGCAAAACGATTCATTCGCCTCGTTTCGTCGTCAGCCCCACCGACGATTGGCGCGCTGGCCTAGAGCGATACGGCGACTTGAACGCGATGGTTCAGCCCAAACTGCCATGGAAGGGGCCGGTGCCGATGGGCTGGAATTCGTGGTCGGGGCACAAGGACAAGGTCACCTATAATGATGCGGTTTCGGCCCTGAACTTTGTCCATACCGAGCTCCCCTGGCTCCGAACAGGCGATACGGCCTACATCAACTTCGATTCGTTTTGGGACAACCTGACGCGCGAACAGCGGGTGGATTTTGTGAAGAAATGCCACGCGGCGGGGCTGAAGGCGGGCATTTATTGGACGCCGTTCGTGAACTGGGGCGAGCCGGATTGGAAGGCGATCGACGGATACAAATTCAAGGACCTGCAACTGAAGGACGCCAAGGGCGAACTCTTGCCAAAGCTGGACGGCGGATGGCCGCTGGACCCCACGCACCCAGGCACGTTGGCGCGAATCGACGCCAATATGAAGGACTTTGTGGACCAAGGGTTCGACTATATCAAGCTCGACTTTTTGACCCACGGATCGTTGGAGGGCAAGCATTACGACCCGAAGGCGACGACGGGCACGGCGGCGTACCGAGTGGGCATGCAACACCTGGTGGACCAAGTGAAACAGTCGAAGATTGGGCGGCCATTCTTCATCAGTTTGAGCATCGCGCCGCTGTTTCCGCAGGGGTACGGGCACAGCCGACGGATCTCGTGCGACGTGTTTTCGAACATCGGCGCGAGCGAGTACTTCCTAAATTCGCAGAACTACGCGTGGTGGCAGGCGGGGCGGCTGTACGCCTTCGACGACCCCGATAGCGCCTGCGTGTACCAGGCCCGGGGCGAAGAGCCGACGCTGATGGAGGAGGCGAGAACCCGGTTCACGGCTTCGGTGATCGGCGGCGGCATGATGATCGAGGGCGACAACCTGACCGACGCGGCGGCCATCGCTCGAGTGCGGACGATCTTTGGCAATAAGGAAGCGATTCGGCTGGCGGCGAAGACGCCGCAGTTCCGGCCGGTTTACGGCAACATGGGCGAAGGGTCGGGCGATCATTTTGTGTGGATCGAAAACTCCCATAGCGCCTACATCGCGCTATTCAACTTTGACCGGAAGAACCCGGCGACCAAGACGATCGACTTTGCGCGGTGCGGCTTGGGGACGGGAAAGTGGAATCTTCATGACCTTTGGACGGGCAAAGACACCGTCGCATCGGGCAAGCTCGATCTAGAGTTGGCATCGCGCGACTGCGCGCTGATCCACTTGACGAGACGCCCATGAAAGCAAAGACGCGACGGGAACTGGTGGGGTTGGCGTTTGTTTCGCCTTGGCTGATCGGGTTCCTGCTGTTCACGGCGTGGCCCTTTCTGCGGAGCATTCAACTTTCGTTCACACGGTACGACATCGTTCGTCCGCCAAAGTGGGTGGGGTTGGCCAACTACGACAGCCTGCTCCGGCACGACGAAGTGTTTCGGACCTCGGCGATTGTGACCCTGAAGTACGCGCTGATCTCGGTTCCGCTTGGGATCGTGCTCGGGGTAGCGCTGGCCTTGCTGTTGAACATCAACGTTCGGGGCATCACGATCTATCGAACCGTGTTCTTCATTCCGTCCATCGTGCCGACGGTGGCCTCGACGGCGATCTTTTCGTGGATTTTGAACCCGCAGATCGGCCTCGTAAACGGGATTCTGGGTCGCCTGGGCGTGACGGGTCCGGCGTGGTTGGGCGACCCGAAATGGGCTCTATGGAGTCTGGTGTTCATGGGCCTTTGGGGCGTGGGCAACAGCATGGTCATCTACCTGGCGGGTCTGAAGGATATTCCCACCTATTTATATGAGGCGGCGACTGTGGACGGCGCTTCCCCAATCCGCAAGCTGTTCAAGATCACCTTGCCGCTCCTTTCGCCAGTCATCTTTTTCAACCTGGTCATGGGCGTGATCGGGGCGATGCAGTACTTTACGCAGGCGTACATCATGACGGGCGGCGGGCCGGAGGATTCCACGCGGTTTTACGCGCTGTACCTGTTCGACCGCGCTTGGCGGTACGCGGACATGGGATATGCAAGCGCGATGGCGTGGATTCTGTTCCTCGCGATCATCACGCTCACCGGCTTCTTGTTCCGGTCACAACGGAGGTGGGTCCACTATGGCGGTTAAGCCCATTAGGACTGTATTGGCAGTCGTGGTCTTGGTGCTGGGCGGGGCGTTTTTGTTTGCCCGACCGCACAATGAGAGCCGAGAGACGATCCAACGCAAGTATCCGGGGAGAATTCCGGTGCGGTTTTGGCACATGTGGTCGGCGGAGTGGAAGGTCGTCATCGACCGGATCGTGGATCGCTATAACAAGAGCCAGTCCAAGTACGAAGTCATCGCCCTTTCGGTGCCAGCCGGGGCCGACACCAAGTTCCTCCTGGGCGCAATGGGCGGCGACCCTCCGGACGTGATGGCGCAGTGGAATCCGGTCATTCCGACATGGGCCGAGGGTGGGATGCTGATGCCATTCGAGGACATCATGTCGCCCGCCGAGCGAGAGAAGTTCGAGCGCGAGTCATACCCGATCGTGAAGCGGGTTGGGCAGTACAAAGGCAAGACTTACGGGATCCCGATCGGCCTCCAGGTCAAGGGTGTTTTCTACTTGCCCGAGGCTTTTCGGGAGGCGGGCGTGAAGGAGTTTCCCAAGACATGGGAGGAGCTTTGCGCGGTGACGCAGAAGATGACCCAGCGGGACGCCAACGGGAACATCACCCGGCTGGGGTTCATGCCCGGCAACTGGGCGGAGACGTCGGCGCTGTTCGGCGGCGGGTTCTACGACTTCGACAAGGACGAACTGACGATCGGGAATCCCAAGAATTTGGAGTGCTTGCAGAGCCTGGTGGCGTTGCGGCAACGGGACGGGTACGACGCGGTCTCGCGGTTCCAATCGGGACTGAATTCGTCGTCGTTTGCGGGCGGATGGCCGTTCATCATCGGCGCGTACGCGGCGGACATGGACGGTCCGTGGCGAGTGGAGCAGATCGCGAAGTATGCGCCGAAGCTCGACTACGCGACGGCGCTGGTGCCACCGCCAAAGGGCGGATCGGCAGGCGCGGGACTCGGAAGCGGAAACTTCATGATCATTCCCCGGTCGGCCAAGGAGAAGGCGGGCGCGTGGGACTTTGTGAAGTATTGGTCGGGCATGACCAACCCGCAAGTCGCGGCCGAGTTCTACGTTTGGGGCGGATGGCTACCGCCGAACGACGCTGTGGCGAACGCCCCGATCTACCAGAAGTACATCAAAGAGCATCCGCAGTTCGGCACGTTTGTGGAGGCGATCAAGAGTCCAAATATCCGGGCTCAGCCGCCGGTCGCGTATCAGGTTTTTCTGAACGACACGGTTCAGAAGGTGGAGGATTTGGCCTTGCGGGGAAAGATTTCGCCGGAGGACGCGGTGAAGCAGGTGCAGTCGTCGGTGGACGAGGAGATCGTGCGGCGCAAGAGGTTGGGTTACGATGAGTAAGCTGTCCCGGTTCTTTACGCACCTGGTGCTAATGGCGATGTCGGTATTCGCAGCTCTGCCACTGATCTGGATGGTTTCGACCTCGCTGAAGGCGGACAGCCAGGTGTACACCGGGGCGAGCGGGAGCACATTCAGTCTGAGCAGTTTGATCCCGCATCCGCTGGTGTGGGACAACTATCCGAAGGCTTTGAACGCGGTGCCGTTCGACCTGTACCTGCAGAACACGCTGCTATTGTGTGTGGTGTGCGTACTCGGAGCAGTGCTGTCGAGCGCAGTGGTGGCGTACGGGTTTGCTCGGATCGATTTTCGGCTGAGTCGACCGCTGTTTGCGTTGCTGATCGCGACGATGGCCCTGCCGGGGCAAGTGACGATGATCCCGGTTTTCGAGATGTTTCGGAAGCTGGGTTGGTATGGGACTTACCTACCGCTGATGGTGCCCGCGTTCTTCGGGACGCCGTTCTTCGTGTTCCTGCTGACGCAGTTCTTTCGGACCCTGCCGGAGGAGGTTGCGGAGTCGGCGCGGCTGGATGGAGCGAGCGAGTTTCGGATTTTTTGGCGGATCGTTCTGCCGCTGGCGAAGCCGGCGCTGGCGACCTGCGCGCTGTTCCAGTTCCTTGGGACGTGGAACGACTTCATGGGCCCGCTGATCTATATCAACGACCCGTCGAAGTACACACTGGCGTATGGGCTTCAGCAGTTCATGAGTGCTTTCGGCGGTCAGTGGACGCAGTTAATGGCGGCCTCGATCGTGTTCACGTTGCCGATCATCGTGCTGTTTTTCTTCGCCCAGCGGACGTTTATTCAGGGGATCGCGACGACGGGTGGGAAGAATTAGCTTCCGATTCTTTTGCTATCCCTAGACAGAGCCTAGTAGTGGCTTCCTCAAGCTATGGTTGCCATTGCCAGCCTTCGGCTCAGGTTCAAACCAAGGGCCAACGGCCCGAGGCGCGACTTGAGAGCCAAAGCGATCAAGAAGAGCGTAGGCCCTGGACGATCCGATACGGTCAAAGGTCCGAGGAGTCCCGAGGATCGGGACGACCCGGTCGTTACGACCGTACCTTTAGCCTCCGCATCGCGGCTTCATCGATGCGGAGTCAGCGGATGATTGGCTAACTCGGCGAGGCCCTTGTCAGCGAGGCTATCGAGGAGCTTGGCTCGGGCGTCTTGGCGGGCCTGAAGGTCGTCTTCGAAGAGCAACATCGTGGGGAGCGAGGTCGCGAAGTAGTCGATCTTCGCGACGGATTCGCTCAGGTCTTTAGCGTATTTCTTAAGCGATTCGAGCAAGGCGACGGCCTTCTGCGGCTGGTCGAGCCGTTGCCACGCATGGGCTTGGAAGTAGGTGAATTCCGAGTAGGGCTGGACAGCCATTTCTTGGAAATCGCCACGGAATTCTGCGGCGCGACGCCACCACTTTTCCGCTTCCTCTCGTTGATCCAACGCAACGCAGGCGTCGCCCATCGCGAGCCAAACATCGCTGGCGTTGGCCAGCAGGTGCCGGGCTTCGCCCAGATTTTCGGGCGGGTATGCCGCGGCCTCGAAATGGCGCTTTGCCATTTCAGCGTCGCCCTGTTGGAGGGCGCGGTGTCCGATCTTGAGGTGGGTTTGGGTGTGGATGCCAAGGGCCATGCCTTCGCCGCCCTCCCAGGGTTGGAAGCGGCGATGCGCAAGGATGGCGGCCGCCTCGTTGACATCGCCGACCTCGTTGAGGAGGGTGCAGAATTCGATGGTGAGGTCGTCGCGCCGCTCGACAATGTCGGGGCGTTGACGAAGAGCTGCAAGTCGGTCAACGTCGGGTTTGCCGACCCGCTTCCAAAGCTGGTCGCGCTCGTACCAAAGACGGGCGTCGTCAGGATTGGCGAGGACGGCTTTATCGTAGGCATCGAGGCTTTGATCGACGGCTCGCCGGACGTTGAAGTAGGCGATGCCAAGGTTTCGGTGAGCGATGGAGTTGGACGCGTCGAGTTCGACGGACCTTTCCCAACACGCGATGGCTTCGTCGTACCGCCTGCGATCGTAGAAGAGGTTGCCTAGGTAAAACGGGGCACGGGGGTCAGTTTTCGGTGCGGCTTGCAGAACAGCGATATCCTCGAGCCGGGACGGGAAGCAGTAGTCGGGACAGGCATTCTGGGCTCTTTGGTAGGCGTCGGTCGGGTCGAGGTTCAACTTAGTCCGAACCGCGGCCTCGTAATAGGCGACCATCGGGGCGGTCCCGTCCGTCGTGGCTTTGTCCGCATTCTCAAGAATGTCGAGGGCCTCGGGGTAGAGTGCGGACCGCATGAGGTCGATCACGATGTCAAGTCGAATTCCGTTGTTGGCGAAAGCCGACTGACCGCTCAGGTGCCGAGCCCACACGTCCAGTTGATCGTCAGCGAGAGTCAAAATCGGGGTGGCATCGATACCCATTTTCCTTCGCACGGTCGTCAAGAGATTTCGCGCCTTCAGGTTCTGAGTGTGGCGTTGGATAACCTCCTTTAAGTACCCCTCCGTCCGTTTCCAATCCTGTCTGGCACACGCGAGTTCAGCGAGGGCGAGGAACGCTGGAGCTTGCCATGCCCGGTTCCAGGCGGCTTTGGCAAAGGCTTCTTCGGCCTCATTTGGGCGGTCCAGGAAGCGGAGGGCGAGGCCGAGGTTGTAGAGCGGTTCGCCGTCGTAGGGGTTAGGATTGCGGAACGTCGACCTCTCAACCGCCCGTTGGAAATGCTCGCGCGCGAGTCCAAATTCGCCTTTGTGGAGGTGGACGAGGCCGATAGCGTTGTTGCATCGGAGGTCGCCCGGATCGCGGCGAAGGGCTTCGCGCCAATAGAGTTCGGGGCTTCGGGTGGCGTGGCGGTACTGGCTGAGGTGAAGTCCGGTGAGGAAAAGTTCGTCGGCCGAGTCGATCTCCGATGGTTGGGGCGGCTCAGTAGCGGGATCGAGCGAGCGGCCCGGCTCAGGCTTGGCTTCATACGAGAGAAGCTCTTGCCCACCCACATAAACACCGACCCAATCGGCATCTTCAATAGGTTGAATCCAGGGCTGATTGGGGCTGAGAACAACGTCATCCCAGGCTTCAACCTTGCCATTGGTTCGAACCTTGATGGTGGCCGTTCGGTTGCTCGTGACGGCAACACCAACCTGGGTCTGGGTGATCGAAATCGCGCCGTCGGTGGTGGCGAACTGGGCCGGACCGATCTTTTGGTAGGGGTACAGGAACTGGCTGAACGCCTTGGTCTCGCCGGGCGCGAGGAATGAGAAGTCGGGCTGGTTGTCAGTGAAAACGCCGGCCATGAGCTCGATATAAGGACCGTCGGCGTCAGTGAGGTTTCGATCCCACGCGTAGCCAAATTCGTGATTGCCCCAGGTCCATTGTTTCTTGCCGGGCGAGATGTGGTGATCGGCGACGTGCATCAGGCCCGCCTCGGCGAAGAAATCGTAGCCGCCGAAAAAGTCCTTGTCGGTGCCGATGCACATATAGGAGGTCGGGACGGGGATGTTGGCGTACCAAGAGAGGTCGTTTGGGGCGTAGTCGGGCCCGTCGCCGCCGCAATGTTTCGGCAAAAATTCGGCGGGCTTTTCGTCCTCGGGGACGCCGGTTTGGCCGCGGGTTCCGTAGTCAACACCGTAGTAGTAGCCCTCGCAAAGGGGATAGGCGCTGACGGCGCGCTTGGCATGGTCAGCGACGAGGTGGGCGTCGGGCGGGAAGAAGGATTTGTAGGCTTCGTGAACCCGCGTGGCAATGTTGGCCCACCAGAGGAAGGTTTGGGTGTACGGGGTGCGGTTGTACAGCCGAGCCTTGATCTCGACGACACTGCTTCCTGGTTTGAGGCACACACCGTGCATGCCCTTCATACGGTTCATCGGTTCATGTTCGGACATCCAAACCGTCACCGATCCATCCTCGTGGTTTTCAATGGCGACTTCCGTCGGCATGTAGGTCGAGGGTCTGTGATGCTGGGGCCAGTTGAACTCAATCCCGCCGGAAATCCAAGGGCCGGCGAGGCCGACGAGGGCGGGCTTGATGACGTGCTGGCGGTAGACGGCGTCGTAGCCGTTGGTGAGGTCGCGGATGGCGTGGATTCGGCCTCCGATCTGGGGAAGGAGCATGACTTCGACCAGGCCGTTGTCGAGGTAGATCGCGTCCCACTCGCGGTCGACGGCGGTTTCGGCGATGCGGTCAATGACGGGCAGGGGGTAGACCTTGCCGCTACTGCCCTGGTAGACGCGCCGTTCGAGGAACATTGGATTGCGATCCGGGGCGGCGGGCTCGTAGGTGGGCAGGGTTACGGATTCACGGCGAACTCGAACAACGTTGGTCATACACCTTGGCGTGTACGTTGAGTACACGTGTACATTATAGCTGACGGATGGCGACTTTGAGGGACCATTCGAGGCTGGCATTGTCGGCAATGACGGGAGCGGGGTTCGCTTCGGAGAGCGAGTCGAACGCGCCGATGCACGGCTCGATGCCGAGGTTGCGATAGGGCTCACTGCCGCTTCCCGACCATGCGCCATAGTTCATCCAGAAGGCGACATGGGAGATTTTGTTGGGGTTAAAAGAAAGGGTGAATTGTTCTTGTTGCGTTCGGAGCGCGACCCATCCCTCGTCGAGCGGTCCGACGAATGATTTGAGTCCGATCCTTGCTTCTGGATCAGGAACCGAGAGATCGAGACCGCCGAGGTAGGGCCAGACAAACTCGGTTCCGTCGGCGTGGCGTTCGGTTGCGTAGGTGAGTTTGCCCTTTGGAGCGCCGGGGAGATGGATCGTCATCCCAGGTTCGATGGATAAGAGCGGATGGGCGCACCAAAGGAATGGGAGGTCATGTTGGGACTGGTTTTCGATGCGGTAGGTCAGACTGAAGCCATCGTCTTCGAGAGAGATCGAACGGGAGAATCGGTAGTCGAGGCGGACGCCTTCGACGGAGAGGCTGATGCTTTGGTCGGTAGATTGATCGACTTGCCAGGCTTGGGTGACGAGTTCGCCGTGGTCGGGAAGTTGGACTCCGCTCGCGAGCGTGCAAGGGTTGACGGTGGGAAAGCATTCGTCCCATCCGCCCGTATCGTGGAGCTGCACAAAGCTCTCTCCGTAGATTGGCTTTTGCTGGGACAGGTGGGGATTGCGCCACAGCCACTCGCGGCCATCAGGGCGTTTGAGAGAGACGATTTTTCCGCCGATCTCGGGGACGACGAGGAGTTCGACGGCGTCGTTGGAGAGGCGATAGGAGGTGAACCCTTCGTGGTCGGATTCGGAGATCACGGTGGGGTTAGGTTACCGTCGTCCGGGTTAAGGTCTTTGAAATACTCCCCCAGTTCACTTCCTTCACCGACTCCTTTGGCAACAAAGGTGTAGCGTAGTTATGCCAAGTCCTCTTTATCTAAGAATGGGGACTACTTTGCGAGCGAGACGCTCGCAACTCCCAGGGGGCTGTCATCCTCCGAACTTTTCCGTGAGCTGTCCCGATTCGCTTTGTTCATTTCCTCTGGGCGGGAACTGCGTAACCCTCACGACTCCCAGAGGGGCAGTCTTCTTGCCCCTTCTATCTACTTTCACCATATGTGGCCTCGTACAATGAGGATTGGATGAGGCAGAAGTCGAGCGGTACCACGGCGGACCAGGCTCCGGCGCGACGCGTCGAATATCCCGCCGCCAAGCTCAAAAAGCCCATCATTTGGACTTGCGCAATCGTCGCCGGTCTCGTGTTTTGGGGGTTTTCCGTCGGGCGAACGCCACTTTGGATTCCATTCGTCGCATCAGCTTGTTTCTTGGGTTACGCCTACTTTCGAACAAGGTGTGACCTCAGCGAGGGCTGGTACATGGAGGAGCGGAACGGCGAGATCGCCTGGTACGCCGGGTGGAAGGAGCAGTCGATTCCAATTCGGATGGTCGTCAACATCGATGCAATTTGCTATGCGCACATGATGAACGGCGACACCGTTGCGCTTCCGGACGATATGGAGACCTTTTTGCCGGTCTATTTGCATCTTTACCACGAGCATCCGCGCCTCTTTCGGTCTCAACCATCGAAGAGCTGGGGCCGCTCGAATGTGATTTAGTGTAGTGATCGGCTTGATTTGGGGTTGCTGCCAAGATCCCCTCCATTCCGGCGTCCTCACCTCAAAATCCAATCCTTCGTGGCGCAGATTTCAGAGGCTCTTACCTCAAAAATCTTTCTTGGCGGGCAAGATGCCCGCCCCTCCCAAATGGCTTCGTGCTTTCACAGACTAGACGCCTGTGCCCCCAATTTTGGCCATCCTCAACGCATCGCTTGAACGCTTTGGATGGCATCAGGCACTAACCTTTGTTATCATGAGGTGGGGTTTCGTATGATTTGGCTTCTCATCGCCACCGACTCGTCGTCCGTTCATCCGCCCATGCCGCCGTACAGGCGCGAGGCGACGGTACCGGTTTTTTCCAGCAGTTACAATCCAGAAACGATCGTCGCTGGCAACGTCTTCATCGCCGTGAACAGCAACCAGTGCAAC
The DNA here is from genome assembly GCA_016125185.1 of Armatimonadota bacterium. NCBI lineage: Bacteria > Bacillati > Armatimonadota > Armatimonadota bacterium. Next base: position 266,058 of record WGMG01000004.1, on the reverse strand, counting down.
GCCTTTTCCCTGCCCACCATGGCACGGCTTTGGAGCACCCAACTCCCCAACGAAGAGTCGGGCGAGCATCTGCTTCTCGCCAAAGATAAGGTGCTGGTGTCGGCGAGCGGTTACCGCAAGCCGTCGCATCTCTACGCCCTTGACCTCAAGACGGGCAAGATTGCATGGCAGATGGGGCCGATAACCAGCAATTCGGCCATCGCTCTGGCCGGCAACACGCTCTACGTTTCCCTCAAGCCGACCACCGTCTCCGCCGTGGACCTAACGACGAGAAAAGCACGGTGGACCTCGACGCCGTGGAAGGCCGACAAGCAGTCCTTGGACAACAAAACACCCCGAGCGATTGTCGCAAGCCCGACCGGTCTCGCGGTTCACTCGGGCCATTCGGTGGTGGGATTGAACCCGAAAACTGGCAAGCAGGTTTGGGTTCAGGAACAATCGTATATGTTCAAGGGCACATTGCCCACAGTTGTCGGCGTGGTTTGGATCGAAACCAACTTGGGCTCAGTGGGCCGTAGTTTGCAGACCGGAAAGGTTCTTTGGACACTCCCGAAATTCGGCTACGGCGAGTATGGAGGCGTCACCGGCGGGCTCTTTCTTGGGCTTGACCATGGCTACGTGGCCGAGGTGGACGCTAAGACCGGCAAGGTGATTTGGTCAAAAGAAACCGGGAGCCACAACATGAGCGGCGGGTACCAATACGGTTCGATTTTGGGCCAAACGACGTTCATCGTGGGTGAAAACACAGCCTACATCTGCGACCTCAAAGGGAAGGTCGCTTTCAAAGGCGGTCCCGCATCAATGCCGCCTCAGCCGGTGTGGACGGACGGAAAATCGCTGGTGTGCTTCGATGGCACCCGCTTGCTTCGCTACGTTCATGGAGAGGAGACGCCGATACCGACCGACTCGAAGGGTCGTCAGGCTCTGGCGGAGCAGATGGTCGCCAGATTCGACGACCTCGATTCCGCGGGTAAGACTCGGCTGATGAGCCTGGGTGACGACGCGTTTCCGCCGGTCCTGCATCGACTGATGAAGGTGTGCGACGAGTACGACGTGGCAGAAAAGAACCAGAAAATCGACTCGTACGCCCTCTACAGCAAGTACCACGATCTCGCCGACCTGCTGGAAAAGGTGACGGGCAAGAACCGGACGAACGACCTGCTGGACACACTGAAGAATGCCTCGAAGGAAAGCTCGGCCAAGCCCTTTTTGCTTGGTTTGCTGGCTCAACATGGCGACCCTGAGGTCATCACTCCGTTCTTTTTGAATGAGCTGGAAGGGGTCAAAACGCCGGGCTTCGAGCTGTACGAGTCGGCGACGTACGTGGCTCGATCGTACATCATCCAAAGCAAGGACCCGCGGGCCATCGCGTTCATGCTGAAGGCCCTTCGCGACCCGAAGGCGGACAGTGAACTGCGTATCCAGGCGTACTGGCACCTAGCGGGAACCGGCGGCGAAGAGGGCCTGCAGGAAGTGTTGAAGCAACGTCACCATCGCGAGCTTCTGCGGCCGATCGGCGAGCGAGTCCTGACCGGCTATCTGGGGGCGGGCGAATTCGGAACAACCACCAAGCCCGAAGCCGAGAAGAAGGACGCCAGCGGGCGCACCTGGGGCCTGCTGACGAGCGGCGTGTTGGGGAGCGCGGGCGACCTGTGGCTCGCCGAAAAGGTGAACGGAAAGTGGACGAACCCACTGTTCACTGGCGTTTCGCTGGATGGCATCAGCCGTTGGGTCAAGAATCCGCCCGCCGAACCGAAGATCGCGGGCAAGACGGCTAAGGAACTCGTAAAAACCGATTGGGTGAAGCTCTTAGTGGGCAATCCTGAGCTATCGAAGGACTCGGATCACGACGGGCTGACCGACCTGGAAGAGAAGCGGCTGGGGACCGACCCCCAGAAGGCCGACACCGACGGCGACGGCGATCTGGACGGGGTGGACCCTTGGCCGAACGTGGCCAACCGCACACTAACCGAAGACGAAAAGGTGCTGGCGGCGGCGTTCGAGGCGCGATATCACGACTCGGATAGCGAGGGTCCGGCCCTGTTCTACGGACCGAAAGGGATGAAGTCGTTCGAGATGCCGGGACGGCGCGGCACGGTGATGTGGGCTCCCGAAAATAGCGAGCGATGGACCCTGCCGCTGGGGATGTGCTACGAGCAGGGTATCGGCCTGATCAATGTCTCGCCGATCCAGTGGAATGCGGACAAGACCATCGCGACAGTCGAAATCTCGACCGCCTACGGCGGGCTGAACGGGACCGGCTATCAGGGCATCGTCAAGAAATTCGGCGACGAGTGGGTCGTCGTCGAGATGGGTCAGACGTGGGTTTCGTAGACTTGTGACGGTTTTGTGACGGTCGGGTTTGTAGAGTAGTGTCGGAGGCTCGACGCCGTACGTCGGCGCCGAGTTCAGACATGAATCAGAGCAAATTATTCCTTGTATTAATTGGATCCGCGGCCATGGCGCAAATGGGGATGGCCCAAATGCTGACGGCAAGAGACACGACGATGCACTATTCGGGCGGCTATGGCCAAAGCCTCGATTGGACGCCGGTCGTCGACGACTTCCTGTCGACCACGCTGGAGGCATCGAGCAGTCCAGCCCTTACGTTGGACGGTCATAAGTCGGGCATGTATCTGCAGTCCCCGTGGTATGCCGACCTCAACGCGCTGGTGAGCCAGAGCTATGCCATTTCGGGGTCGATGTCGAACTTCGACTTCATCTCGGGAGCGTTGACCTCACAGTTCGTTTGTGCCAGCGATGGCCCGGGCTCGGGTTCGTATGCGTCAAACTCCAGCGGCTCAAATCGCTTGTCGCTCACCTTTGAAGTAGGCGCGGCGGGCATGAACTATTCCCTGTCCGGGCACGCTGATTGGCTCTCGGCGGGGCCCAACGTTCCGCACGCCGAGGTGCGAATCATGAAGCTGACGAACGGAAATTGGGGCAACGTATGGTCCTCCATTTCCCTTCCGAACGGAAGCGATTTTTCGTATAACGGAACCCTGACGGAGGGCACCTACATGCTCGATACAAACGCTCAGACTAGCTCACTATCGAACGATACGGCGTACTCCCACGCGATCTTTACGCTGGACAATCTGGACGTAGTGCCGGAGCCACTGAGCTTCGTCGTCTTGGCGATCGGCGGGCTGGGCTTGCTGCGACGACGCAATACACGGTCGTAGGATTCCGTCGCATAATGGGGTCAGGATGAAAACCATCTTGGCCCTTTCGGCCCTCGTGCTGATCGGTTGTGGCCACGCCGAGCCGCCACTGCCGACCGGCGGCGCGACTCTCACAGTGACGTCGGGCTCGTTTAGCGCGAACCAGGAAATCCCGGCGAAGTTTAGCAAGGAAGGTGGGAATGTGTCGCCCTCGCTTTCGTGGTCAAGGCCGCCTTCCGGCACTTTGAGCATGGTAGTCATCGTCGATGACCCGGACGCGCCCGGCAGTTCGCCATTCGTGCATTGGGTGGTGTTCAACATCGACCCATCCGGCTCCATCGAGGAAGGCAAAGCGCCGTCCGGCGCGGTGGAGGGAGTCAATGGCGCGGGCGAGCAAGGCTACTTTGGACCGAAGCCACCTTCCGGCACGCACCACTATTTCTTTCACGTGTTTGCGTTGGATACCAAGCTGTCTCTGGCGGCGGGAGCATCGAAGGCGGACGTGGTGGCAGCGATGAAGAGTCACGTGCTGGCAAGTGGTGCGATGATCGGGTTATTTACGCACCAGTAGGAAGGACAGGACATTTCTGGCATAATGGCACCATGGTTCTGACCCTGGCGAGCCTCGCGATTGCTGGAAGCCCTTTTAGTCTTACCTGCCGACCGATCGGAATACTGGGCGACCGCGAAGTCACTTTTCGAGTGGCCAGCCTCGATGGTAAGAAGGACATTGAGGAGACCTCAGTCGATACCCGGAAGGGTGTTGCCGAGATTGTCTTGTTTCAAACCCCCTCGGGCAAATATCGGGTCACGGTTTCTGGCCAAGGCATGCTACCAATAACCACCAATGTGGATTTCTCCGTCAAGCAGACCGTGGACCTTGGGAATCTGAAACCGATCATCGGCGACGTCAATGGCGATGGCAAGATCGATGAGTGGGATGTGTCGGAGATTAAGAGCTACCTCGGGGTTCGTAGTGGTTCCCATCGGTGGATTTTTGGCGACGATGTCGACCGATTTTGCGGCGCTAATTGTGACCTCAATGGCGACAATGTCGTCGACCAAGCCGACGTTCGAATCGCAAGGGCGAACCTAGGTTTACCGAAGATTGCCCGGTAGATAAGTCTGCTGAAACTTCTTCGGCCGGGAGCCGATTTCGGCCAGGAAGGCGGCAGAAAACTGGCTGGGGTCCTCGATGCCGACTGTGTGCGCGACCTCCTGCACCGAGTAGCCCATGAGGAGCAGGTGCGCGGCGCGCCGCATCTTTCGGCGGCGAATCTCCTTCGCGACGCTGTGCCCAAGTTGCGTGACGAACCGGCGATGGATCGAGCGGGCCGAGAGGGAGACGTGGTCGGCGACCTCACCAATGGTCAATGAGCGGTCGCATTGAGAGTCGATGAACTCCAAGGCCCGGCGGATTTCGGGCGAGACGGCAACCCGTTCGGTGGTCGACTTTGGACCGGTTCGCAGGCGGTCCATGGCTTCCAGCGCGAAGAGTCGGGCGAGTTTGTTCTGCATCCCTTGGCTGGCGGTGCCGAGGATGAGATCGACGAATGGCCGAAGGCTAGACATGTCGGGTAGCAAAACCTCGTGCCCGCGTAGAAACGCCTCCACCACCAGGTCGTCCTCGTCGCCCATGCCGCCCGGCGAGCCTTTGGTCGTGAAGGAGACGAAAAACAGTTCGAGGTCGCGCGTTTTGGGCGACCGGATTTCGTGAACCACGTTGGGCGGAGACGCAAACAGAACGCCGGGGCCGACCGGGTAGGTCGCGCCAGATTCGATGTATTCGCCGGTGCCACGCAGGACCAAACAAATCTCCCAATAGGGGTGGCTGTGCTGAGAATTGGTCGGTTCCCGGTCGAAAATGCAGATGCCGCCAGGTTCAACGGTGAGCAGATAAGTTGGCGTGTCCATTTTCCTCCGAATATTGACGCCTTTTAGCCTGGCTAGGCGTTAGATTTCTCATCTATTCTACTCTCATGAGCAACACGATCGTCGCACCGTCCGCCGAAGAAATTCGTCAGGAATTTTTCGAGAAGGGCTACTACCTCGCCAAAGGCGTTTTCTCGCCCACCGAGGTGGCCGAGCTTGAGCGCGACTTCGATCGGATCGTCGATCAGTTGAACGCTTCGGGCGAGAACACCAATGCGCGATGGGGCGGGGCGGCGATGGATAAGATGGGGGTCGCCGACACGGTCGTGACGCATACGCACAACGTGCAGAAATTCTCGGCGGCTTGGTCGTTGGCGCTCTTTCAAGAGCGTTTTCTCGACGTCACCGAGGCGATTTTAGGCCCCGACATCGTGCTCCACCACACCAAACTGTTCCAAAAACCGGCGGAAAACGGCGCGCCGTTCCCGATGCACCAGGACTGGGACTACTTTCCGAGTGTGAAGGACTCGATGATCGCGGGAGTCATCCACGTGAGCCAAGCGACGGACGAGATGGGATGTCTGCGGGTTTTTCCGGGCACCCACAAGCTAGGTCGGCTGGACCAATCGAACGGGCACGCGGACGGAGAAATCCTGTCGAAGTACCCGATCGAGGAGGCGACGCCAATCGAAGCCGAGCCGGGCGACGTCGTGTTCTTCCACTACTTCACCATCCACGGCTCGATGCCGAATCGCTCGAACGAAATTCGGAAAACCGTGCTGGTGCAGATGCTTTCTGGCGACGACCGAATCGAGGATGGGATCACGCACCCGAACGTGCGCCTGGTGTTGCGGGGCTTTAACCATCACGTCACGCGGGCGATCGCGAACGAAGACTAGTGCCGAGTCCACTTGTCGAAGACGCTGACGACCGGTAGGGCGTTGCCATCATCGCCGAACATTCCTCGGCGACGCAACGGACCCTCCACCGCTGGTTCCCACCAAAACACGCCTTTGCCAAGGCCGTTCGGCGTCGCAAGCACCAGGCGCGTCACCTCATCGAGGAACTGCCTTTGCCCTTCCGGGCTCTCAGGGAACGGCCCTGGGTGACGCATGTACTCGCCGGGACGCCAATTGTACGCGACTTCGGCTAGCATGATGTCCTTCTTGTACGTATTGGCCATGAAGTCGAGATTCGCGCGAAGGTCCATCAGCGAGCCGTGCCACCACGGATAGTAGGATTGGCCGATGACATCGTACGGGATTCCGTACGCATTGAGATGGTCGAAGAAGTACTTCGTGCCCTTCATGTCGCCGCCTCGGTCGATGTGGATCATGATGCGGGGCTTGGGTCCGTCTCCGCTTCCGGCCGCGACTCCGCGAACTCCCGCGCTGACGAGGTCCGCGAAGTTGTCCCAATGGTCGGGGAGTTTGCCGTCCGGCCACAGCATGCCGCTGATGATTTCGTTTCCGACCTGCACCATATCGGGCAGAACGTCGGCTTCGCGGAACGCCTGAATCGTGTCGCGGGTGTAGTCAAACACGGTTTGGGTGAGCTGGCGATGGGTCTGGCCACGCCAAGCGGCGGGAATCGGTTGCTTGCCGGGGTCAGCCCAGTCGTCGGCGTAGTGAAAATCGAGGAGGAATTTGTAGCCCAGCTTCTTGGCGTCCTTGGCCTCGGCAATGGTGTAGTCGAGCGAGTTCGGAAGGGTTTTGGGATCAACGAAGATGCGAAGGCGGATCCAGTTGTAGCCATGGTTGCGGAAAATCTGCAGGCCGGGCATCGGCTTGTCGGTGTCTTTGAAGACGGTGCCGTGCTGCTCCGCTTGGCGCAGAAAAGACAGGTCGGCACCGAAGGCAAAGTCTTGGGCGCTGGACGTCTGGGCGAGGATCGCGACGAGGGCTGTGGACAACATTGTGACTACCCAGCCTTATTCTATCAGTTGCGGAAGTTGAAGGATGGTTCTGATCTTTCTCTTCGCCTCGAAGGTACAAAGCCAAAATAGGTTTTCGCACTCCCAAAATGGAGCGAAATCCTACCCACGCTAGGCTCTTGGGAGCCAATTCTCCTTCGCTGGCCGAGGGAGCGGTGAGCAGACCCTAGGCAAACAGGAGGGAGTGGAATTCCCAATTTCACGGCGGCCAATTCCATTCCCACCTGTTCACTTCGTTCACAGGCTCCCTTTGCCCTAGCGAAGCGAGCCCTCCGCCCTAAATCCTACGCTAAACCCTTCATCATCAGATCCCAGTACATCACCGGCAGGCCGTGCTTCTTCAGCATATACATCGACCAACGCTCCTTGGTCGTGTCGAACGGGAAGCTGGACATGATCTTGTCGTCGTAGCCAAACTCGGCCAGCACTAGCTTGCCATAGCCGGTCACGATCGGGCACGACGTGTAGCCGTTGTACTCAGCGGTCAGGCTCTCGCCCTTCATCACCGACATCAGGTTCTTTTCCACCACGACCGCCTGCTTGCGCACGGCCGCGCCGGTCTTGCTCGTCGGAAGCGCGGCCGAGTCGCCGAGGGCGAAGACACTGGGATAGTCCGGGTTCTGAAGGGTCTTCACGTCCACCTTAAACCAGCCCTTGGTCGGACCATCGGCTACCGCAAACGGGCTCTTGGCCACCACATCGGGCGGGAACATCTTCGGTGTCACGTGCATAAAATCGTATCGGACCGTTTCGATCTCGTCTGGCGCGTCGAGGTTGCGGAACACGGCTTCGCTCGTCTCGGGCCGAATCTCGATCAGGTCGCGGCGGAAGTGCATGGTGATCTCCTTGCGCTGGAGAACCTCGTTGAGGGTCTTGGCGTACGCTGGAATCGGGAAGATGCCGCCGGTCGAGAAGAATCCGTCGACCTTCGCGTTCGGTCTCACGCCGTGGATGCGCCAGTAGTCCTCGGCCAAGTACATGATCTTCTGCGGCGCACCGCCGCACTTGACGGGTGTGGCCGGATGGGTGAAGAGCGCTTGTCCGCCTTTGAAGTTCTGCACGGCTCGCCAAGTCTTCTCGGCCAGGTTGTAGTCGTAGTTCGACGAAACACGCGGATCATCCTTCAATGCTTCGGGCAGGCCGGGAATAGCCGCCCAGTCGATCTTGATTCCTGGAGCTACGATGAGGAATCGGTATGTCAGGTGGCGTCCACCGTCGGTAACGACCAGATTCTCGCTCGGCACGAACTCGGCGGCGCGCTCCTTGATCCACGTGATGTCGTGGGGCAAAACATCCTTTTCCAGGTGCATCGACTGCTCCTTCGTGGCTTCGCCGCCCCCGACCAGCGTCCAAAGCGGCTGGTAATAGTGGTGCTCGCTCGGCTCCAAGAGGGCGATCGAGGCGGGGGAAAAGTGGCGGCGAAGTCGGGCGGCCATATCGACGCCGGCGGTGCCTCCACCCACGATGACGACTTCAAATTGTTCGGTTGACATGTTGCTCACGCTTAACTGGTAAGAGACATGGGGCCCATTAAGTGATTCATGGGGGGCTTGGCGTCGTAGTAAGAGTATCGTGCCCCTCACGTCCGATGGCCGTTGCTACCGAGTCCGCCCCATTTCGGCGGTCGATCGTGAGCATCTGCAGATCGGCTTAGGCAAAATGAGCCCGACCACGCTTTACCAGCGGTTCCACCACTATCGTCGAGCTTTTACGGATGCCGAACTCGACTTTCTGACCGCGTGCGACGGCAAAACCCACATCGCTTATGTCTGCCGGGCCATCGACGACGATGGCGAGGAGGGCGAGGGTGTCGGCGTTGCGCGGGTCTATCGCGATACTCGCGATCCAAAGGTCGGCGAGGTCGCCATTGTCGTGATCGACTCTTGGCAGAACACCGGCGTGGGAACCGCGCTCATTCAAGCCTTGGCCGACCATTGTCGCCAAGTCGGAATCCTCGATTGGCGGGCTGTAATCGTGGGCGATAATGACCGCGTCCTTCATCTGCTTTCGCGCGTCGGCAAGGTTGTCGAGCGAGTTTGGCAGGACCGTTCTCAGGTTCTCCGAATTCAACTCTAACCTGATTCTTACTTTTTTACGCCTAAATCGCTTTATCTTGCGTCCTAAAGTTAAGATGTCTGAGATGCCACCAAACTCGGATGCCCCGGAGCCGACTCCGGAACCCACTTCGACGCCTGCAACCGAAGCAACTTCCGCACCGACCGAATCTGCTCCGACGCCACCTATGTCCGCGCCAACAGCCGCTTATCCTCGAGCAGGCGGTATGGTGACCCAAGACGAGAAGACCTACGCGATGCTCGCGTGGTTCCTATCCATCATTTTTGGCCTACTTGCTCCACTGATCATCTTCCTGATCTCGAACGACAAGCCGTTCGCCAAGCGACACGCGGCGATGGCCCTCGGATTTGAAATCGCCATGACAATTTGTTCGATTATTTCGGGAATCTTAATGGCAGTCCTCATCGGCTTGATTATTCTTCCGGTAGTCATCATATTCGCGCTTGTGATCAACATTATGGGTGGAATGGCCGCTAGCCGAGGCGAGAACTACGAGCCGCCGATCTTCGGCCCGATGATCGCTAAGATGTTTAACGTATAGCCCAACATGCAATTCGGGCGCACCCGCGACGGATGCGCCCGTTTTTTGCGGCCAAGTGATATAGTCACGTTACCGAAGGATTACGTGATGAGTCGAAAGTGCCCGAATTGCCTCAGTGAAATGACGGTGAAAACCGTCGATGGATTCAACCTGAGTGTCTGCCCCGAGTGCGGCGGAACATGGTTCGAAGCCGACGAACTGCGAAAAATCCTCGCCGCGAAGCCCGAGTCTCTCCACGAACTTGACCATCTGACGACCGACCACGTCTCCCAAACCAAGCAAGGGCAATCGCGGATGCTCTGTCCCGACTGCGACATTCGGCTGGTGCAGTACCACTACATGTACAACTCGCCGATCATCCTCGACACGTGTGAGAAGTGCGGCGGGTTCTGGGTCGCCAGCGGCGAAATCGAAAAGATGTGGGAGTGGCGCGAGAAGTCGCATCAGTCGGTCAGTGCAAAGGAGGAGGCCGGAATCCTTTTGGGCGAGGCGGCCGTGGCCCACGACAAAGAGATGGCTCACTCACGAAGCCTCTCCAACTTCTTCGGCCTGCTTCGCGTCAATGAACCGGGCTGGTTCGGCTTTTTACCCTGACAAAAAGCGATGCTCCCCCCATACATGGGAGGAGCATTTCGCATGATCGACCGGTTGGTTAGTTGTTGTAAACCTTGATTCGTTCTTCCTGGTCGAATCGCATACCGATCGGCGTTCCACGGTCGAGGACCACGTTGTTGACATCCTGCTTGCTACCGACATACTTTTGGTACAGGTAACCAAGGGCGCCACCGATCAGACTGCTCGTGACGACATTGCCTTTCGTGACCAGCGCGATCAGCGCACCTGCGCCTGCACCGGTTCCGACATATTTCATGTCGTCTTTGGTGTCGTTCTTGTTGGCGATCAAGCGTCCGTCTTCGTTCGTGACGCTCTTCTTATCGAGGCCGATCAGCGAAGCCTGGATCGGAATGTGTCGTCCATCCTGCATGATGATCGAGTCGAAGTCGAGTCCGAGCACGCCCGGAGTATCGCCCTTCTTCGCCTGCGCAAAGTTGACATGACCCTCGACGCGAGTGCCTTCTGGCAGGCCGAAGTAGTCATTGCCACCGTTGGTATCGACCGTCGCCGTAAACTTGTCACCTTTCTTGGCGTCGTCCGACGAGATTCGGTTGTCCAACTTCAGCGGCAGCACGCTGCCTTTCGGCTGAACGGAAAGAACATAAGACGGCTCCGAGAACTTTTCGCCCGCCGTATTGATCGCCCCATTGCCGTTGCCGGTCGTGTCGATCATGACGGTGTTGGAAGCTTCGTCCCAGTCGACGTAGGCGCCCAGCGATTCGCTGATGAATCGAATTGGCACCAGGGTCGAACCGCCGACCATGACCGCCGGATAGTTGACGGCCACAGCCTTACCATTGACGTAAGCCTCGGTGCTGTTGATGCGAAGTTCGACGCGGGTGTTGGCTCGTTGAGCCATGACGGTGCGGTCGGCACCGTCCCAATCGACAGTCGCACCCATTTTTTCAAACACGCCTCGAAGCGGAACCATCACGTGGTTATCCATCATCGTCGGCTCTGTTCCTTCAAAGTTGACTCGCTGTCCATCCACGGAAACGTAGATGTTGCTCGCCTGGCCAACTGCGGCCATCGCGGCGAGAGTAGCAAGGCCAAGGACCTTCCCTGTTTTCATCATTTTCAAGCTGTTCATGGGTTTTCCTCCTAGGCTTCTAGCCTTTCTCCTTTTGACTCTCGCGAGCAGCGGGCTGTTTCCCACCCCCACCCTTTGGTCCCGGGGTTTGAACCTAATTGAGTCCCGTTTTTGACAAATCTCGCGTCCCGGAGCCTCGAACTTTTGCCGGGAATTTCGCGCAATGGGAATAAACCCGACCCCATGCGGATTGGAAGAGCATGAACGAAATTTTTGAGGCCGTTCGCCAGGACGACGACATCGACCGGCGAGGCTTTCTCAAGTGCATGGCATGGGCGGGTTCGGGCGTGCTATTCGGCATGGTCGGCGGAATTCCCCGGTCTTTCAATCTCTCCCAGATCGCCCTCGATCAGAACGTCGCCAAGGCGGCGGGCGCGATGATGGCCGAGTCTTCCTTCTCGTTTGTCCAGATCAGCGACAGCCACATCGGCTTCAGCAAGGACGCCAACAAGGACGTCCTCGGCACGCTTCAGGCCGCCGTCGGCAAAATCAATGGCGCAGACGCCAAACCCGATCTTCTGATTCACACCGGCGACCTTTCGCACCTATCGAAGGACGAGGAGTTCGACGCCCTCGACCAGATATTGAAGGACGTCCGCGTCGGCGAGCGATTCTTTGTTCCCGGCGAGCACGACATTTTGGTCGACAACGGCAAGAACTACCGCGAGCGGTACGGCAAAAAGGCGCTTGGCGACGGTTGGTACAGCTTTGACCATCACGGTGTCCATTTCATCGCCTTGGTGAACGTAATGAACTTGAAGCCGGGCGGCATGGGCCAGTTGGGCGAAGCCCAACTGGATTGGCTAGCCAAAGATGTTCAGAGTCTCTCGTCGAGCACGCCAATCGTCGTATTCGCCCACGTACCGCTTTGGACCGTCTATCCCGAATGGGGATGGGGGACCGACGACGGCACCCGCGCTCTCGAACTGCTGAAGCGATTCGGATCGGTCACGGTCCTTAACGGCCACATCCACCAAACGATGCAGAAAGTGGAGGGCAACATGACTTTCCATACCGCCTGCTCTACCGCTTTTCCCCAGCCCAAACCCGGTCAAGCCAAGGGTCCTGGCCCGATGATCGTGCCCGCCAGCGAGCTTCGAGGACTCCTTGGTCTGACTTCGGTTCACTACATGGAGCACGACAGCCATCTTGCCATCGTCGATTCGACGCTGAAGGACACCGATGCTGCGTCGAACTCCGTCTCCATCGAAAATTTCACTTTCAGCCCAACCTCCCTTGGGGTAACCGCCGGATCGGGGGTGGTTTGGACCAACCGGGATGACATCCCTCATACCGTGGTTCATAAGGATGGACTCTTTCGGTCGAAGGTTCTGGATACCGGCGACACGTTCGAGTTCGCCTTCCGCAAGGGCGGAACCTTCGAATATTACTGCTCGCTCCATGCCCACATGGTGGGCAAAGTGGTCGTCTCTTGAGGCCCCCGATGGCATGAGTGGGTAGCCTCAAGCCAATCCGACCTATGCGGAGCCATGACCAACTCTTCGAGTGGCAAATCATGAGACGCCTCGATGGCGCCTACAACTTGGCGCATTCCTATATGGGGAATCCGCAGGATGCCGAAGACGCAGTACAGGAGGCGGTGTTGAAAGCCTACAAGTCGTTCGGATCGTTTCGCGGAGAGGATAGCCGGGCGTGGTTTTTTAAGATCGTGAAGAACACCTGCCTGCGGCATCTCGAAAAACGAAAGAGAATGCCAGAGCCAATGGCGACCGAGGACCTAGATCAGCATGAGAGCGAACAGACGAATCGGCCCGACAATGCCGCCCTCCGCGCGGCCAGTCACGAAATGGTTCGGGAGGAGTTGGGGCGACTGCCGATGGAGTACCGCGAAATCCTGGTCCTGCGGGAGTTTGAAGAGATGAACTACCACGAGATTGCGACCGTGCTGGAGGTTCCGATCGGCACGGTGATGTCGAGGCTATCGCGGGCGCGGGCGCAACTTATCGCCCAACTGAAGCAACGATTGGAGGCAAGCACATGACCTGCGACGACGTACGACCCTTGCTCAGCGCGTATCACGACGGCGAACTTGGGCTGACCGAGTCACGCGCGATTGAGCAGCACCTGGAAACCTGCGCGGGCTGTTCAGAGGCGTTAGCTGAATTGAGCTCGCTTTCCGGCCTAATAAACGGCGTTCGCCTTTCGGCACCCGATTCTTTGCGCCAGTCGGTCCGGCCGCGACCGCGAATTTCGTGGAACCCATGGCCGGTGGTCGCCTTCGCTGGAATGCTCGCCGCGTTCTATGTGGGACGATTGACGCTCCCCGCTTCGCCAGGGTTTGCCGACGATCTCATCGCCAGTCACACCCGGTCACTCCAGGGTAACCATCTCATTGATGTGGTGTCCAGCGACCGTCACACGGTCAAGCCGTGGTTCATCGGGAAGATCGACTACTCGCCTACCCCGTACGACCTGAAGGACAAAGGCTTCGAGTTGAAGGGCGGACGGCTGGACTACGTGGACCGTCAGACCGTGCCCGTCTACGTTTACGGGTACCAGAAGCACGTTGTGAACCTCTATGTTTTCAATTCCAATCGAACGGTGGACACCGGCGGCCTCAATGGCTACCATTTCAACGAATGGAAGCACGAAGGCATGACCTACATCGCGGTCTCGGACGTCGCCGACAGTACGCTCGTCAGCTTCCACGAAGCCTTCGAACAAGCTGAAAAGGGCTAGATTTCAGAAATTATTGAAATTTCTATAACTTTTGTCCATTTCTGTGGTACACCATCAGTATGGGACTCGAGCTTCAATGGCCGATCCTCGCGACCGGATCGCTAGCAACACTTCTTTCGGCATGGTTTTTCGCCTTTTCCATCCGTTCGAGGTCCGCGCGATCCGGTCTCGCTTTTGCCCTTCCGTGCTTGGTGGTTGGAGCCGCGATAGCTAGCCGAAACGCTCTCGGCCCATCAGCTCGACTCGCACTGACCAGCCTGGTTTTGCTGTTCGCATTCAAGGTCGCCGCACTTCTGCTCCATCCCCGCGATGAACTTCGAACCGGACCTTGGCTGGGCAAGCTCGCGTACCTATTGGCCTGGCCCGGTATCGATGCGCGGCCCTTCTTGGCCGCGCGAGTGCCTTTCGTCGAGGACGGTCGACGGTTTGGCTTTGGCATGGTTCGGTTATTTGTCGGGGTCGGTGGGTTCCTCCTTCTAGCCGGGCTCGCCCCGAACTTTTCATTCGGTTGGTTGGCCATCGCCGCCATTCTCCTTGCGGTTCATCTTGGCTTTTCAGATGCCCTGACCGAAGTCGCAAGGGCCTTCGGCTGGAAGGTTCGTCCGCTATTCGACGCGCCGTGGCGCTCGACCTCACTTCTCGACTTTTGGTCCCGTCGATGGAACCGGCCATTCGTCGAAATGAATCGAATCTTCTTCACTCCGTTCCTCACCCGAACCGTCGGCGTACGCGGCGCAATCTTCGGCACGTTTCTCATTTCCGGCATCCTCCACGAACTCGCCATCAGCTATCCGGCAGGAGCGGGCTGGGGTGGGCCGCTGGCCTACTTCGCCTTGCAAGGTCTCTTGGTTCTGATCGAACGTCGCCTCCCGTTCCGGGGTCCGCTTTGGGTCGCGGCGGTAGTGCTTGGGCCGCTTCCCTTGCTCTTCCATCAGGCCTTCCGCGCCGCAATCATCGTTCCGTTCGTCCAATGGACGCATGATCGCCTCATCGCGATTGGCGTCGAGCGAGCCGTTTCGATCCTCATCATCGGCCTCGGCGTCGCCCAGTTGCTCGTGCTGCTCGCCAGCTTCCAAGTACCGGGCCGCCTCCGCTGGCGCGAAGAGCTTCCTCGGCTTGGCCCATTCAATCAAAAGCTGATGTGGACATACGGGTCGTTCATCGTCTTCACCATCGTCGCTTGGGGCGTGCTAACCCTGGTCCTCCGCGACGACATCCTCCACGGCACACGAGCCGGAGTGGCGATCTCCACCGTCATCTGCCTATTCTGGGGATTCCGTCTGGTGACCGATGCGTTCTACTTCCGCACGGAGGATTGGCCGCGAGGTCCATTTATGCAAATCGGCCACATTTTGCTCAATTGCCTCTTCACCTTTGTCTTTCTTGGGTACGCGCTGATCCTATCGCTCCACCTGCTGCGATTGATCTAATACTAGGTTTTGAACCTTAAACCATTCTTTGTGGGGAATGACCATTCGGGAACCAACAATTAACCCATCGAATTCTGCACGAGAACGTTCTGTAGTGCGGATTCATTCGGCTTCTAGGGACGGAAATGCGATTGCGGTTAGGCATACGGGCTAAGGTTTTGCTTGCGGTTGTCGTGTCGCTTATTCTGTTGGGAACGACCATCTACACCTGCTCTCGGAACATCCTGATGGGTAGCTATGCCCGGATGGAAGCAAATGACGTTCGCCTCAACGTCGAACGGGTAGCCAACGCCGACAAACAACTGAGAACACTCCTCTACGAACGCCTTTTCGACTGGTCCTGCTGGGACGATTCTTACCAGTACGTTCAGGACGGCAATGCCACGTTCGCCAAGACGAACCTGGGACCAAGCGAGGTCGCCTCGAACAAAATCGACTTGATGATCTATGTCCGCAACGACGGAAAGATCGTGAGTGCGTCGGCAGCCCCACGAATAGCTGGCGTGCCAAAGCCGACCGTAGACCAACTGATTTCGGAGTTGGACCTAACGTCGCCCGCCGGCCTTCAGAAGTTTGCGGCCCGCAAAGCCCTCACCCTCAAGCACCAAGGTTTCCCCCTCAACGTCACGATCCGCCCGATCACCAAGACGAATGGCACCGGCAAGAGCGTGGGCTGGCTGGTCTGGGGCCAGTACATGACCTCCACCGATTTCGCCAAGATTTCGCAGAGTCTGAAGGTTCAGATCACGGACGTATCCATTGCCGAGGCTCTGGTTCGGCCCAATTTTAAGAAGTCGGTCAGCGATACCGCTGGCGATACACCCTACACGCTGACCTACGTTTCGCCCGACGTCGCCTATGCTTACTACACGGTTAAAGACGAGCATGGACAACCCATCTGGGTCCAGCGCATCGCCGTTCAGCGCAACTTTCACGCCCAGGGAATCGAAACCTTCCATGAACTTTTCCGATGGCTGGTGATTGGTACGCTAGTCCTGAGCGCCGCGTTCTTCTTTGTCATCGACTTCTTCATTGTTCGACGGCTTCGTCGGCTTACTTGGTCGATCGGAAACTCGCAAGAACCGGACCTGGTACACCTGAAAGGCAACGACGAACTGTCGGATTTGGCCGACGCCTTTCGCAAGGTACTGAAAGCAAACGTGGCCAAGCGCGCCGAATTGGGCCAACTGAACGAGAACCTTGAGGAGGCGGTCCGAATTCGGACTCTCGAACTCACGCAGGCTATCGAGGAGGCCAAACAGGCCAACGCGGCCAAGAGCGAATTCCTGTCGCACATGAGCCACGAACTTCGTACGCCGTTGAATGCCGTTATCGGCTTCGCCCAACTCTTGCAGATGCGAGCGCCCGATCCCAAGACGGTCGACAGCGCCGAGGCGATTTTGAAGGGTGGCCAGCATCTACTCGACCTCGTGAACGAAATCCTCGATTTGGCCAAGATCGAATCTGGAAAGCTGAGCGTCGAAGTTGAGCCGGTGCTCGTCAAGCCCGTCATTGAGCATGCCGTCTCGATGGTCCGCCCCATCGCCGCCCAGCGCGGCGTGGCCTTCCGGCTTTGTCAAACGCCACTCGAAGACCTGGCGGTTCACGCCGATCAGCAGCGCCTCTTGCAGGTGACGCTAAACCTACTTTCAAATGCCGTGAAGTACAACCGACCAGATGGCGAAATCTCGATTCGATGTTCGATGCTCGACGCCGAGACGTTCCGCCTCGAGATCGAAGACACGGGCCAAGGCATCCCCGGCGAGCATGTCTCACGACTCTTTGCCCCGTTCGAGCGATTGGGAGACCAGTCGGCCGAGGGCACGGGATTGGGACTTGCGTTGTCGAGAAACCTCGCCCACCTGATGGGCGGAGACCTCATGTTGCTTCGCACGAGCCCAGAAGGGACGACCTTTGCCCTCGACCTTCGCGCCGTCAACGAACTCCCGCAATACGACGCAGCCTAGCCTTTCGGCTTTGTCCACACCGCCTGCATGATGCCGAAAAGCTCGGGGTCGGCTTCCTTCAGGTCCTTGCGGTCGAACGGATAGAAATCATTGCGCCCAAAGTACGACTCGGTGCCCTCGGCGAAGTACTCGCGCTCATTCGTCATCGCGTACGCCTTCGCCGTTTTGCCGTCGGACCGAAGGACGTGGTCGTACTTACCACTCGACTGAGCATGCTCAAATGCCATCTTGATGCGCGGATCATCAAAGCCCAGAACCCGATCATGGTAGGCGTGCGCGAGTTCGTGGAGCACGAAGATCGGCATCCGCTTCACCTCAGCGGCAAAGATTCGGATGTTGGTGAACTCTATTCCTTTGGCCATGATCGGGTCGCGACCATGCTCCTTCAGCCATTGCGCACCAGGATGATATTCAGCCCTCGGAACGATGCCCGGATACTCTGGCGATAGCCAGAGCGGAACCTTTTGCAACTCGGCCACCGCGGCCTTCGGCACCACCTGCTTGATCTTCTTCAGTTGGTCGCCGATCATCGTCAGCGCCTTCTCGGTCAGGTCCTTTTCGTCGCGCAAAAGCTCTTTACGGATGTGAACCGACCACCCTTCGATTTTCCGGTCCTCCCTTTCGTAAAGCGGCGTCTGCCACAGGGTGAGAGCAAGGGCGACTGCGATCATTTCAGCGCCTCGATAATCTCGTCGGTGGTCCGAACTCGCCCGATCATGGGGAAAACCCGGGTGATCGAAAAGTCATGCATTTCGGCATTGAGGCTGGACATTGCGTCGGATGCAAACACCACTTCGTAGTCGCGGTCGAGCGCCCCGCGCGCTGTCGATTCCACCCCAAAATTGGTCGCGATCCCTCCAAACAGGATCGTCTTCACATTGCGCCGCCGAAGGTGCTGGTCGAGTTCGGTGGCGTAAAACGCGCACCACTGACGCTTGGTCACGAGCAAGTCGCCCTCCTGCATTCCTGCCTCGGGAACAATATCGCAGGCGTCCGGCGGAAGCTCCGAAAATCGTGGTCGTTCCACATCCACCGGCGGTCGAAATATCTCGCCCACCAACACGCGAACGTACACCACCGTGCCCCCAGATTCTCGTACCGCCGATGCCAAGCGCGCCCCGTTCGCCACGATTTCGGCACCCGAAAGAGGGACCAACGGGCGATTCACATTCAGGTGTTGAAAATCGATGAGCACCAATGCGGTGCGAATAGGTTCGATTGCGAGGTGGCTCATGGCAGTTTGCGTGTTAGTATAAAGTTATTCTATTGCTTGGGTGAGCACCGATGAGAATACGTGGGGTCAGTCTTTATAAGGCCGTGTCGCCGCTGTCGCGTCCGATTAGCGACAGCACCCACGAATTTCCCGAAATCGCCTTCATCGTCACGCGGATCCACCTAGAGAGCGGAATCGTGGGCGAGTCGTACATGCTGGCGTTTCACTATTCGCCTCACGCGATCCTTGGAGCGTTGCGCGATGCCACCGACCTGGTCGTCGGTTGGGACGTTCACCAAACGAGGGAATTCATCCAGTTCTACGAGAGCCAAGCTGAATATTTCGGCAATACCGGCATCAATCGATGGGCGCTGGCGGCGATCAATACCGCGATGTGGGATGCACGGGCGCGGGCCGTCGAAAAGCCGGTCTGGCAGATGTTCAACGTCCACCGGGACAGAGTGCCGGTTTATGCGAGCGGCGGCTGGCTTTCCTATTCCAATGAGGAGTTAATTTCTGAGGCTTCAAGCCTGGTGGCGCGGGGTTTTCATGGCCTGAAGATGCGGGTTGGATCGGCCGACATCGAGCGCGACATCGAACGTCTGCACCTCGTCCGCGAAGCGGTCGGGCCGGACGTGGACATCATGATGGATGCCAACCAGGGCCTGAGCGTGAGCACGGCGACGAAGTTGGCGCAGGCGGCGATGCCGCTCCGCATCACCTGGTTCGAGGAGCCGTTGCCCCACACCGACTTCGAGGGATATCGCCAATTGGGGCAGACAACCGGCATTTCGCTGGCCATCGGCAAACGCGAATTCAGCACGGTGGCGCTTCGCGAGTTGATCCTTCGGGACGCGGTGGACCTGTGGCAACCCGACCTCTTCCGCCTGGGAAGCGTGGAAGCGTGGCGTGACTCCGCCGACCTCTGCCAGGCGAACAACATCCCGATCGTGCCGCACTTCTACAAGCAGTACCACGTACCGCTCCTGATGACGGTGCCCAACGGGCGCGGGGCCGAGATTCTCGACTGGGTGGACGGGCTGATCGACCACCCGATCAGGGTCGAGGACGGGATGGCTTACCCGCATACCTCGCCGGGCTGGGGCTTCCGGTTCAAAGACGAGTTCTTGTTCGAACTGGGTTCGCCAGCGATGGCGGCTGTTGGGCAAGCCGAGTAATGGAGATTAGCCCATGCGGGAGTGCGTAGATTGATCCGCGCTTTCAACACTCTCCGGACTCGCTAATCTGGCATGGCCAATTGGACCTTGGCAGTTTTTCAACTGGACGCCCTGCGCTCGCACTCGCACTCGCCCTGACGCCAGACCTTGCCCTCCCCCCGAAAAAGGATTACCATACGCCCTAGGATGCTCGCCGCCGCGCTTCTCATCACGCTTCAACCCAAGACCCCGCTCGACTTCGCTCGCGCCGAGGTCGCTCGCGAGGCCAAAGACCGAGCCCAAAACGTCTCCATTGAGGTCAAAAGCGGTGGCGAGAAGGAATCCTACGAGATCGCCGCCAAGAATGGAAAGGTCCGCATCGTCGGGAGCGACCCGGTCGGCGCGATGTACGGCGCGTTCGAATTCGCCGAGCGCCTTCATCAACAAGGCGACATGGCCTGGCAGACCAGCGTCAAAAACCAGCCGTTCCTCAAGGACCGTGGCCTGAACCTCTTCCTCACCCTCCCCTGGAACTACGCCAAGAACGACACCGACTTCGACCCCGCCGCCCTGACTGACCCCAACCGCTGGTGGTTCCAAAACGAGAACTATTGGACCACCTTGCTGGACCAGATGGCGCACGCACGCCTCAACTGGCTCGACATCCACGGCGCGTGGGACATCAGCGTCACCAACGCCCCCAATCTCTACGCCTACTTCGTCACCAGCCCATCGTTCCCCAAGGTCGGGGTCACCCAAAGCGTCAAGGATCAGGACCTCCGCCAGCTCAACCACGTCATCGACATGGCCCACGCGCGCGGCATCAGGGTCAGCCTGATGGCCTACGAAGCCAACCTCAAGATTCCCCAGAACCCGAATCCGGGCTACGACGCCAGCGAGGCGAACATCTACAAGTACACCAAGGAGGTCGTCGAGCAGATGATCCGCCGTGCACCCGGCCTCGACGCCATCGGCTACCGCATCGGCGAAAGCGGGCGGAGCGAGTCGTTTTTCCGATGCTACGACGAGGCCGTCAAAGCCAGCGGCCGACATATTCCCATCGTCACCCGAAGCTGGATCACCCGCAAACAACGAGTGCTCCCTCTCGCTAGGGCAAGTAAGGATTTCACCGTCGAGATCAAATACAACGGCGAGCAGTGGGGCGCGCCCTACATGGTCGCCGGCGGGCGCATGGCCAACTGGTACAGCTACTCCTACGAGGACTACCTCAGCGATTCCGGCGCGAAAGGCGTGAAGACGTGGCCCGGAAATCCCGCGACGGGCGGCGGCAACTGGCCCAGCGAGCCGTACAAGATCGTGTGGCAGGTGCGAGCCAACGGCACCCACCGAATCTTTCCTTTCTACAACCCGCAGTGGGTACGCCGCACCATCGGCGAGATGAAGATCGGCACCGCCAGCGGATACACCATCGAGGGCGAAGATGCCTACTACCCGAAGAAACCCGACTACTACCTGGCCAACCCCGCCGACAAATACTGCGACTGGATCCATCAGCGGGACGAGATGTACTGGATGACGTGGGGGCGACTGGGCTACGACCCCAAAACGCCGGACGACGTGTTCGATGCTCGGGCGAAGGAATTGCTCGGTGACAAAGATGGCAAATTGGTCGATGCGTGGAAAGAAGCAAGCATCATGGTTCCCGAAGCGTACATGGCATTCAGCCTGGGACCCGACCATCGCAATCATGCGCCAGAGTTAGAGTGGGGTGGCGATACAAACTCCTTCCTTACGACCGAGGGTTTTGACTCAACGATATCGATGTCGCCGCAGGAGGCACTTGCGAATAAGGCAACCGATGGGCTCGACGCTCGATATTTTTCGGCAGGATATGGAGGTTGGCTGACTGATTATCAGCCAAAGCCAAAGAATTCACGTGCTAAAGAGGTTGCAAATGCCCTCGGCCTTGAACTTGCGTTGACTAACTACTACGAGGCTAGAGTTAAAGGTGCTACAAGTTCTGTATCTCCCTACTTTGAGGACCGCTTAATAACCTTTAAGGAGTATCAACGGGCTCTTACCTCTTATGGTCAAATCGCAGCGAATACCTACTACCGGCCTTTTACAGAGCGCCTTCGCATGCACACCAACACCTTTACTTGGGCAGAAGAATTCAAAAAGGTTCAGGCCGAGGTGGCCAAGTTTCCCGAGCCGCAGCGTGGCCAAAATTTTCCTACCAAACCTGAACTAAAGCTTAAGGAGATTGAACACATAACGTACTTTCCTGACAATTCCAGTTTGAATTGGAAGGTCGAAGGAAGCATGATTCGGTGTATAACTTCTCCCACCTTTAGCGCCGAAAAGGCATTCCTTAAGATCAAGCCACTGCCAAGCTCAACATTCTTTCATCGAATACCCATGGTCAAAGTAGATGACCACTTCGAAGCTACTTTTCGACGTGAGCGATTCGGCCATGCAATCTCGGCTGAGGTCTACTATGACGGCCTTGGCATCCAGATTCCAGACGCGGATTTGAATACTCCTTACCTTGTCGTCCCCTCGCTCCCCGGACCAACGCCGCAAATCTACAACGCCAGCGAGGCGATGACCTACCTCAAGCCGTCCATCATCACCCCCGACAAATTCGGCGCGATCCTCATCGGCTCGCGGGCGCAGAACTTCCTCCAGTTCAGCAAGTCGATCAAGCGAAAACTGCTCGAGCCAGTGAGCAAAGGCATGAAGCTCGTGATCCTCCAGCAGGACTTCGGCAAGTTCCAACTCGACTGGCTCCCCAAGCCGCTCCGCGTCGAGGCCGGACAAAGCGACACCTTCGATCCCGGCGACCAACTCGGCCTTGTCAGGGCCGCATTCCCTGGCGCGATGTGGCAACGGTTCGCCGCCAGCGACGGCTGGGACATCTTCGGCAACGGGGGCCTCGCCCGACTCAAGTACGGTCAGGGCGAAATCTGGATCACCACCGCTCGCCTAATGCAGAACATGCACCTGCCCAACGCCGCCATCGACTTTGTTAAACTCCTCAGCCTTGGCGGCAAGCAAAAGCCCACCGTCCTGATCGACAGTTGCAGCGAGGGCGGCGCGTACACAAGTTCGTGCCATCCCGACCTCATGAACTCCCACGACATACCTTTTGTAACCCTCGGCGAAGCCATCGCCCAGGAGCAAGGTATGGATAGCTTTACCCCCATCCCAGGTCCGACCATGAACGACGACGTCCTCGAAGGCCAAGGGCAGGCGATCGCCCAAAAATTCGTCCGCAACCAAGTCATCCAGATGGCCAAGCGGCCAACTCCGCCCAACCTCACCGCCTTCAAAAGAGTTCGCGTCGAGCGCAAGAAGGAGCTGATGCGGTCGCTGGGCTTGGACCCGATGCCACCGAGAACGCCGCTGAATGCGCGCGTCACCGGCACCATCGCCCGCGCGGGCTACCACATCGAAAAGGTGGTCTTCGAGAGTCGTCCGAAGTTCTATGTGACCGCCCACGTGTACGTGCCCGACCGCTTCGCCAAGGCTCGCTACCCCGTCATCGTCAACGTCAATGGCCACTGGGCCCACAAGAAAGACGAAGACCGCATCCAGCTTCGGTGCGCCTTCCAGGCCCTGCAGGGCTACGTCGCCATCGCCATCGACAGCCCCGGCTGGAGCTTTGAAGGAAACAGCCTCATCGAGAGGCGAGCCGAAGGTAACCACAACGATTTCAAACTGGTGCAAGGAGGCGCAAACACCACCGGATACTATGTGTGGGACGCCATGCGCGCCCTCGACTACATGGCGACGCGCCCCGATACGGACATGTCGCGGATCGGCTTGACCGGCGCGTCCGGCGGCGGCCTAGCCACGCTGTACACGTTCGCCGCCGATGATCGCTACAAGGCCGCCGTGCCCGTTGTGTACATGGCGAGCATGGAGCTTGCCCCCGACAACGGATGCCTGTGCAACCACGTCCCCGCCACGTCGCAGATCGGCGATCGGTCGGATGTCATGGCGATCCAAGCCCCGAAGCCTGTGTACATTATGGGAGCCGAGCAGGACGGCGAATTTCCGCCCGACGCCACTCGCCTAACCGTCAAAAAGCTCAAGGAAGCGTGGACGCTGTTCGGAAAGCAGGACGACGTGTACGGCCAAATCTACGCCGGAGGACACGACTACAACCAACTCATGCGCGAGTCGTCGATTGGCTTCTTCAATAAGTATCTGAAGAGTGAAGGCGACGGTTCGCCGGTGCCGCAACCGGCCCTCCAAGCCATCGATCCCCAGGACCACCAACTCCTTGTTCTCGATCCTCCGCTCGACGGCGAGCGCACCATGCGCGACCTCTCGATGGAGTCTCTCTCGAACGCGCCAAAGGCGACCGCGCTGGAGGAATTCATTTCGGTCAACGGTGGCCGACCGCCCAAAACCGACATGCATTGGCATGAAAACGGCACGTCCCAAACCCGTTCCGTGTCGTTCGAATCCGAACCTGGCCTCATCACGCCCGGCATCCTCGTTTCCGACGGAAAGAACAGCGATTGGGCAACGATTGTTGTTGCCGACCACGGCAAGGCGACCGAGATGGCGAGCATGCCCGCCATGCCGCCAAACACCCTCTTCCTCGACATCTTGGGGACGGGCGAACTGACTGGCTTCGACCTTCGTTACCCAGTTTACGCCGGACGGTCGGTGGCATTCACCGGCGGCTGGCAGATCGTCCGCGCCGCCGAAGCCATGCGAAAGCACGGCAAGCACGTGGCGATCATCGGTCGTGGGCCGCTCGCCTCGCAAGCTGTCATGGTCGCGGGCCTTCTCGATCCCACTATCGAAAAGGTCATGGGCTACGACTGCCTCAAGACATGGGCCGACGTCTTCCGCGACGACGTCCCCGACGTCGCCATCCAACCTCGGGCCAACCTCTGCGGATCACTAGATGGCCTAAGAAAGCTCGTCAAGCACGGCGAGTGGCACTTCTAATACGAACTATTTGGCTCGGCTCTCGCGAAGACCCCGCGGACTCAACCCCGTTTCGCTCCGAATCAGCTTATTGAAGTGCTGGAGGTCGGGAATGCCCACCGAAGCCGCCACCGCCTTGATCGGCAAAGTCGAGCGCTGGAGCAAGTGGATCGCCCGCTCCACCCGCTGACGGCGGATGAACGCCACCACCGTCTCGCCATACGTTGCCCGAAACAACTTCGCCAGATAGCTGGTCGAGACTCCGACCTCCTCGGCCAGCGCCTCGACCGAAATCGGCTCAGAAAGCCGCTTCGAAATCCTCTCGACCGCGGCCATGACTGCCGGATGTCCAACCGCCGGGTGGTCGTCAACCCGGCCAACGTCGGTCAGGTCCCACAACACGTCCCACAGGCACGAGGCAACGCGCCGAGGTTCTCGCTCCTGGAAGCGATGGGCGGCGTACAAGCGGCGATAGATCTCGTCGTATCGATCTCCCAAATCGTGCATCATCGGAAGCAACCGCGAGTCGCCGTGTGCCCGAAAGTGCACGTAGATATGCACCGAAATCCCGCGGTAGTGCGTCTCCAGCGTCGAACCCGGCGGCGTCAGGCCGATCGAACCCGGACGGACCTCGAACTCCCGCTCGTCCACCCGCACCCGCGCCTCGTAGCCGTACAGGTGCAGGCTCCACAGGTCTGGCAAACAGTAGCGATCCACCGGTTCAAAGCCGTGCGCGTTACGCCCCATCGCCACGATCTCCGGTGGCTCAGTCAGCGGAACATCCAGCAAGATCGACATTGCGATTTTATACCACTAATGAAGAGATGAACCAATCTGATTAAGCTCAAATCCATCGCACACTAAAGAGAGTTTGTTGCCATGCCTACCAGGAGAGAAGTCTGCCAATCCATCGCCGGTCTTGCCGCCAGCGCCGCTCTACCCACCCACTTGTTCGCGCCCAAAGAGGTCACGCCGATGATGACGCCTTACCACGAGGACACCCCGCTCCATCAGCTTCAGCAACGATTCGTCGACCTCCGCTTCGGCATGTTCCTCCACTTCAACATGGCCACCTTCCAGGACCGCGAGTGGGGCGACCCAACCGGCCCCGTGAAGGCGTTCGACCCTACCAATCTGGACACCGATCAGTGGGCGGCGGCGGCCAAATCCGCCGGCATGACCTACGCCTGTCTGACCACCAAACACCACGACGGCTTCTGTATTTGGCCCACCAAAACCAAGGTCGCCAGCATCCTCCAGACGCCCAAGAAGATCGACGTGGTCAAGGCCTACGCCGACTCCTTCCGCCGCGCCGGACTCACCGTCGGACTCTACTTCTCCATCCTCGACCTGCGCAACGACATCCGCCACTTCAACGTCAACCCGGCCAAAATCAAGCTCATCAAAGACCAGCTAACCGAACTCCTGACCAACTACGGCGAGATCGACGTGCTGATCTTTGACGGCTGGGACGCCCCCTGGAGCCGCATCCCCTACAGCGAGGTCCCGTTCCACGAAATCTACGCGCTGGTCAAGCGACTCCAGCCCAACTGCCTCATCTCCGAACTCAATGCCAGCCAGTACCCAGACTCGGCGCTCTACTACTCCGACATCAAAGCGTTCGAGCAGAACGCGGGCCAGGCCCTCCCCGGAGACAGTTCCATCCCCGCTCAATCGTGCGTCACCCTCACCGATGGCTGGTTCTGGAAGCAGGGCGACGAAAACGCCGAACTGAAGCCGACGCACCGCATCGTGGAGGAGTGGCTGAAGCCGCAGAACGAGCGGCACTGCAACCTCATCCTCAACGCGCCGCCCAACCGCGAGGGCCGTCTTGCCCCGAACGTCGTCGCTCGCCTGAAGGAAATCGGCGAGGCGTGGCATCATCCCGGCCCTGCACCCAGGGTCGACCCTGCTCTCGTCATCACGACCCCCAACCTCGCCACCGGCCAGATCATCCACGCCAACATCTCGCCCGACACCTACGGGCCGGACTTTGCCAACGATGGCAAATTCAGCACCACCTGGTACCTCGAAAGCGGCTACTCGGAGGGCTGGCTGGAAATCACCTTCAAGCGTCCGACCGACCTCAACACCCTCGTCCTCGTCGAGCCGGTGGGCAAATTCGATGACTACAAGAAGAGCCGCATCAAGTCGTACAAATTCGAGCGATGGGATGGACGGCAGTGGGTCGAACTCGCCAGCGGCTCAACCCCAAGCCGAGTGCAGATGCACGCGATCCCATCCGTCCGCACGATGAAGATTCGCCTCTCCATCGAAGCCGCCCAGGACACCCCGCACATCGCGGACATCGGCGTCTATTTCGAGCCGCGACGCTAGCTGTTCTGAATAATCTGCTCTAGCTTGAACCCGTCGATGTCCGTATTCACCTGAATCCAAAGCGGCAGGTGATCGGACATCTGGAACGTGAAGTCCAGCTTCGACATTCCACCCGGAAACAGCTCGGGGATGTGCGCTTCATCGACATAGAAGTCCAGCACACCGCCAAAGTTCGTGAAGTTTTCGGGGTAGATCGGGTGGTGCAGAATCTGGTCGTACCGCTTGTTCTTCTCGAGGTTGCTCCCAAACGTCATCTTCTGCAGTGCGTGCGGCATCTCCAGGCCATGCTTCGTGATCGCCGCAAACATCTCGTCGTTGGTCGAAGGAATGTTAAAATCTCCCATAACGAACAAGTCCTTGTCTTCTTTCGTCGTCTGGGTCCGTTTCGCCTCGATCCAATCCGCCAGCCGTCCGAGTTCGCCGATCCGAGCCTCATTGCTATCGCCCCACCGAATATGCGTGGTGAGGACCATGAAGTCGAAGCTTCCCGATTTGAACGAAGCCAAATACGGGGCACGCCAGAAAGACTCCTCCGAAATGTACTCAAAGCCCTTCTTCTTCCGAGGCTCGTTGGCTTCGGCCGCGAGGCCGTTGAACTGTGCCGCCCGTTCGTCGTAAAGGTAGGCGATTCGCTCCCGATTTCCCCCCGCATCGGGAATCATGTCGGAGTACACGACTTTCCAATAAGGTCCCAAAATCGCCATGACACGCCCCAGGTCCGATAGGTTGTCGCGCAACTCGACCATGCCAACCAAATCGAACTGGCCGATGACCTCGGCGATGTAATGGATCGCCGCCTCCGACCGCCGTTTCTTGCCAAACTCACGGATGTTCCAGGTGGCGATATTGATCGATTCGTCGAGCTTGGAAGGCGGGATCTTCGCCGCGTCGATCCGCTCCTTTAGCTTTAATAAACCCGCCGCAATTTCTGGAGAAACGTTTCCATGAAACATAACACAGTATAAAACGCGCGGGATTTTGCCGTCCTAACACTTCTTGGGCTTGCCCATCGGCAGGCTCAAGAAGCGCTCGCGCGAATCCGTCAACCACGCGATCCGCGCCCGGGTCTCATACAGAACGCCTTCGGTAGCCATCGAGCTGAACTCATCGCCCATCTCCCGATACCGAACAATGGCCTCCTGGCACGACGCCTCATGAGCCCGCAACTGTTCGATCGATCCGTCCAAAAACGCCACCCGATCCGCAGGCGGAATCGCCCCCAAATAGAAGGTCCGCAGGCGTAGGAAGTCCACCGTGTGCGCCGCCTCGCCAAACTCGATCGGCCCGGTGAGCCAGCCGCTCACGGCAGTAAGGCCTGTGTCCGTGATTTCGACCAGCCGCTCGCCCCTCGCCCCCGTTTCCGACGACTGGTCAAGATAGCCATTCTTGATCAGCCGCTCGACCAGCGGGTACGTCGTCCCCGCCCGCTTCTTGTAGAACGTGGACGTTGAAGACGAAAGCTCCATCATCAGCGTGTACGTCGTGCAGGGGCCACGCTTCCACGCGATCCCGAGGACTGTGTATTCCATCGGCGAAAGGCGTGAGCGGGGCATGAACCATTCTAGTTCAGAACTCGCCAACCCGTCAAATTTGCTAGAATGAAAATATTCCGTTTCGTAATATTCAGAATCGTAATATAATGACCTCGTCTTTGGAGTTGATATGCTAAAAAACCTTCAAACATTCGTTTCGTTGACTGGCCTGATTTTTGGTTCGGCGGCCGCTGATGCGCAGTATTCCGTCACCCTTCTCCAGCCCAGCGGATTCTCGGCCAGCGAGGCTCACGGCATCTCCGGCCCCAACCAAGCCGGGTTTGGAACCGTTGGCGGAAATGTGCACGCCCTTCTCTGGAGCGGCACGGCGTCATCGGTCCTCGACCTCAATCCCAGCGGCGCATCGCAAAGTCAGATTTGGGGCACCTCGGGTAGCCATCAAATCGGCTACTCCACCCAGAGCGGGCAGGACCACGCCCGTCTTTGGAGCGGAACCGCCGCGAGTGCGATCGATCTCAACCCAAGCGGTTTCACCCAGAGCCATGGTCGCGCTACATCGGCGACGAACCAGGTCGGCGAGGGCACCACCATGTTCGGCTCAACCCACGCCTTGCTTTGGTCTGGCACCGCCGCGTCAGCCGTCGATCTCAATCCCGTCGGCTTTTCGTCCAGCGCCGCGTGGGCCACTTCCGGCGCAAACCAGGTCGGATACGGTGCCAATGGAACCGGTCACAACCATGCCCTGCTCTGGTCAGGGACGGCCGCGTCGGTGGTCGACCTCAATCCGACCGGCTACACCGAAACGTTCGGCGCGGGAGTCCAGGGTGGACAGCAGGTCGGCAGCGGCTACGGGACCATCACCTCGAACCGTAACCACGCTCTCCTTTGGAATGGCTCCGCAAGCTCGTACGTCGACCTTCAGCCCTCCGGCTTCCTCTACAGCCAGGCTTGGGGCATCTCGGGCGATAAGCAAACCGGTTGGGCCTGGAACAGCCTGTCCACATTGGACTTCCACGCTTTCCTTTGGACCGGCACTGCCGGAAGTGGCATCGATCTCCACAGCTTCCTGCCCGCCAACTACAGCACCTCGCTCGCCTTCGGGATCGATTCCGCCACCGGCGATATCGTGGGCCTTGCCCATAACACCACGCTGAATCGCGATGAAGCCGTCATGTGGTCACCCGTCCCCGAGCCGTCGAGCATGTTGATTTTGGGAGTTTTTGCCCTTGGTCTGGCGCGAAAACGCCGACAAACGAGCCCCTAAATTCCGTTCGGGCGGGCGGGAGGCCCGCCCCTTTTTTCGCTCCCTCAGCGGCGAGGAATCGGATCGATTTTCGAATGGGTCCGCGGAGCTGCTGAGGGTTTTTCAAGCGCTAAGAAATCGCCTTGATCCAGCCCGCCAGATTGTAATACGACGTCACCCGCGCAATCTTCCCGCCCGCAACCTCGAAGATCGCCGCCGCCTGAATCGAATACGTTTGCCCCGTCGCCGCTGGCAAGCTCCCATCGGTCCGGATGTACGAGCCATCGACCGTGAATTCCGCCGTTCCGCGATCGCCGTTCACCATCACGCACAAGTCGCGAATCTGCTCCCGATAGCACTCGTCCATGTGCGTCTTGAACGCCCGAAACGCCTCGATCCCAACCTCGCGTCCACCTTCGTTGATGTCGTGCGCCACGTCGTCGGCCAAGGTCGCCAGCATGCCCTCCAAGTCGTGACGATTAAAGGCATCGAAATAGGCGTGGATCAGCGATTCGGTCTCAGGCACGGATCATATTTTGACCGATTCGTCTTGCCGGAAAAACTGCTCGTATAATGGGCTCATGGTAAGCCTATTCGCCAGCTTACTGATCGCGTCCACCCAAACGTCCCACCCTGTGACCTTGGCCGAGTTGGATGGTCTCGTCGCCGAGTACCGTAGCCTACACCTACCAGTGCCACCGCCCGATGCGCCGTTGGTCAAATTTAGGGCCGTGTGGACTCTGGAAACCAACCGTCCATGGCGCGAAAGATCGGAATGCGCGTACCTTCTTGAAGGTACTAAGGGCGAATACGACGAATCCACGCTCATGTTGGGCACAGCCCAAATACGAGAAGTCTTAGCTAACCCAGTACAAATCGTCAACCCAAAGCCGCCCAATCTTGATGATCTCTCTTTTGGCGAGTCTCGTGGCGGCGTCTTTCGAGAGGACGGTGGGCTCGCGGTGGCGGTCATCGAAAGAATCCGACACCACGACGCGTTCGCATTAGCAATCATCAATAATGTTGCTGAAAATCCCCCGTCCGGCTCCTATGAACTGACGCCTCCCCAAGGGTCTTCCCTGCAGACCAGGATGCACTACCTCGCCTTTCAGCACTGGATCAACTCACTGGTAGACCCCAAGACCGATCGCATTCAGGTCTTGAACGAACTCACGCAGCTGGGTACGCAGGATTCGAAGATGACCCAGCGACCGGCTTGGAAAATTGTCAAGAACCTTGACTTGGCGGTTCATTCGAAAGACTCAAGTATTGATCCCATCGAGATTGCCATCGATCATCTTAGCGAGATGACCTACGACGGCCTCTCGCTGGAACGAAATTATGACGATAGAGAACATTCCCTCCCACAACTTTTAGACTTGGAATCTCTGGGTTATCAGGTCGTTCCCCACCTGATCAAGCACTTCTCCGATGAGCGATTATCGCGGGCACAGCTCTCGGGAACCATTGTCAACATGACGGGGCACATCGTGACGGTTGGAGAGATTTGCACGAATCTGACCGAACACTTTTTCAAACTTGTGGACCCTGTAACTTGGCCCTTCAGCCCCACCTTGGATCAGCGGCAGTCCGAGGCAAAAGCATGGTGGAGCAAAGTGTCAAAGCTCAGCGACTTCGAGAAGTGCCGCACATCTCTGGCCAATTCGGACCAATTGCCGCAAGCAGCGCTCTTGATCGCCCAAAGGCATTACCCAGAACTTCTTCTTCAGACCTACAACGCGATATTAGCGAAGAACAAAAAGACCCAAACCTCGCCACTTCTGGAAGCCATGGTGCAGTCCGCTTTGCCGTCTCCCGTCACGTTTGAAGCATGCCTCCGAGGAGCCAGGAGTAAGAATCCCGACCAATCCCAATTCGCACTACAAATACTGAGCAAGTTGGATAAGGGATCCTTTGAGAGCGAGCTTACTCACGCACTCGATCGTTTACCGCAGTCTATGCCAGGAGATGAATCGCTACTGTCCGCAGGATCCTTTGGACTGCTCACCTGCAAAGCAGGCTCCCCGGCGGCGTGGCAGACGCTTCTCAAGGCAACCAAACGCGCCGACGTCGATCTTCGGCTAGAACTCATTGGTTCGACCAATTGGTGGAGCGTAGGTGAAAGAAATCGAACACAGCTTCTCAACTTTTTGGCAGAGTTCTTCGAAGACCAGGATGTGGCAACTTCCTTGGAAAAAGAACGTGGGGAGTTGGCGCTCCTCAACCTGCACCCGTTCCTTCCTACTTTCCGCGTTCAAGACTTGGCCACAATTATCGCCGCTAAACAATTCGGAATGGAAGGCCACCCCAACCGAGACGCCCCAAGGGATCAATGGGACCGCTTCCGAGCTGAGGTTCGCAAGCGGATCGAACTCAAAAAGAACCCGAAGACCTAGGACTTCGGTAACAGATTCTCCAATTCAACTGTCCTTACAGATGAGGCCATGGAGCCCGTGGGTATAGACATGAACGTGTATCGATTTTCAAATTCGTCCAAGATCGTTTCCGCCTTCGCAGTCGGCATCATCGCATCGACCTGCTTCGCCGGAATGCCGAAAACCTCGGAACAGCCCGAGGGAAGCGTCCTCAAGGTCAAGCTGGACAACAAGCTGGAATCCAAAACGGCCAAGGTCGGCGACAAATTCACGGCGACTCTCGACACCGGCAAACAGCCCGACTATTTCGGCCTCCCCAAGGGCACCAAGGTCGAGGGGCACGTCAGCGCCGCGCGGGCTCGCCAAGGCAAAACCGCTGGTCAACTGGAACTGTCCGCCGACACGCTCGTGCTGGCCAACGGCGAACGATTCCCAATCGAAGCCACCACGATGAAGATCGATAAGCGGTCGGTGACCAACGACAAAGGGCGCCTGATGGCGGCTCCCGCCTACCGACACACCTCGACCAATTATGTGGCGACCGGGGCGGCGGTTGGTGTCGTAGCCGCCGCCATTACTGGCGGTGACCTGCTCGCGGGCGGCATCCTTGGCGCGGCGATCGGCTTCCTCATCGGGCAGTCGCACAACAACACATACGCGCAAGACGTGACGCTTAAGCAAGGCACGACATTTGGCGTGCGATTCAATAAAGACACGACCATCACCTTCGAGTAACCGCGAGCATGGTGTCGTCCTGGGAAGGTGGGCGTCTCGCCCACCAACCGCGGCAAGCAGGTGGAGTCGATTGGGAGGGTGGGCTTCCAGCCCACCAAAAAGGCGATCTAAGGAGATCGGCTCATGTGGACTGCGCGGATTCATCCGCGCTTTCGCGAGCGAGACTTGTCTCGCCAAACGGAGCAGTGAGCGTCTCGCTCACAAGTGCATAGCCCGCGCAAATCTCCACCTCACCTGTCGCCAAACCCCGGGTGGCCCGTATAGCCGAAGGCTATGCGGGAAGTTGAACGCCCTGACGAGTTGCCAAGTTCGATGTAGACGATCGAATGTCTCTTTGGCCAACGGAATCGGAAAGTCGATTCCAATTCCCTCTCCGATTTCTCGCGTAGCGAAAATGGTGGAGGGTGTCTCCTGACCCATGTCAGGAGACGGGAGGGGAAAATCCTCAAGACCACTTCCAAACCAGGACCGATAGACAAGACCGCCGCCCGTCATGTAACGTAGGTGGATGTCCGACCTCGACATGATGCTCCGATTCATGTTACAGGTCCTTGTCGTCCTCACGACGTGCCGACTACTAGGCTGGCTCGGCCAAAAATTTCTCGGTCAATCGCAGGTCACCATGGAGATGATCGCAGGCGTGGTTCTCGGCCCCTCGGTCTTCGGTGCCCTCGCTCCGTCAACCCAGCAATACCTCTTCCCCCAATCGGATGGCGGCACCCGCCACCCGTCGATGACCATTCTCTATGTCGTCGCCCAAATCGGCCTGATCCTCTACATGTTCGTCATCGGGCTGGAGCTCGACCTCGGACTGATCCGCTCCCGTTCACGCGCGGCCCTAGGTGTCTCACTCGCCGGAATCATCCTCCCGTTCGTCCTCGGGTGCGCCGTCTACTTCCTTTTCCTAGAGAACCGAACCGACATGTTCGGCCACCAAATCCAGCCGTCCATCGCCGCCATCTACGTCGGCGCGGCGATGTGCATCACCGCCTTTCCCATGCTCGCCCGCATCATTTACGAGGCGGGAATTTCCGGCACCCCGCTGGGAACCCTCGCCATCGGAGCCGGAGCATCGGACGACGTAGCCGCCTGGAGCCTGCTCGCTATCGTGCTCGCCGTTAGCAAAGGCGATGTCTTCATCGCTGCATGGGCCATCGGCGGCGGAATCCTATTCGTGACCGTCGCTCTCACGCTCATCCGAAAGCTGATCGCCCACCTCGAAACCCTCGAAGACTACGAGAAGGGCATCTCCCAGTCCACCTTCGGGTTGGTCGTGCTCATCCTGTTCGCGGGCGCATGGTTCACCGACGCCATCGGCGTCTACGCCGTCTTTGGCGCGTTCACCATCGGCGTCGCCATGCCCAAGGGCCAACTCGCCAAGGCGGTTCAAACCCGGATCGAGCCTCTGGCTGTGAACCTATTCCTTCCCTTCTTCTTCGTTTTTTCCGGCCTCAACACCAAAATTGGCGCGCTCACAAGCGGCGAACATTGGCTGATCGTCGGCGCCGTGCTGGTCGCCGCCATTGGTGGCAAACTCGGCGGATGCTACGCCGCCGCACGACTCTGCCGCGAACCCCATCGCCAAGCCCTCATGATCGGCGTGCTCATGAATTCGCGCGGCCTGATGGAACTGATCATCCTCAATATCGGCCTCCAACAGGGCGTCATCACGCAAACGTTCTACACCATCATGGTCGTCATGGCCATCGTCACCACCCTCATGGCCACGCCCCTCTTCCGGCGAGTTTACGGCAAAGGCTTTGCCATCGAACCCACGACAAATCTGGCGTAAATCCTCCTATTCTTTTCTAACAACTGTATATTAGAAGGGTGCACGACGTCGTGATCATCGGAGGGGGACCTGCAGGTTCAACTGCGGCCTCTTTGCTCAAAAAGTACGCGAAAGAATTGAACGTTTTGGTGTTGGAAAGGGAAAAGTTTCCCCGTGACCACATCGGCGAGAGCCAACTTCCGCCCATCAATGCCGTTCTGAACGAACTCGGCGTGTGGGACAAGGTCGAGGCCGCCAACTTTCCCATCAAGATCGGCGCGACGTTCCGCTGGGGTAACACCCGCGATCTCTGGGATTTCCAGCTTTACCCACCCGAACTGTTTGTGGATGAGCCCCGCCCCGCCAAGTACCAGGGCCAGCGAACCCGCACTGCCTTTCAGGTCGACCGTTCCCAGTACGACAAGATTCTGCTCGACCACTCCAAATCGCTCGGCGTCGAGGTCCGCGAAGAAACCCGCGTCGTCGAAGTCCTGCGCGAAGGCGACCGCATCGAAGGACTGAAACTCGAAGACGGCTCGACCATCACCGGTCGTTACTACATCGACGCCAGCGGCAGCTCCGGCTTCCTGCGCCGCCAGATGGGCGTCGGCATCGTCGAGCCCAGCAGTCTGCGCAACATCGCCATCTGGGACTACTGGCACGACACCGATTGGGCGTTCAACATCGGCACCGGCGGCACCCGCGTCCAAGTCATGAGCCTCGGCTACGGCTGGATCTGGTTCATCCCAATTGGCCCAACCCGCACCAGCGTTGGCCTGGTCTGCCCCGTCGAGTACTTCAAACAGTGCGGGATGTCAACCGAGGAGTTGTACAAAAAGGCAATCGCCGACGAGCCCTGGATATCCGAACTTGTCCAAAATGCGTGGCGAGAGAACGAGATTCACACCACCCGCGACTGGTCGTACTATGCCGACCGCATGCACGGCGACAACTGGTTCCTCATCGGCGAGGCCGCGGGTTTTGCCGACCCAATCCTCTCCGCCGGAATGACCATGGCCCACATCAGCGGCAAGGAGGTCGCGTACACCATCCTGGCCCTCGACGAAGGCAAGCTGGACGGCGAATGGCTGAAGGACCAACTGAGCGAAAACCAGACTCGCCGCGTCAAACAGCACATCGAATTCGCCGACTTTTGGTACACCGCCAACGGCTGTTTCACCGACTGCAAGGAGTTCACCCGCACCATCGCCGCCGACGCCGGACTGGAGTTCGACGCCAATAACGCCTTCCAATGGTTCGCCTCGGGCGGCTTTGTGCACGAGCACATGGGAAGCGGCTTTTCTGGGTGCGATTTCTACAGCTTCAAAGACACCATCGAGGTGCTGACGCAGGACTCGGCGGTGCTGGAGTGTGAAAAGAACAACCGCTTCGTGCTGAACATGGAAGGCGCAACGGTTGACGAGTTCGCGTTCTATGGCGAGGGCAAAATCACGCCGATCCGCCGGTGGAAGCGAGGTGAGGCAACCCTGCCACAGTCCGGGTTCTACTACGTACTGGTGCAGATTCTGAAGGTGCGCGGCGACCTGCCGTTCGTGTTTGGCCAGATGGCCCGCGCGATCATGGATAAGGGCCTGCGTCCCGATGTGGATAGCGCGCTCGCCTTCGGACTCGGGTTTCTGGAGTCGATGATCCGCGCCGGATGGGTGGAAGCCTCCCATGACCCTTCAATACCTGAGTACGACCTCGTCGTGCCAAAACTTTCGGGCGGAATTCGATACAACAACGACACCTTCCTCGAAGCCAAAGCCCCGCAGTAGTACTGTGGAGGTCGGCCCACTGGAAGCTGTGAGCGTCTCGCTCACATGTTGTTCTTTGGTAGCGCTTCCCGAAGGTCGGGACGCTTTGATCACCAAAGCCTGCTTCGGTGAAAGAAGTCGAGTCTGGACTTTGATCAAGCCGACCCAACACGCTCCGCCCCAGCGGGGAGGTGCCATCCGCTAAAAGCGGATGGCGGAGGGGAGAGGGAAACGTTTGAAGGAAGTCGCCTTCCAGGGAGTTGTGAGCGTCACGAAATTCCCGCCGAGCATCGCGATGGAAATGAACGAAGTGAATCGGGACCGCTCACATAATGCCCTTTGAGGTCTGCGTAAATCTGGTCGCCCCCAGTGGGAGCGGATGGATCTATCCGCGCTTTGGTCCGGTGGAGGCGGTGCAGACTCTAGGCGCAGCGGACGGGAGGATAAGCTGGGTGGCACGGTCAACGACACCTTCCCGCTTGCGGGATGGGAGATGGCCGTGAAAACATGAACTCCCAACTCTCGTATCGAAGACTGCCAACTGCCAACTGCCAACTGCCAACTAAAAGGTAGCCTTACTTCAAATCATGGCCACCAACTGGGCAGGCAACCAAACCTACGGATCGCAAGGCATCCTCGCCCCTTCGTCCGTTGACCGACTCCGAGACCTCATCGTCAAGTCCGAAAAGGTCAAAGCCCTCGGCACGCGGCACTCCTTCAACAGCGGAGCTGACACCGAGGGCGTCCAAATCTCTACCGAGCG
The DNA here is from genome assembly GCA_016125185.1 of Armatimonadota bacterium. Classification (NCBI taxonomy): domain Bacteria; kingdom Bacillati; phylum Armatimonadota; species Armatimonadota bacterium. The sequence goes on along the minus strand of WGMG01000004.1, from coordinate 228,918 downwards.
GCTGAACCAGGTGCTCCACCTCGACCCTGAACGCCACACGGTCACCGTCCAAGGCGGCATTTCGTACGGCAAGCTTAGCGCCTACCTCGCCGAGCATGGACTCGCTCTCCACAACCTCGCTTCTCTACCCCACATCTCCGTCGCCGGAGCCTGCGCAACCGCGACCCACGGCTCTGGCGTCAAGAACGGCAGCCTCGCCACCGCCGTCCGAGCCATCGAATTCGTCAACGCTCACGGCGATCTCGTTCAGCTCGACGAAGAAGACGAAGACTTCCACGGCGCCGTCGTCAATCTCGGAGCCCTGGGCGTCGTCACGTCGATGGTCCTACGCGTCCAGCACACCTTCGAAGTCCGCCAACTCGTGTACCAAAACCTTCCCCTTTCCGAGCTCGCATCCGATTTCGACGCCATCGCGGGAAGCGCCTACAGCGTCAGTTTCTTCACCACCTGGCGAAGCGACACCATCGACCAGGTTTGGCAAAAGCATGTCGGTTTTGGTGGCGTCGCCCCCGAGACGTTCCACGGCGCGACCCTCTCGCCCGTCAAGCTCCACCCTCTCCCCGACCACTCGGCCGAGCACTGCACCGAACAACTCGGCATCCCCGGCTCCTGGCACGAACGACTAGCCCACTTCCGCATGGACTTCACGCCGAGTAGTGGCGAAGAACTTCAATCCGAGTTCATGGTCCCTCGCCAAAATACGTACCAAGCATTACAAGAAATAAACATATTACGAGAAAAAATATCCCTTATTTTACATGTCTCTGAAATCCGAACCGCCGCGTCGGACCGCCTTTGGATGAGCCCAGCCTACGCACAAGATGTCACCTGCATCCACTTCACATGGAAGAAAAACTGGCCCGCCGTACAGGCTTTACTCCCCGAAATCGAAGCCGCTCTCGTGCCATTTCGTGCCATTCCCCATTGGGGCAAGCTGTTCCTGATGCGCCACGACTACCTCAAGACCGTCGTGCCCAAAATGGGAGACTTCAAGGCTCTGGTCGCTAAGCATGACCCGAACGGGAAGTTCCGCAATCCCTACTTGGACCAGGTGCTAGGCTAGCCCCGCCAGAAACGCGTCCAGTTCTTCCGGCGATTTGATCCAAATGGTCTTTTCGGGATGATGCTCGACCAGTTCCACCAGCATTGGACGCAGGTTCTCATGCACCCTCCAAAGTGTCTCAAACATCTCTTTCGTGACCTCCCGCAAATCGCACCCCTCAGGTCCACCTACCCGCTCCTGCCCCAGTGCCGCCGCGATCTGACGTTCGCATGCCCACCAGAAATGCACCCAGATCGGATGATCGACGAAGATGATCGTGTCCGCCAACTCCGCCCTTCGCTCAATGCTATCCCAGGGCCCAAAGCCGTCGATCAGCCACGCATCCTGATCGTGAACTTCGTCCAGCCTAGCCCGAACCTCGTCGGCCGGTGTACGCTCCCATCCTGGCCGAAACTGAATGAGATCGACCTCGGTTAGCGGTAACCCTTTTGCTTCAGCAAGCCGAAGCGAGAGCGTCGTTTTCCCACCTCCGCCATTGCCGATCACCATCACGCGCCGCATCTGGAGCGATGGTACCTAGGGCAGATCGAAGGTGTATAGGCCGCCAGAATAGACGAAGGAGATCGCTCGATCTCCTGGGACCCATTTCGGAATTCCGAACGTCTCCACCCGCCGTCGTTCTTCCTCTGTTCGGATGGGAACGCTGGTGACCAGCTTCCAACCTGCTCCGGTCCCATCTGTAAGCCAAATCTCTTCGCCAATGGAATCCCACGGATTTCTACTTTTCCCATCGTGAACCGATAAGTCCCAAAGGATTCGGTGGCCAGAGTGTGAATGGACAAACGACTCGATGGTTCGCCCCTTCGGCACCGAAACTGTCCAACCGCGATAAGTTGCTCGCGGCTCCAGCACGTTCCAGGTTCTGAAGCCGACCGAGCTCCGAGGGGAACCCGCTAGAAGCCCGCTTGACGCGAAAGCCTTGTTGAGCCCGATGAGCGACGGATGACCATCAACTGAACATTTAGCAAAGGGCAAATTCGATTCTGACGCTAGCTTCGAAAGGCTTCGTCGCCACATAGCGACGCCGCCTTCACCTCCGTAGCTTACGACACTCTCAAGAACTGACTTCCCATCCCAAGACCATGATGCCAGCGAGTAGTCGTCAGGCATCGGAGGGTTACTTGGGTCGCGTAACCGCTTCCTCGCGAAACTCAATACCTGTCTGTTGCCAAGAGTCGTCACATACCATTTCGCGCTGGATCCCGTTCCGCCGGCCCACAAGATTTTGTCCCCGTTAGGCGAGACCTGCAAAGTAGAAAAGTCGCCCTTAAGCTGACTGAAGTCCTGGAGGCACTCGACTTCTGCAACCTTGCCAGATCGCGTATCAAGGGACGAAATCCGAGTCGGTTCTTCAGGTCGAGGCAATTGAAAAAGAACCGTGTTCGAATCCAACCAACGATAGTCGGGCACCCCAACAGAAACTTCAGCCCAACCGCTGGTTCTCGCCAATAACTTTGCTTTTTCGAATAGCAGAGGCGCGCGCTGAACCGCCATCGACGCGAGGATGATGCCTGAAAGAACCATGTCTCATTGATGACGCGGCAACTCGAACACCGTTTCATCCTTCGGAAATATTGATGACATCGGAAGCGAGGCGTTCGACAAATTCCAGATCGTGGGACACGAACAGCACGACACCCGGAAAGGCGTCGAGCGCCGCTTCCAGCGCTTCGATCGAAGGGATGTCGAGGTGGTTAGTCGGCTCGTCGAGCATCAGCACATTTGCGCCGCGAAGAATCATCGAGGCGATCTCCACCTTGGTCCTTTCGCCAACCGAAAGCTGACGGACCGGACGCTCGCCGACTAGCCCACGCATGCCAAGGCAGGCGAGCAAAGTCCTCGCCTGTTCAGGGTCGCCGCCTGCAGCCTCGAAGGCGGGCAAGTCCATCGGCACCGCCGTTCGACCCTGGCTCATGGCGGCAATGCACGCGTCAGAGGACCAAGCGAACTCTCCACAATCGGCTTGCTCCTGCCCTAGGAGGATGCGGAATAACGTGGTCTTGCCGCACCCGTTCGGACCGACAATCGCGACCCTCGCTCGATTCTCGACGACAAGATTCAGACCCTCAAACAGTTGGCGTGAGCCATAGCTTTTGGATAGGCCGCGCACCGTCAGCGGGACCCCGGATCGAAGAGGCTTGGTTGGGAATTCGATTTTGAGCGAATCAGCCATGAACGGCTTATCCGGCGCATCGTGGACCTCTCTTTCCACCCGCTTCAACACCGCTTTCGCCTGCTTTTCCACCCGCGCTTTCTTCGCCTCGAAGAACGGCTTTTGGAAGGCGTCGTAGTTGTTGCCACGCGGCTTCTTCCCGGTCTTCACTGCTCGTTGCCGGATGCCCTCGGCGGCGACCTTCAGGCGTCGCGCCTCATGCTGGTGGGCGTCCCATTCGCGTTGCTGGCGAGCCTGAGCCTCCTGCTTTTCCTGTTGAAGGAATTCGTAGTTGCCCGAGTAGCTTTCCAGTCCACGTGACGTGATCTCGTAAATCTTTTCCGGCACCGCGTTGAGAACGGCGCGGTCATGGCAGACGAGCAGAACCGACTCCGGGCAATCCCGCAGGAACTCGGTCAGCCACGCCTTGGCGTGGATATCCAAGTGATTGGTCGGCTCATCCAACAAGAGAACCGTGGGCTCGATCGCCAGCAAGCCAGCGATCGCTCCGCGCATCTTCTCGCCCAGACTGAGAGTCGAATAGGACGCGTGAAGCAGATCGACGGACAACCCCACTCGACTCGCCGCGCGAGCCAAAGCGTGGTATGGAACGTCCTCGTGCAGATCAGCCAAGGTGCCTGCGAAGCCAAGATCGAAGTCCTGGGGCAGGTACGCGGGCATGGCTCCGCCGGAGCGGACCACCTTACCGCTCGATGGCGGATCGACCCCAGCCAGAATGCGCAAGAGGCGAGTCTTGCCCACGCCGTTGCGGCCGATGAGTGCGACCTTTTCCCCGTCGCCGACGGAGAGATCGAGATTTTCGAATAGCGGACCCACACGTGGGTCCAACGTCAAAGAGAGTTGGAATCCTTGGAGCATAAACGACCTAAGACAGGATCACGGGCGTCCCAGAAGCGGGACGGGAGTAACGATCTGTGGTGTTAGGCTAGGTCGATCATAACGTCGAAGGTCATTCGACCTCTTCATGATATCACAAAACAAAATAGTGTACGCATGTATACATTTCGAGGATTGGGTGGTAAGTTTGGGTATGTCCAACACGATTCGAATGGCGTGTCAGGAAATCTTCCGCGAGGCTTTCGAAGGGGTAGCGCCCGACAAAGACTATACGTGGTTCGTCCAAGGCAGCGAAGCCATTCTCAACACACTCCAATCCCTTTCCGCAGAGCAAGCATCCAAGAAGTTGCATGGCATGACCTCCACCATTGGCGCCCATGCCAACCACTTGTGCTACTTCCTCCATTTATTCAATGCGAACAATCGGGGAAGTCGAGAACCGAGCGACTGGGAAGGGAGTTGGGATGTCCAGGAGTTCGACGAAAACTCCTGGAATGACGTTGTCGCAAGAACGACCCAAGAATATGTGGAGGCCAATCGGTGGTACACCGAGATGGGCAACTTCGATGTTAACCTAGAGACCTTCGATGACGAGATTTACGTGATCGCAAACATCGCCCACGCGGCCTACCATCTAGGCGCAATTCGGGCGCTCTTGCCGATGGTTTAGGCGAATCGGCGAAGCCTCAGCGAGTTGAGGACGACGGAGATACTGGATAGAGCCATGGCTCCCGCAGCGATCATCGGACTCATCACGCCGATGGCGGCGAGCGGAACCATCACCACATTGTAGGCGAACGCCCAAAAGAGATTGCCTCGGATCGTGGATAGGGTTGCTCGGGCCAGGCGTATAGCTTGGGCAACGCCACGCAGATCGGATTTGAGCAACGTGACGCCAGCGGTTTCCATGGCGACGTCCGTTCCCGTGCCCATCGCGATTCCAAGATCAGCCTGGGCGAGGGCGGGTGCATCGTTGATGCCATCGCCGACCATAGCCGCCATGCCGTCCTTCTGATACCGCTGGACGATCGCGGCTTTATCCGCCGGCAAGACTTGTGCTTCGATCGCCTCGATCCCCACCTTTTTAGCGATCGCCTCGGCGGTCGCACGGTTGTCGCCCGTGACCATCACCGGACGGATTTGAAGGGATTGAAGCTGATCGATTGCCTCGCGACTGTGTTCGCCGAGAGTGTCGGCGACGGCGAGCACCGCATACTGGTCCCCCTTGGCAACCAAGAACACGGTTTTGCCTTCCTCTTCGAGGTTGGCGATGGCTTGCTGCACTTCGTCTGGGACGGACTTTGCCATGCCAGGCTTGCCCACAAACCCTTCCTGGCCCTCAACCGTTCCACGCACGCCTTGTCCCTGTTCCGCTTCAAAATTTGCGACTTCGGCCATGGCTAAGTTGCGTTCCTTGGCGGCGGCGACAACCGCCCTGGCGATAGGGTGCTCGCTTTGAGCCTCCAGCGATGCAGCAAAAGTGAGCGCATCTTCTTCGCTCCAGGCACCGAACGGTCGAACGTCGGTCACGCTCGGCTTGCCTTGGGTCAAAGTACCGGTTTTATCGAGGAGGACCGTGCGGATGGAGCCTGCGGTTTCGAGGGATTTGCCATCTTTGACCAGCACACCCAACTCAGATCCACGCCCGGTGCCGACCATCAAGGCAGTTGGAGTTGCGAGGCCGAGGGCGCACGGGCAGGCGACGACCAGGACCGCGACAGCGGGCAAAACTGCGGCGTCGAACGAGTGTCCGGTGGCGAGGTAACCAATCAGGGTTGCAACCGCGACCACGATCACGAGGGGAACGAAGATCGACGAGACCCGGTCAGCCAGACCCTGCATTGGCGCTTTCGAGCCCTGGGCTCGCTCAACCATTTTGGCGATTTGGGATAGTATCGTTTCGGAGCCGACGTGCTCGGCTCTAAAGACAAACGATCCTCGCTCGTTCACTGTTCCTCCGGTCACCGAATCGCCGGTGGCTTTATGCACAGCGATCGGCTCGCCGGTGATCATTGACTCATTGACGTACGACTCGCCTTCGACTATTTCGCCATCGACGGCGACGGTCTCGCCGGGTCGAACCCGAATGCGGTCACCCGCTTTGACGGCGTTCAGCGGAACCGAACTTTCACCACCCTGCTCGTCAAGGACCGTCGCAGTTTTCGGCGCGAGATTCATTAGCTTCCGAATGGAGTCGGACATGTGCGATTTGGCTCTGGCTTCGAGGTACCGACCGAGGAGGATCAGAGTTACAATGACGGCCCCGGTCTCGAAGTAGACATGTTCGCTTTGGGCGTGGCCGGATTGAGTCAGGAGGGCGTAGGTGGAGTATGCCCACGCGGCTCCAGCACCCATCGCGACCAGCGTGTCCATGGTGGTCGAGCCGTGGCGCAAAGCCTTGGCCGAGAGTACAAAAAACTGACGGCCACACCAGAAAGTGACGGGTGTAGCGAGGGCGAAGAGGAGCCAATTGGCCCACTCGGGGCGCGGGTGCCACGCCATCGACAGGATGACGAGGGGAATCGTGAGGGCGGCGGCCAGCCAGACATTAGCCAGCATCGACCGCATCTCATGCTCGGATTCGGCTCGCATGTGTTCGGCATGTTCCGACGCCGAATGGTGTTCATGCATCGAGTGGTTTACCGGTTTGGCGGTATACCCGGCCCGGTCGACAGCCTTAGTGAGGTCGTCGGTGGCGACATCATGGCTGTGGACGACGACGGCCTGATGGTTGGCAAAGTTAACGTTTACCGAATCGACTCCGGTCGTATTGGCCAGGGCCTTCTCGACCCGGCGGACGCACGACGCGCAGGTCATGCCTTGGATATCGAGTTGGGTTTCGTGCTGGTGTTGAGTGGACATGGCTATGCCACCTCGGCTTCGTAGCCTTCTTCCTCAACCGCTTCGATGAGTGCTTGGCCGTTAAGGTTAGAGCCCGACACCTTGGCCGAGCCTTCGCCTAGGTCTACGATTGCGTCTTCAACGCCGGAAATGGATTTCAGCGCCTTGGTCACGTGAGCGACGCAGTTTTGGCAGCTCATGCCTTCGATTTTCAAAACTAATTTCATTTGATACTCCTATGGGTATTAGGAACGCATGAGGCGACTAAACACCTCATCTAGTTCCTCGATGACTTCCTCTCGGGTCATGGACTTGGCGACGGGGTGGGCTTCGCCGGTATCGTGTCCAAGCACACAGTGCTTGATATGTTGAGAGGCCACGGCGGCAGAAACTTGACTCAAAGCTGAGTCTACGGCGCTCACTTGCTGAAGGATATCAGAGCAGTAAGCATCTTGCTCGACCATGCGGCGCAGACCCCTCACCTGCCCTTCAATACGGGCGAGGCGGCGGTCGATCGCTTTGCGTTCTTCGGCGGTCATGGTTTTATATACTCCATACAGTATCTGAAAGTTCTCATTACGGCGACCCTGTCGTTTCAACGAGGGACATCGTAGGCGTTTCGACTTTGACATCAGACCCTGGCGGTGATAGTATTTCCGTCATGCTCTTCGCTTCTTTGGTCCTCGCGGCCAACAACGCTTCACGCGTTCTGGTCGTCGAAAACACCGCCAGCCCAGCCTCCATTGAAATCGCGACGGACTACATGAAGAAGCGAGGGGTAACGAACGTAGTGAAGGTAGAGTGCCAGGATTCGGCTCTCGACGCGGGCAAGGAGACCATGCCTTACCCGGACTATCAGGCGAAGATTCTTGCACCGATCAAGGCATTTCTGACGAAGAAGAGCGGGATCGACTTTATTGTGCTGACCAAGGGTATTCCGATTCGGCTAACAGGCGCGCCCAACGGGGTTGGAAACAATCGACCTTCCTTGGACTCGACGCTCGCGGCGATGGATTACGCCGACCGAAAGGATGTGGTGCCGGTGATATTGAACGATTCTGGCTTTACGGGGAAGTGTTGGGCGAATCGCTTTTGGGACTCGAAGGAGCGGTTCAGTCATGCCAAATTCGGCGGGTACCTCGTGACTCGATTGGACGGCTATACGGTTGACGATGCCAAGCTCCTGTCGACCTATGCGATGCAGTCGGAAAAGATGCACCCGACGGGCAATATCCTCATCGACGTGGCCGAGGGGCACGGAATCGGGAATATTGACAAGGTGCCGATGTCGCCGGTAACGGACGGCAAGCTCGACCTGCACACGATCAATGAGATGGCGTACAACGAGTGGGACGCGGACATGGTGGTGGCGGGCAAGAAATTGGAGGCGAAAGGGATTCCTGTCACCGTGGATCGGACCGATGTTTTCATCGGCCGCAAGGGAAACCTCGCTGGGTACTGCTCTTGGGGAAGCAATGACCCCAAGTTCGACCACGACGGGTACGAGCTGCTTCGATTTGAACCTGGTGCGATTGCCGAAACGGCGGTTTCGACCTCGGGTCGAACCTTTCTGCCAACGACGGGTGGGCAGTCATTGATTGCGGATTTGATCAAGGGTCGGGTGACGGGCGTGAAGGGGTATTGCGACGAGCCGCTCTTGCAGGCGATCGCTTCGCCGACGATACTGTTTGACCGGTATACATCGGGTTGGACGTTGGCGGAGAGCTACTATGCGGCGTCGCGGTTCGTGGGTTGGGAGGACATCGTGATTGGCGATCCTTTGTGCACGCCGTATTCGAAGTAACCGGAGGTTTTCGTTGTTCTATATGAGTTTCCCAATCCCCCGGTTCGCTCATTCTTCGCTCACCGACCCCTTCGCCAAGAGGTATCCAATTTGGGGATGGTCGCGATTGAGGCGGCGGCTTTGTGGTCGTCTGTCTATCCCCAGTTCGCAGGACCACCATCCACTCTTTGACCAGTCTCTTCGCCAAGGGAGCCAGGTTAAAGCCAGTCGGCTGAACTGCTGTACGCTAAGTAGCTATGGCACCATGATGAGGTCTACATTGTCGGCATACTGACGCAGAGTTTGGTCAGAAGTCATCAACTTGAGCCTTTCGTAGGCGGCTTGGGCCATCAGTCCTCGATCGAACGGGTCTCGGTGGTGAAGCGGTAAATCGAACTGTTTCAGTGCGTGGCGAGACTCGAAAGGCAGATACTTCAGACCCTGTGCCTTAATTGCCGTTTCGAAATCTCGTCCGAGGCTCATTTTTCCAATCTGGATCTTCGTCACGATCTCCCAGACGCTGAGTGAGCTGTACCAGATTTCGTTGCTCGGATCGACTAGTACGTGCTCAAAGGCCCTTGGAATTCTTTCGGGTTCAAGAAGAGTCCAAACGAGGATACGCGTGTCAACGAGTAGGTTCAATTGGCCCTTCGTAAAATAACTCTTCGAGCTCGGGATCTGGAGCGTCAAAGTCCTCGCTTATCCAGCCTTGCCCACGAAGCAGACCGAACTTCCGAGGCTGTTTTTGCGGTTCGATCTTCACGAGTTTCGCAACCGGCTTTCCCGCTCTCGAAATCACGACCTCTTCGCCGTTCTCGACGAGAACGAGCAGAGCCGACAATTCGGCCTTGGTCTCCGTCACATTGCGAATTGTCATATAGAGATTATGACCTGGTCTGGTCTGGTTCCCGAAGATTGCTAGCTTCCAGCACCAAGACGACTGTCTAGACTCTGACCAAGTGCATCACGAGCTTCATCGAGTGAGATTCCGCGTCGGCCTTCATGGTCATGTCGAATTTTCGGTCGATCTCCGCCGGAACCCCCGTTGCTCGGTCCGCAGTCGCCGTCTGTTCACAGTCCAAGTTCATCGTGAGGCGGTGAGTCTGTCCCTCGGCATCGACCGTCACGTCCATCTTTAGATGAATCAGAGACTTGAATGTACCAACCTTCTCATCAAGCTTGTCCAGGCTCACAGAGACATTGCCTTCGGCATCGATTTTCGAGTTCGCATCCGGCATTGTTGCCGCAATGAAGTCTTTCGCGATGGCGGCCGCGTCAAAGGGCGGCTTCCAGGTATCACCGACTTTGACCGGAGAGCTATTGTATGCAAACCCAAATGCGCCGATGAGTTTGAATGCCAACAACTGGCCAGCGACTCCGGCATCGGTCTCTTCGCTGGTCGAAAGCGCTTCGGTGTTCAGAAGCGAGTCCGCTCGGAACGACAAGAGCCGTCGGGGCTCGGTCTTCCCACTTGGATCGTCATCGATAAACTGATGGATGGTGAATTTGCCATCCTTTAGTCCGGCAACTTTGAAGACAGAAAACAACTTGGCATCTTTTGGAATCTGTGACGTGCCATTTTCGTCGGTCATGGTCATGTTGTAGCGGTACTTTACGCCGACTTGAGGTTGAAATTTGAACTGGAAAGCGTCTTGCTGGATGGCGAATCCGGCGATATAAGCATTGAGCATCCCAACACTGTACCAGGGGATACTCTCTATTTAGACCGGTCGCCTGCGTTGGCGACGATTAAGGTTTATTGGCGGACCATGTGTAGCGTTCCGGAGAGCTTCTGTGAGCGAGGTCCGGCCGTCATGGTCAGTTCGAACTTGCGGTCAATTCTCACTGGGACTCCGATTTCGCGGTCGATTACCGAGGTCTGATCACACATTTCTTTCAAGGAGACCTCCATCTTTGTGCCGTTGGCATCTCCAACGATGTGGAGGTCCAAGTGGTTAAGACTATGAATCGTTCCCTGCTTGGCTTCGATCTTCATGAGCGTATTCGATCGGTCTCCTGTCCCTTGGAAGGTCACCGTACTACCCGTAAAGACGGACGCAAGGTACTCCTTGCCGAACGCAGGGACGTCCAGCGTGTCCTTCCATTCCTGGTCTAACTTGACGGCTTCGGGCGAGAACCGAACTCCAAATCGCCCATTGAGGAAAGCTTCGGATCTCTCGCCCATTTCGCTCCCTTTGTCCTTGGCTGTGAAGCTCTCTACGAACTGGGTTTCCAAGGAAGAGTTGACCTTGTAGATGTCTTGGGGTTCGGACTTCTCTTCGCCCTGTGGCGTCTTGGTCACGAGGTTGTACTGCATGGTGTACCACCCGTCCTTGACTTCGGTCGCCTTGAAAACGCCCCACAGCTTCATCGAATCGGGGATTTGCGGCTTTCCGTTTTCATCTTCCATCGTAAGTATTCGGTACCGATTTTCGGCTGAAACTTGAACTGAACGGCGTCCTGCGCGAGAGATAAGCCAGCCACCAGCGTAGAGATCATGCCACCACTGTACCAGGGGATACCTTCGCTCGATTAGGTATGAGGATGCTGAGAAATGGGCAACCGACGAGTCAAGGATTAGCGCGGACCTTTGGCCCGCCACTATTTTCTTCGGCTTCCTGGGGCGATGCCCCAGGCTAGTTTAGTGCGGGCCGTTGGCCCTCAGGAAATCTTACAGGAGCAGGAAGCGTTGAGGGGAAGCCCTTCTCTTTTGCGAACTGTTTTGTCTCACCAACTTATCACTTCCCGATCCAAATCTCGCAAAATTGGAAACTTACTCAACCTTTCGCACCCGTATTCCCTCCATACCCATTGGAGAACCATGGATCTCGAAACTTGCGAAGAACTGGACAAGCTGAGAAATCGAGATGCTGCGGCGCTTAACAACTGGGTGCATCGAAACTACGACGACATCTATCGCTTATTACGCCATCTGACTCGGCAGACAGAGACCGCTGAGGACCTCGCCCAGCAGACATTTCTCAAAGCCATCCAGGCGCTCCCAAGCTACCGCGGTGAGGCGAGCCACAAAACGTGGCTGTCGCGCATCGCGTTTCGAGAATACATCGCGTGGCGGCGAAAACGACGCTTATTCCTCCCGCTAGAGGCCCTGCATCCCAAGTTGGATCGCAACTTCAGCGCGGTGGACGACGGCGAAGTCCTGCTGTCCGCTCTCCATCAGCTGCCATCGGCGCTTCGCGAGGCGTTTTTGCTGTACGAAGTTCAGCAAATGTCGATCGAAGAGATCGCAGAGGTGACGGCCTCACCGGTCGGTACCGTAAAATCTCGTCTGCATCACGCACGATCGAGACTGCAGTCGATGCTTGGCAGCACCTACCAGGAGATTCGTTATGAGTGCCGATAACAACCACTTCATGAATCGAGAAATCCGAGCGCTCCAACAAGAGGAGCCGAGACCGGACGCGAAAGCGGAAACGATCTTGGCGCTCTTGAAGGAAAAAAGAGAAACCAAAATGAGTGTCCTCAGAAAAGTATCCGTGCCAACTCTCGTCTCGATCGCCGCTATCGCCGGCGTGTTCTTTGTCGCCCAGCCGAAGGTCGTGGCCGCCACGCCCGAGCGGGTCATCAAGGCGATTCAAGACATCAAAAATTACACCATTAATTCGTTCGTCGTCACCAACGGCGAGCGCCACCTGCAATCCAAGACCACGGTCCACGATAAGGAGCGAAAGACGGTCTACTATGACGCCTCGGGCAAAGAGGTCGATGCCCCGGCCGGTCAAGCGTTCATGATGATGCACGATTCGCCGATGGGGATGGGCATGAAGATGGATGGCGGCGGCAACCTGATCTGGATGTCGAAGGACGACATCAACGACATGAAGTCGAAGTTCGACATGAAGATCGAAGAGGGTCAGGCCCCGAAGGGTTCGGTTCGAGTCGAGGTTACGAAGGGACCGGACGGTAACGAAGTCAAACATTACTTCATCGATGGCAAGGAAGTCGATAAGCTTCCCGCCGACGTTCAGGCGAAGGTCGATTCGATGAAGCCGGGCGAGGGCGGAAACGTCCGTGTCGAAGTCCGCAAAGGGGCTGACGGCAAGGAAGATAAGCACGTCTTCGTCGACGGAAAAGAGGTCCACGGTAAGTCGGTCACCCTCGGTGGCAAAGGAACCGTTCGCGTTGAAGTCACCAAAGATGCCAGCGGCAAAGAGGTGAAGCACTATTACGTGGATGGAAAGGAAGTCCCCAAGCTCCCCGACGATATGGCCGGACACATCAAGATGCTTGGCGGCAATGGAAACGGCAAAGTGGATTCGATCGTGGTCATGAACGATGCCGAAATTCGGGAGCCTGGCAAGTCCGCCGATGTCAACGTCGCCAAGTCCATGGCGGTGATGTCGGGCAAGGACGGCAAGCCGATGATCGTGCAATCCGGCCAGACTTCAGCCGATTATCTGGTCAACCTGCTGAAGGACACGGACAAGTGGACCATCGAGCGGGGCGTGACCTACAAGGGACAGAAGCTGGACAAGTTCACGCTGAAGGGCCCGATCAGCCCGATCGTGCTGTACGTTGATCCGGCGACGGCTCTGCCAAAGGTTCTGCAGTTCGGATCTCCGCTTCAGGAAGATTCCACGATCGAAGACGTTTACGAGTATTCGATCCAGCCGTAAGGCTCATTTCGGCGGCTCGCTCCTTTCAGGGGCGGGTCGCCGTTTCGTTTTCTGGAGCAAGGAACCGTCGGAACAGTTCGATGTGCTGAGCGGGCATCGCTTGCTTCTCTGATTCGGTGAGTTCGCTCCAGTGGGCGACACCCCAGCGGTCCAGGGATTCCAATAGGCTCATGGTGGAATCCACGAGCAAAGATTGGGGAAGGTCGGTGCGGACCACGCCAACTTCTTGCCCGCGGACAAGCACAATATCGACCCACTTTCGCGCCGCTTGGAAAATTCGACCGGTAGCGGAGCCTTCTTTGGGGTCGTTCCGAAGGCGATAGAACATGCCGCCAAACTTCACCAGCCAGGCGTTCCGTTCGATCACGGCGAGGGCTCTTCGATAGATCTTCTCAAATTCAGACCAATAGTTTTCGGCGGTCAAGGAGTTGGGATCGAAGCCGCCGACTTCCTTCAAGACCACGGAAAGGGTTCGTTCGATGAGGGTCGTGAATAGATCGGCTTTGTCATCGAAATAGTAATACAGCGAGCTCTTACTCATGCCGGATTTCTCAAGAATCCGGTTCAGCGATGCGGCATCGTAGCCCTTGGCGGCAAACTCCTCGGAGGCGCTTTCGAAGAGCCTACGCTGGCGTTCGGCATCCAGGTTTTCTAGGCGGCGGCGACTCATCGCCTTGACTATGACGGATTGAGCCGTCATAATTCAACTACTGGTGTGTACCAGTAGTACATACTATTGGTACACAAGGAGAATCTATGAAGATCGCAATCAGCGGAGCAGGAATCGCCGGACCAACGCTGGCCCATTGGCTTCTTCGGGCTGGGCACCAGCCCACCCTTATTGAACATTCGCCGACGCTTCGGACGGGTGGGTATGTGGTCGATTTTTGGGGCGTGGGCTATACGATTGCGGAGCGGATGGGGATTCTGCCCAAGGTTCGCGAGGCTGGCTATCTCATCCACGAGCTTCGATGCGTCGACGAGGACTCGCGACGCCTGGGCGGGTTCATGATGGACACCCTCAATATCGACAATGGTCGGTACATCACGATTTCGCGGAGCCAACTGGCAGCGCTGATCTACGAATCAATTGCGGGCGAGGTTCGGACGATCTTCGGGGATAGCATCGCCTCGCTGGAGGAGCATGAGACAGGCGTTCGGGTTGGCCTAGCGAGCGGCGTGGAGCGAGAGTTCGACCTCGTAATTGGGGCTGACGGCCTGCATTCCAACGTGCGAAAACTGGTCTTTGGTCCGGAGGAGCCGTTCGAAAAGGATCTTGGGTACCGCGTGGCGGCATTCGAGGTCAACGGATACAAGCCTCGCGATGAACTGATCTACATTATCCATGCCTCCACGTCGCACCAGATTGCGCGCTTTGCCGTCCACGAGAATCGAACCCTGTTCCTCTTCGTTTTTCGGGCCGAATTGGCCCCCGATGCGGACCCACGCACGCAGGAGGAAATCCGGTCGGTGCTCCATTCGGTTTTTGGCGATATGAAGTGGGAGGTGCCACAGATTCTGCAGGAGCTGGATTCGGCGGGGGACATCTACTACGACCGAGTGAGTCAGATTCGGATGGACACCTGGCACAAGGGGCGAGTGATGCTGATCGGCGATGCGGCAGCAGCGGTGTCGTTGTTGGCAGGGGAAGGCACCGGCCTTGCGATGGCGGAGGCTTACACCTTGGCGGGAGAACTTGGCCTCGCAGGCGACGACTACGTAAAGGCCTTTGACGAGTACGAGAATATGCTGCGGCCGTTCATCGTCGAAAAGCAAGAATGGGCGGTGAGCTTTGCTTCAACCTTCGTGCCGGATTCGGAGTTCGGCCTCTGGATGCGCAACCAGTCGATGAAGCTGATGAACCTGCCGGGCATCGGCCGACTGATGCTGGGACGGATGATGCACGACAACTTCGAGTTGAAGGACTACTTTCCCGCGTAAAAAAGAGGCCGCCTACTGAAGGCGGCCAAAGGATAAGGTTTTGTTCTTTTGGGTTTCTCTGTTTGGGCTCGAGGGGGCAGTCTCGAACCGGTTTGGGCGGTATGAAATTGTGAGGTTGGCGGCCCGGGGGCAACGGGGCCGCCGATTCTTAGGGTTTCTTTGTTTTTGGGTGGCTCGGGAGGGCAATCGCGAGCCAAAGGGCACTATTCAGTTTTGAGGTTGGCGGCCCCGGGGCAAGGAGCCGCCGATTCTTAGGGTTTCTTTGATTTTTCGGTCCGGGAGGGCAATCGCGAACCGTTGGGCTATTTTTAGTTTTTGGAGGGTTGGCGAGCCCCAGTGGGCAACCAGAGACTCGCCGAGATTGTGTGCTTAGGCCTTCTTGCGTCGTCGAGCGAGGACGAGCAGACCCATTCCGAGAGCAGCGAACGACGCCGGTTCTGGAACCGCATTGAAGTTGTCCCAATAGATGTCGTAGTCGCGACCAGCGGTCGTGTTGTAACCCTGGAGAATGGTGCTTCCGATCGAGGTCGAGCCGTTGGCGCTGACCGAGGTGGTTGCATCACCGACCGAGTAGACGAAGTTGCCACCCGTCAGCGTGATATTGAGCGTGTACCAGGAGTCGTAGGCGAAACCAGTGGGGAGACCCATGCTGACCCAGCCATTGGCATCGTTCCAACCGCGGAATCGGGGACCGCTTCCGTCGGTGTCGGTGTTGCTGGAAAACTCGATGATCGGGTAGTCCGAGATCGCATTGGTGTTATCCCGAGCGACGCCCCAGAATCCCGCTTCTCGCTGACCGTCGGTCTGCCAAGAACTCGGAACGAAGAGGTCGATGGACATCTGCGTGACATTCGCGTTGAGGTCGTACGAACGGCCCTGCGTGTTGTAGAACGAGGAGACGTAGGACGACGGTCGATTGTTGGCGCCGTCAGCGCTGGAGATCGACTGCTTCAGACGATTATCGCCCATGAAGCTGACCGGCGAGGTGAAGCCAGACGGAGCATATCGATCCGTGTACCACACGCCAGCGCCTTGGGTGCTACTCAAAGTAACGGGGGCATCAAAGTTGAAGCTTTGTGCGTTTGCAACGGCTCCAAGCGCCATTGCAAGTACTCCCACAGTAATAGTTTTGTTACAAGCCATTTCAATTTCCCGTCCAAGTGCAATCACCTGGACAAGAAAAATACTAGCATGGTTTATTTACTAATTGATATTAATACCTGAAAACCCTGTAATTGTACTAACTGGCATATTTATCGGATTGCCAGATGATTTTACCAGGTAATACCTGTAGATATTACGAGCCAACTTTGAACTTAGATTAGGGATAAATACTAGGAAATCGCTCGCTGATATTGATTATTTGTGGAATGCGAGCATCAGACAGAATAAACCTGCGGGCTGAGCTAGTACATATCCCAGGAGGATCAACCACTTGTTATCCGCGTCAAATTCGACTATTGCGTAATAAAGAACGTAAATAGGAACGAACAAGCACAGCAGTCCCTTCCACAGTTCGTCATCGAATGCATCCATCAGGATGGTCACCCAACAACCCAGTCCAGCGATCCCCAGGACCGCTCCCAATATCCCCAAGAAAATACCCATCGAATTACTTTACAGCATTCTTACGAGGTTAGTTTCATCCTTTGCTAAGTGGTAACTTTTGCGGTTCTCGGTCGTCTTTACCGACAGATGATCGTTGCCGGGCTCCTGTTGACCAGTCTACAATTGAAAGAAAACTTCGACCCGATCAAGGAGTCGACACTCCGCAAAGACGAGTTGATGCGCCTGGTGAAGCTGGGTGGGAAGGCGGACTACGGCAAGTATCGCAACATCCTGATCCTGAAAAGCGACCACACGGTCATCGACAAGGCTTGGAACAAGACTTACACGATGAAGCTGAACGCCAATCAGTGGGACGACTATCAGACCAACCTACAGTACTTCCCGGACAACTGGCCGGTGCTGGCAGGCTACAAGAAGGCGAAGAAAGCCGACCTGCGGCCCGACCGTACCGAGTTCTATCTGCAGGTGCGATACAAGGGAAAGATCAAGAAGTGGAAGAGCGTGGGCATCGAAGAGCCGTGGCCATTTCCGCTCTTCGATACCACCGACGTGTGGGAATATCTGATGAAGAATCCCAACTAGCTTCCGACCATCTTGAGCGCCTCGGTGAGGCGGGTTCGGTCGTCACCAGTCGCAGTCTCCAACAGTTTATTGAGGGCCATTGTGTGGGCTTCTTTCAGGCCGTTTTGCGGGTCGCATTTGACGTCGGGGGTAACGCCAACGCCTTCCCAATTCGTCTTCGTGATCGGGTTTTGAGCCATGCCGCCGGGGATGAAGGCCATGAAGTGGTCGGTGAGACGGACGTTACCACCCGGATTTGCGCCACCCCAGGTGTTCTCGCCGATGATGGTCGCCCGCTTTTGGGTCTGAAGGTCGTATGCAAACTCTTCGGCACCAGAGCCAGTGCGCTTGCTGACGAGCACGTAGATCGGCTTAGTGTACACCGAGCCCTTGGCCTTGCCGGTTCGGTACTCCTGTCGCCGAGTCTTGTCACCCTCGCGGAAGAGAATGTCGTTGATATGGGTCGGCTTGTCGAAGAGGTAGCTACAGATATTCTTGACCGTTTCGGGGTCGCCGCCGCCGTTGTCGCGGATATCGAAGATGAGGGCGTCGGTGTCTTGTACGAACTGCATCGAGGCCTGAATGGCGCGGGCGGCCTTTTGGGGGTCCATGAATCCGCGGAAGTGGATGTAGCCGACATTACCGTTGAGGCGCTTCACCTCTTCGAAACCGTAGTTGACCTGGCGCTCGAACTTTTCTTGAGCGTCCAGTTCGCTTTTGGAAGGTTCGGTGGCGTCCTTCCGCACGGGTAGGACCGAGTCGCTGTACCGAATGCGGAAGTGGGCGTCTCGGCAGATGGCGTTGGCATCGGCGGCGAGTTTGGCGGCGAACTCTTTGCCGTCGGAAAGGGAGTCGTATGCGCCGCTGGCGAGGTTGGCTTTGATCGTTTTGGCGACCTCCTCGGCTTTGGTTTTGACGACGTACCGCTCGATCATGACTTTGGAAAGGCTATCGATGACCTCTTTGCGGTCGTTGGCGGTGATTTGGGCAAATACCGAACTCGACAGGGCGAGGAGAAAAATGGGGATATAAGCGCGTCGGATCATGTTGACAGTCACTACGGCTAGTGGGCCGGGTTTGGTTTCCACAGTCCACCTCCATACCTATTGAGAGGGCGCAGGCGGAAAAGGTTGAGTTAAACTTGGGGCATGCTCGTACCCCTTCTTCTCTCCGCGGTTGTTTTGAACGATGGCTATCGGTTAGTGTTTTCCGATGAGTTCGACAAGCCGGGGCGAGTGGATGGGACAAAGTGGACGTACGAGATGGGGTTCGTGCGCAACCGCGAGTTGCAGTGGTACCAGCGGAGCAACGTATTTGTGGAAAACGGGCTCTGCGTGATCCAGGGTCGGCACGAACAGCGACCCAACCCTTCGTATGATCCCTCGATTTCGGGCAAGCCGCAAGGTGCGGCGTCCAGGCCACAGGAAGATTGGCGACGGTCGCGGCAGTACGCCGAATACACGTCGGGGGCGATCGAGACGCGCGGCCTTTACTCGTGGCTGTACGGTCGGTTCGAGATTCGGGCTCGGATTATTCCTCACGATGGTCTCTGGCCGGCGATCTGGTTTGTAGGCGACACACATCCGTGGCCGAGCAACGGGGAGATCGACCTGATGGAGTATTACCAGCAGAAGCTTCACGCGAATACGGCGTACGGCGAGGGCGGCGGCAAATGGGACGCGGTCGCGGTACCGATGAAAGAGTTTTACACCCAAGATAAGGATTGGGCTTTGAAATTCCACGTTTGGCGCATGGATTGGGATGCGCACTGGATTCGACTGTACGTCGATGACCGGCTGATGAATGAGACGGACATCTCGAACACGCGCAACAAGGACGGGTTCAATCCGTTCCACCAGAAGCAACACATGATTTTGAACCTGGCGATCGGGAGCACGGGCGGCGATCCAAGCAAGGAGCCATTCCCTTCGCGGTTTGAAATCGACTATGTGCGGGTGTATCAGAAGCCATGACGGAAGGCAATTGGCGAGGCTTCGAGACGAGCTTTGCCGGTCCGCCCAAGGCCGAAGCCGCTTATAAGATCGACATCGACGACGAGACCATCAAGGTCTCATTCATGTCACCGTTGCCCGCTTTTTACGACACTCCTTATGAGCCATCCGAATTCATTGAAGGCCTTTGGCGGTGGGATTGCGGCGAGTTTTGGCTGTTCAACCCGGCTACGGGAAGGTATTTGGAATTCAACTTATCGCCGACCGGAGCGAAGTGGGCCTGCGTCTTTGTGTCGCCGAGGGTACGAGCCGACAACACTCCTCCTCCCAAGACTCGGACCGAAGCCTGGCCGGGTCCAAATGGCTGGGTCGCCACGATCTCGATTCGACATGAGGAGATCCAGCGATGCTTGGGGCCGTCCGATGGCTTGCGAGCCAATGCCACGATCATCCTCGGCGGCTGTCCTGACGAGGACCCTCCTCTCGAGAACCTTCACTCGGCGGTTCCTCTGGGGGCGGTCGACTTCCATCGTCCGCAGGACTGGGTGCCGCTCACCAAGCTTATCTAGGCAACGTTCATCACTATCACCATCCTCTAAAGATATAGAGGATGGTGATGATGTTGTCTTCGTTAGGGTTTGTATCATCATAAATTCCACTTGTCTAGGGGAATATGAATCGATGACCAAGGGTTTGCATGGTTTTCCGACATTTTGGGAGTGCGATCACCTGTGATCGCTTTTCTCTGCGAAGCCTGCTTCGCTGTCATTGCGCGAGACAGGTCTCGCGGGTCAAAAGCTCCGACAGGTCGGAGCACTCCCAAAGTAGGTTAATTAGCCTTCGAATCGAATCTGCACTGATCGCTTGTGCGCGTCCAGACCTTCGGCGTCGGAAACATGTTCGACGATCGGCTTTAGCTCGGCCAGACCGTCTTTGCTCAGCCGCTGATATTGGATCGTCTTGATGAACGTTTCCGGCGAGACGGCGGAGGCGTAGCGCGTTGCCGTGCCAGTGGGTAGAGTGTGGTTCGTGCCGGTTGCGTAGTCGCCCGCCGCGATGGGCGAGTCTCCACCCAAGAAGCAGGAGCCGGCATTGCGGACCTGGGCAAAGAAACCATCGGGATCGGCGGTCTGAATCTCTAAGTGCTCGGGCGCGTATTCGTTCACCAGGTCGATCAACGCATCGTCCGAATCGACGACGATGAGCGCGGAAAACTGACTGAGCGATTTGGCCAAATAGCCTTGCCGGTCGAGTCCGACCAACTGCCGCTCGATAGCGGTCTTGACCGCTTCGGCGAACGCCATCGAAGTGGTGGCGAGTACCCCGGCTGAGTCCGATCCATGCTCGCATTGAGCCAGGATATCGGCGGCGACGTACTCGGGCTTGGCGAGTTCATCGGCTACGATCATGGCCTCGCTGGGGCCAGCGATCATGTCGATGCCGACCTGGCCAGAGACGGCCAGCTTGGCCGCTTGCACCCAGGGGTTGCCCGGTCCAGCGATGACGTCGACGGGCTGAATGGTTTCGGTTCCATACGCCAGCGCAGCGATGGCGGCGATGCCGCCGACTCGGTAGATTTCGTCGGCCCCAGCCTCGGTGGCGGCGACCAAAATCGCGGTCTCACTGACCTCGTTCGTGGGTGGGAAACAGACGACGGTGCGGGGCACTCCCGCCGACCGGGCCGCGACAGTCAGGATCTGTGCGACGGTCGGCAGGGGCGCCTTCCCAGCAGGCACATACAGACCCGCCGAAGCGACCGGCAACCGACGATAGCCCGCCACTACGCCGGGTGCTTGCTCGATTTCGAACCGACTGGGCAGATTGGCGGCGTAGGCTTCATGAAATTTGCGCGATAGCTCAACCTGATGTCGGATGCTCAGCAGAAGATCGCCGTCGATGGTGTCGTAGGCGTGTTCGCGGTCAAGGTCGGTGACTCGGAAGTTGTGCACTCCGAACTCGGCTACCGCGAACTTTCCGATCCGACCGTCACGCTGGTCGAAGTGCCGAATGTAGTCGAGAATGGCTTGGTCGCCCCGGGTTTGGACTTGACCAATCCAGTGGCGAACATCGCCCTCAATCTGAGCGAAGGACGCCTGGGCCCGGCGCAAGACGCGCGTCTTGGTGGCGTCGTCGGCCTGGCTCCATCGGATCAGCGGAATCATGATTTCTTGTCTCCCGGTCGGCGGGTGACCTTTCGCGCTCGCATGTCCAATTCGGCGGCAACATCGCTAAGGGGAATGCCCTCTTTGGTGAGCTTCGCGAGCGTAAAGTACAACACATCGGCGGCCTCCTTAGTGATATGATCGCGGTCGGTCGCTTCGGTTAGCTCCTTGGCTTCTTCGGTGATCTTGGCGTTCAGCAGGTCGTCGTCGGAGAATAGACGGTTGGTGTAGGAGCCCGGCGTCGCCGTGCGCTTACGGGCGACCATGGTTTCTTCCAGCTTCGTCAGTCCTGCCGCGTCGCCCCAACAGGTCGTGGTGTTGAGGTGGCAGAAGCCGGCTCCGCCCTGCCGAACCGTAAAGCGGATGGCATCGCGGTCACAATCGAGGTCCACGCGCAGAAGTTCTTGGACGGCACCCGACGTCTCGCCTTTGCGCCAAATCTGCTGTCGCGAGCGGGACCAATAGATGCCCCTCTGCTCTTTGAAGGCGAGTTGGATTGACTCCAGCGACGACCACGCGAGGCCGAGGGCGACGCCGTGTTCGTTGCAGACGACGGTGGCCCACGGACCCTGCGGGACGCGCCGGATTAGAGGCGCGATGACCGCATCTGGATAGGCCATTTTGCGCGAGTAGAGGGCCATACCGACCTGCACATCGATCCCCAACGCGTCGAGTTCGGCAATCTCTTCCGTTTTGGCGACGCCGCCGGCGACGGTGAGCTTAACGTCGCCGCAGAGATTCTTGAGCCGTCGCGATCGCTCGATGTCGATGGAGTTCATGCGACCTTCGAGCTCGACAAAGGTGACCAAAAAGCCGCCAACGTAGGGCTTCAGCTCCTCGATTTTGTCTTCGATTTTCGCCTTGGTATTGGTGGCCCAGCCATCGACGACGACCTCGTCGTGCTTGGTATCGAGTGCGGCGATGACCCGCTCTCGCGGGAGTTGGGAGAGCAGTTCTGGCGTGGCTTTGGTGCCGATGATGACCTGGGTTGCGCCGGCGTCGAGATAGAAAAGGGCGTCTTCGACACTTCGGATTCCGCCGCCGACCCGGCATCGTCGACCTTTCAGGAGTGAGACGATGGTCTCGCGGTTCGAGCCGGTGTTCATGGCGGCATCGAGGTCGATCACGGCGATTTCGGAGGCGAGGCCAAACTCGTTGGCCCAGTTTTGCGGGTCGCCACCGTCGATGGCAAAGTCCTTACCGCCGATCAGTTGGACGGCTTTGCCGCTTTGGAGGTCGATGGACGGGATAATCACAGCCGCACCTCGACGCCTGCTTGTCGTAGTTCTTGCTTCACTTTTCCGATGGTGGTGGTTTGATAGTGGAACATCGATGCCGCCAGCACCGCATCGGCTCCGGCTTCGAACGCGCGCACAAGGTCTTGGGTCACTTTGGCTCCGCCCGACGCAATGACCGGTATTTGAACTGCGTCGGTGACAGCCAACAGCAGTTCCAGGTCGTAGCCAAGCTGGGTTCCGTCACGGTCGAAACTGGTGAGCAGAATTTCGCCCGCGCCGAGGTCTTCGACCTTCTTTGCCCAGTCGATGGTATCGAGCGGCTGGGGTTCGGTGCCGGACTTAGTGAGCACCATCCACTGCTTTCCGAAGCGTTTGGTGTCGATCGCGACGACGGTGCATTGGGCCCCAAACGCCTTGCTGGCTTCGGCCACCAGGTTGGGATTTACGACCGCGGCGGAGTTCATCGAAACCTTGTCTGCCCCAGAATGGAGGAGCTTTTCGATGTCCTCGACGGTGCGGACGCCGCCACCAACGGTGAGGGGAATAGAGAGCTCGGCGCGGACTTCTTTCACGGTCTGCATCTGGATGTCTCGGCCGCCGACGGTTGCGCCGACGTCAAGGACGACGAGTTCATCGGCGCCTTCCAGTTCGTAGCGGGCGGCTAGTTCGCTCGGCGATCCGGCGTCGGTGAGGCCCTGGAATTGGATGCCTTTGACCACGCGGCCGTCTTTGCAGTCGAGGCAGGGGATGATTCGCTTGGTTACCATCGCACGCCCTCCAGCCACTTCTTCAGCAGTTCCCTTCCGTATGAGCTCGATATCTCGGGGTGGAATTGGGCGGCGACCACGCTCCCACGCCGGATGGCGGCGACGAATTCCCCTCCGTGGTCGCAGGTGGCGACCTCCCAGCCCGCCGGAGCCTTATCGAGCCGATACGAATTGGCGAAGTAGGCGTAGCCCGAACCGAAGAACGGGGATGACGACTCGACCAGATTCCAGCCGAAGTGCGGCACCCGCACGCCTTGAGCAAAGCGGCGAATCGGGGCTTTGAGGATGCCCAGACCCGCGACGCCAGGCGTTTCTTCGCTGGATTCGCACAATAACTGCATGCCAAGGCAGACGGCCAGGGTGGCCTTGCCCGACTCGATTCGGAGCCGGAGCGCGCGCGTGAATCCGAGGTCGTCGAGGGCCTTCATTCCGGCCCCAAAAGCGCCGACACCCGGGAGGATGACGGCGGGGTTCTCGAAAACTTCATCGGCGGTTTGGGCGAACGCGCATTCGTAGCCGAGCTTGGAGAAAGCGGACTGGACGGAGGCGATGTTGGCGACACCCGTGTTGATGATGGTGATAGTTTTACTCATTACAACCACCCGTTCTGCCAAGGCAAGGTTTTGCGCCCCTCACCCGGTTCGCAAGCTCACCGACCTCTCCATCCGGAGAGGTATCTTTGTGCGCCGCTATTGATTGCTTGCTACTAATTGGCAAGGGAGAATCATTTAGCCGATTCGCTGATCTCGTCATGGAATCACGTTGGAGAGGGTCGAGACGACGATGTCGGTGCCGCCTTTCTGCTTGATGATAGGGATCAGGGTTGGCAGTTCCGACTTTTGCACCGCTGCCTTCACCACGTAGCCCGCGTCCCCATGCAGGGCTGCGATGGTGGGTTGGCGCATGCACGGCAGAATCGAGGCGACGGCTTCCAAGTCTTCTTTACTGACGTTCACTTCGACCATCACCCGTGTTCGCGCATTCATCACCGAGCGCAAAATCAGCACAAAGTCCTCGATCTTCGCACGTTTATCGGGGTCGTCCATCGCCTGCTTGCTGGCAAAGACGCGCGTCGAGGAGCGAAGGAGGGTTTCGATGATGTAGAGCTTGGAGGCTTCGAGGGTCGCGCCGCTGGACGTGTTGTCGACAATGCAGTCGGCGTCTTCGGGCGGAAAGGCCTCGGTGGTGCCGTACGAGCGGATGACCTTGGCATCCCAGCCTTTGGCCCGCACCCACTCCTCGGCGATCTTCACATATTCGGTGGCGACGATCAGTTGGCGTCCCTTGTAGGATTCAGCATCGGGAAACCCAGCGGGCGCGGCGGCCACGATTCGCACGCCGTCCATGCCGGTATCGAGGAGTTCCACCACGTCGGCGTTCAGTTCCTTCACCCAGTCGGCTCCGGCAAAGCCCACATCACGGCGACCGATGTCCAGCATCTCGACGATGTTCTGGGTCTTGAGGATCTTTGCCTCGAATCCGTCGAGCGAGATCGCTGGTCGATAGGAGCGCGGCCCGCCATGAATCTCGACCCCGGCGTCATTGAGGAGCTTGAAGACGTTACTTTGAATCCGTCCGGTGGGGAGTGCGAGTTTTACGAGAGCTGACATAGGCTTTTTGGGGTTTTGGGGAGAGGGGCGCCGACGGTGGCGCGGGACATCAGAGACAACGGAACATCACGGCGCTTGATTAAGCGTGGTGATGGTGGCTATGATGATGATGTCGGAAGAAACCGGTCATCGGAGATTTAAGTATTGCATTTTAGGGGTTCGCCGACGCAACCCGGGGGTTTAGACAGTGAGCCAGAAAGGATTTTCGGAATCGGAACGGGGCGGCGCGACCGCCTCTGACCGCTTCGGAATTTGGCTTGTTTTCGGATTGTTGGTTGTCACCAGTCTAAGTTTCTTTTTCAAGTTTGTTGTCCCTTTCGGAATTTCCCTTTCTCTCCTCTTCCTTGGAATCGCAAATCTTGGGCTCCGGCGATTTCGGGAGAACATGGCCCTCGCAAAGCAGTCGTTCGGGGCCGTAGGAGATGGGGTTCAGTTTTGTGCTCCCACAACCCTCGGTTGGCTCGCGGCCGGTGACGGTTGGGTCGCCGAATCGACGAGCGAATATGGAGTGCAGCGAGTCAAGGTGGACGAGGTTGAAGTTCAGATGGGAGTATCCTCGCAGATTGAATCGGACTCGAATGATCTTCCCGAACGGTTGCGGAGCAGTTTTCCCAAACGACCATGGCTGTACGTCAGCGTCCCTACCGATCCGAGTCGAAGCATCTTGGCTTTCCTCCGAAAGAGATCGGAGGCCCAACTCTGGTTTGATCACCTCGTCAAAGGGACGCCACTACCAAAGCAGAATTCCCCAACTTGGTGGCAGACCTTTACAAAGGCCGAGGGTCCGAAATGGTTCTTTCTGATCATCGACCTGCTGGTGGTATTTTCATTATTCGCGTTCGCGTTCAGTCATCCGCAATTCAACGACGCTGCATTCGTCATGTTCTTCGTTGCCCCGATGCTGATCGCGAGTGTCACAACCATCAAAGCTCAGTCGTTGCTGGCAGTCCAACGATTATGGGTTTGGTTGGCAGGAGGCGATGCGGGCACAGACGGTCGGCTTCCTTTCCCCATCGTCGGCGAGACCTTTTTTCATCTCAATGATGCTCCGCATAGTCCCAGATTCGAACGGCTTTCCTTGCAAAAGATTCGCAACCCAAAAGTCGAACGACAATTCCGCGATTTCACGACGAAGGATCTTTTCAAGTTGTTCAAGAAGCAGGAGACCGGATGGTCGACCCTCAAGTTTGAGATCGAAGACGAGCCAGGCCGAATCCGGTCCTATCCAATCGAAAACGATCGAGTCGACGAAGTGATGTCGCGATTGCAAGAGGCGAAGGCGTGACCCGGCGGGTTCCCCTCCAGCGGCCGGGCGGGAAGTTGCCTTCTAAGCAGGAGCGGTGGTGGCAGATCGTGGAACCGCTTGGCCGAGCGGTCGCACTGATCCTGGTTCCGATCGCCACTTTCTTCGACCATCGAATCGGCGGCCTCGTCGTGCTCTCGCCAGCGTTTCTGGGATTTATCATTTCACTGACCTTGATGCTGATCATCCCCCTTCGGCGCGAGTTCCAGAGTCGGTCAAGGTACACGGATCAGTTAAGCGAATTCGGAGAGCCGATCGTGCATGTCGCACCGACCGTCGATGGATGGGTCGCGTTGGGAGAAGACTGGATTGGGGTGACGTCCTTCCCAACAACGCGTCGAAACCTGAAGTTCGGCGAGATCGACAACGTCTACTTTGGCGGGCCGCGTGGCCGGTGGGATCAAGTGAAAAAGTCACCTAATGCAACCCTGCCCAAACAGGCGATCGACGCCAATACAAAGCTCACCTGGGTGCTCTTGCTTCACGAAGCCGATCCGTCGAAGAGCGTCCTCTTGGTTTTTCGAACCGAATGGGAGCAAAAGACGTGGCTTGAGATTTGCCAGTCAGCGATGGAGCGAGGTCGGCCAGCTCTGCGGGTGAAGACGAGACCGCAGCCATCGCCCCGGCAGGTTCTGAGCAAAACCCGATTCTGGCCGGTCTTGGTCAGCGGACTCGTCTTCACCCTCGCGTTCATCGTCTGCATGTTGATCACCGACGTCCACTTGAAGGAACGCTCCGTTCAAATCGTCATAAATTTTCTTTTCTTCAGTGCGATATTACAGTTTTGGTCGCCAATGGTCGCCGTTTCGAGCATTCCCTTGACCCAAGCCTTCGAGGTCGCCCTGGAAAACCAATCTTCCAAGCCGATTCTTGGACCGATCTGCCTCGTCGGAGACAAGCTCTACCTGCGAACTCCGGTTGACTCGCGTGATTGGGCCGAATCCATTCCGCTTACCGACATCGCTGAAGTGCGATTGGAGGATTGGGGGCATTTTTGGAGTTACGACGACATCTTCGATTTGCTTCGTCGCAAAGATAATCCCCTGCGAAAGGTCATCCGCCTAGTTTTGCGACGAGCGACGGATTCGGAGCGGGAGGTCATGCTTCCGACCGCTACGGCCGAGGATCTTTTTCACGACCTGCGCGAGCGAATCTCGCCAGAAAGAAGTCCCGCGTAGGCGAACCGGCCTAGTTCTTGCTCGTACACTACACCTATGGTCTCGCTTGTTTTGGCTTTGGCGCTTGCCCCGCCCGTCCTGAAGGTTGCCTGCGTCGGCGACTCGATCACCTTTGGCTATGGCCTTCCTGAGCCGGTTCGGGCGAAATCCAGCTACCCGGCAGCGTTGGGCTTTCGGTTGGGCGGCGGATATGAGGTCGAGAACTTTGGCCACACGGGCGCGACGCTGATGAACCTCGACTGGCTCCCGCCGATCATGAAGACCGATGAGTACAAGAAATCGCTGGAATTCCAGCCGAATATCGTGCTCATCATGGGTGGCACCAACGATGGCGCCCCGCGCAACTGGGAGCACGCCAGCCAGCTTCCCACCGACCTGGACAAGATGGTGAAGAGCTACCATGACCTGCCCAGCCACCCCAAGATTTATATCCTGATTCCGCCGCGCTTGCTCCCCAAAGCCGAGGGCGGTCTGATCGGCAATGACACGCAGTGCGACAACGTCAACCGCTTGCTCCCGCCGATCCTCCGAGCCTTCGCAACCAAGCAAGGCCTTCCGGTCATCGACGCGCGACAAGTGATCACGACCCGCGACTGCTACACGCCGGACGGCATCCATCTGACCGAGAAGGGGTGCGGGAAACTCGCCAACCAGGTGGCTTTCGTGCTTTTGAAGAAGAAAAAGCAGGCGTAACGCGCGTATCCTATGGGCATGAAGCTCTTTTCGTCGATCGCTCTCGTCCTCGTGGCTGGCCTCAGCGTGGCCGCTCCGACCGCTAAAGAATTGCTAGCCAAGGCTTCGGCCGATGCGCGCAAAAGCGGTAAGAATGTGCTCGTAATCTTCCATGCATCTTGGTGTGGCTGGTGCCACAAGCTGGACGACTTTTTGGAGAAGACCGACGAAGGCAAGATGGTGACAAACGGCCTGGAAGTGGTTCATTTCACGGTTCTGGAAGACCCGAAGCATAAGGCCGACGAGAACCAGGGCGCCATCGAGCTGATGAACAAATGGGGAAGCGAAAAGGCGGGCCTGCCGTTCATGGTGATCATTGATGCCAAGACGGGCAAGCCGGTCATCAACTCGTTTGCCAAGGAGGGCGACACCTCGAGCAACACCGGCTACCCGGCTCAACCGGCTGAGGTCGCGCACTTTATGAAGATGCTCGAGGTTGGCGCGAAGAAAATCAACAAGACTAACCGCGAAAAGATCGGGGCATGGCTAAAGGCGAACGCGCCTGGCTAGTTAGTTTGGAGTTGGGAGAATGGATTCTCCCAACTCCAAACTACATCGCTTCTTCGCTGAACTTCAGGTGGATTCCCCGCCGCTGGATTTCGTCAACGAAACGGGTGCCCTTCATCGCCATTTCGTACCGGAGAGCCCCGGTCGGCATTTGTCCATTTGCGACATCCACTGCATAGGTCGCCAGTGAGAAGCCAGTCAGTCGCTCCATCGCCGTGAAGCCGGTGTCTTCGCACTGTTTGTCGAGGACGTCGATCTGGAGTTTCACCTTCTTCCCTGCTCGGGTACCGATGCCGACGGCGCGCACCGCGCATTGGTCGACGTCTTTGATCTTGCCAAGCTCCTCGCCGAATACACGGCACCAAACGTCCTTCGGCCGCACCTTGACGCCGCGAACTTCCACCTCATCCTCCCGCCACAATCCGAAATCCTTGTACAGTCGCATGGCGTAACAGTGGCCTGGGAAGCGGATGGTTTTGTATTCGTAGTTCTGTACGCGACCCTGCATGGAGTACGGCGCCATGCTGGTTCCACCCGACGTGACGAACGCCTCCATTTCGCCGAGTCCCTCGACATCGAGCTTCTCCAATTCGGTCAGGGTAGGGACCATCTGAATCTGTCCGGCCCGCAAAACGACCGCGCTGTAGTCATATTCAGTGACCAATCCTTCCACGTTAAAGGTCAGTTTGTAGTTCAGCGGCGGCACCGGATGCTGGGGTAGCACGCCGCAATATAGCTTAATCGTCTCGCACTCGTCGAGGTTCTCCACCAGCCACATGCCGAGGCTATTGACAAACCCGGGCGCGAGTCCGCAATCGGGGATCAGGGTTATGCCTGCGGCCTTCGCAACTTCGTCTTTGGCCAACGTTTCGCGGGTGACCTCGGTGTTACCACCTAGGTCCAGCATGTGAGTATTCGTAGCGATTGCTACGTCGGCGATTTTCGGATGCATCCAATACGGAACGCAACTGAGAAGCACATCAGCATCTGCTAATAGGGCCGATAGAGAATCGGCATCGAGCGCGTTTGCGGTCGTTGGTTGACAGAGGTTGGTTCCGAGCAGATCATTGACTCGATTCGCCGACTTCTTGGCTTGGTCGAGGCTCGCGTCGGCCAACGTGATCGAACCGGGGTCGGCATGTTTCGCGAGGTCGTATGCAGCGGCAGTGCCCTGCATTCCAGCGCCGAGAATGACGTAACGTGACTTCATAGGGGACTTCCAACAACGCCTTTGTAGTTGGTAACAAAGGAAGCTTTCCTCTACCATTATCCTGATAAATCTGCTACCTTGCTGTTAAGTCCCGAGTGTGAAATGAAACGATTTGGATGGTCGTTCGTTGGATACCTCTGGAATTAGGCAAGATGCCACAAAGTACAGGGCTCATGAAAAAAGCAACTCGAATCATCGCCGTTGGGGCGGCGTTTTTCGTCCTCTCGTCGTTTAGTCTCGCCGGTGGACGACAACAAAAGTTCACGGTCGAAGACCTGCAGAAGATGGTGGACGAACTGAAGCCGTACCTGCCAGAAGACCCTCGGTTCACCTACCCGATCAAGTGCGTGGTCGTCGACAAGAAAGAAGTCAACGCCAACGCCAGCTACGAATTTGACCCGAGCGGTCCAAAGGACCAAAAGCCGCGAGCGAAGATGACGGTCTACACCGGACTTCTGGACTTCATGAAGGACATCCGCATGGTCCGCGCCGTGGTCGCCCACGAGCTTTCACACCTCGCCAAGGGGCACCTCGGCAAGAGCTACAAGACGGACGATTTGGCGCTGATCTTTACCCGCCAGCAGGAATACGAAGCCGACGCCACCGGCGCGATCGCGCTCGAAAAGGCAGGCTACAGCCGCAAGGATATGGTCGATATGCTCTTCAAACTCGGCGAATCCTCGAAGGATTGGCCGGGTAGCGAAAAGGTGCTTGGCGACCACGCCGACACCGCTCGACGAGCCGCTGCGGTGGGCTCCAACAGCCTGGTCCTGCGGTCGATGGTTTCGTTCCAAGACGGCGAGGCGTACATGGATGCACGCATGTATCTTCCCGCGATGCGCTCCTTCGATAAGGCCATCGCTCAGGAGCCAAAGTTCTACCAAAGCAAGTACAACGCTGCCAGTGCCGCGCTCCTGAACTACTATTCGAACGTCGCTCAGAACGTCGTCCAGAGCTGGTATGTGCCGGACTTCGGCCCACTCTTGGCAATGCCGGAGTGGGGCAGCCGTGCCGGTGTGATGACCGAGGGTGACCAAGCCAACTATCTGATTGCCCTCACCCACGTGAAGGCCGCTTTCGACGCCGATCCCGCTCGCGAGGAGTCGCTAGAGCTTCAGGGACTAGCCCTGATCCTCGACCCGGATGGTAAACCGGAAAACCTGCAGGAAGGCATCAAGGACCTGAAAGCCGCGTTTGCAAAGGCAATGACCGAGACCGACAAGCTTCGCATCGCCAACAACATGGCGCTTGGCTACCAGCGGGCGGGCAACGTCAGCGAGGCGGTTCGAACGATGGTCGATGCGCAACGCGACTCGAACAAGTACAACCCGTACTTGGCCGTGAACCTGGGCCAGCAGGTGCCAGGGGACGAGTTCAAGGGTGACGCCCTGAAGGTAGAGCAGGTCCTGTACACCTATCTCATCCGGGTCCCCAAGGGAGCGATGGGTTACGACAAGGCTCTGGATAACTATCCGAAGATTTGTACCAAGTTCGGGCTCCAAATTCGCGATATCAAAGCCGCGCCGACCTACCTGGCTAACGTCCTCTCGCTAACCCAAGGAAGCAACACGTTCAAGATGTTGGACCCAATCGAGGATGTCGTGAATGCGTTGGGCAAGGCCGAAAACGCCAACCGCTACAACGAGTCGTACAACGGTATGAAGGAGTACATTTGGAATAGCGGCGCATTCTCGGTCATCACCGACAGCCGCAACCAGGGCGGCGTACAGACTGAGGAACTTTTACGAATCACGAGCTACACGCCGGGTGCTTCGATCGACATCGTGGCGCAGGACCGCACGGTTAACGGTGCCTTCCACGCAAAGGTCGGAATGTCGGTAGACGACTTTAGCAAGTTCCTCGACCCCGCCGCCGGAATCTCACGAAGTTTGGTTCGCGATGCCGCCATCGAAGAGTGGACGTACTTCCCAGGAGTCAACTTCGGCGTGTTCATCAAGGATGGCAAAATCGCAGGAATCACGGTCTGCCCGGTTCGCTTACCCGACCCCTAGGGAAGCTAACCCTATTCCGTACCAGGTCCGAATCCCCCCGATTCGGACCTTTTTTGCGACATAATCAGCCGACAAACAGTATGCTAACTGTAAGGATGAATCAGTCCGAAGAGTCTGGTGTACTGAGCAACCGCGAACGGCAAATACTGGTGCTGGCCGCAAAGGGGCTCACGGACGCAGGCATTGCGCAGAAACTTGGGATCAGTGTCGCGACGGTCGGCACTTATTGGGGGCGTATTCGCGGCAAGAGCGGTCAGCACAGTCGGACCGAGCTTGTTGCGAATTTTATGCGTGATAAGGCCAGCCACTCTCTGGACGAGCTTCGTCGCGAGAACGAGCGACTGACCCAGGAGTTGGCGCAGAAGGCGAAGGTCGCCGACACGGCAAAGGCCACCCTCGACCTTCTGAAGCGGGTGCTGAGTTCGGCTCCCGACGCCATCATGCTCATCAACGAGCAAGGCATCATCGAATATGCGAACGAAGAGGCGGAACGCCTGTTCGGCTACGGCCACCTGGAGCTTAACGGCCAATCCGTCGCGCTCCTGGTCCCCAAG
Organism: Armatimonadota bacterium; assembly: GCA_016125185.1. NCBI lineage: Bacteria > Bacillati > Armatimonadota > Armatimonadota bacterium. Next base: position 196,288 of record WGMG01000004.1, on the reverse strand, counting down.
CGTTTTCACGGCGTGCATGTGCGGCATCGCGCCCGCTACATGTCGAACCCAAGCAAGCGGCGAATGGGCGACCACTATGGTACTTCTGGAGTTCGCAAAGACGGCTCCGAATTCTTGACCGTCACCACGCTTAGCGCGGTTAAGACGGCCTCTTCGACAATCGTCACCGTGTTCATCCGGGCTCTGGACGATACGAGCCTGCTCGATTCCTAAGTAAACTTTGGAATTGTGAACACAGTCGTTCTTGGACGAAACACCAACCAGGCTCTCGGCATCGGCCAATTTGCCGTCGATTTTCTTTCTGGCCAGCTCGGCGACGGCCCATCGGCGGCGGTCCTGGAGCGCACGCGGATGTTCCACACCGACGCCGTGCTCTGCGGAGCCTCGGCCCTGGCCCTCCAGACCAATGCGCCAACCCTCCTTCGCGCCGAGGCGCTGGACTATCCCGATTCGGGAGGTTCGACGGTGTTCGGATCTTCAGCCCGAGTGAAGGCTGAGAAGGCGGTAGTCGCCAACAGTTCGGCCGAGCGTGAGTGGGACAGCAACGGGACGAACTTCGGCTTTAATCCCAAGTTAGGTCATACAGCGGGCGAGTTTGGCCACAACGACTACTATCCCGTCGTCATCGCCGCGTGTCAGGAGCGCGGCCTCGACGGCGCGACGGCCCTGCGAGCGATGGTGCTGGTCGACGAGATTCGTGGTCGATTAGCAGAAGTTTTTAGCCTCAAAACCTATAAGATCGACCATGTGGTGCATGGGGCGATTGCCTCGGCGGCGGTGTACGTGGCTCTGCACGGTGGTACGCCGGAGCAGGTGGAAAGCGCGATCGGCATGTTCGTCGCCCACTACATTCCGTGGCGAGCCATCCGCGCCGGTAAGCAGTTGAGCGACTCGAAGGGCGCCTCGGCGGCGATCTCGGCTGAGGCGGCGGTGCTGTGCGCGAAGCGGGCGTTGCGCGGATTCATCGGACCGAAGGACATCTTCCGCAATCCCGAGTCGATGTTCCGGCAGTTCGTCAAGACATCTGGCGATTCGCCGTTTGATCTGCACTTTTCGCACTCGGGCGACGACTTTGCCGTCATGGGGATGCACTTCAAGCTCGGGCTTTACGAGCATCAGTCGGCGGGGGCGTTACAGGGAGCTTTGGATTTGTGGTTCGCCAACCCAGGTTTTGTTGCTCAAACCAAGTCGATCGTCATCAAGGCGTATGAACCGGCATTCGGGATCATCGGCGACCCGGCCAAGCGCGACCCTCACACAAGGCAGTCAGCCGATCACTCGATGGTGTATATCGTCTCGACCTTGCTTCGAAAGGCGTCCGAGCTTGCGCCGTCGGCTTCATCGACCGACGATTTGTGGAAGGCGTTGATGCTGGCTCCGATCGATTACGGCAAGGAAGCTTTGCACAACCCTGCGACGCGAGCGCTGATGGAGAAGGTTTCGTTCGAGCATGGCGGCCCGGAGTACGATGCGAAGTACCCCGACGGCATTCCGACCTCGATGGTGGTGACACTTTCGGATGGAACCGTGCTGGACTCAGGCTTTGTGATGTATCCAGGCGGGCACGCTCGCAATACAACCGCGAACCTGGTGGGGATATTGGACCACAAGTGGAATCTGCTGGGCGGGATTGCCTTGCCGGACGGCGCCGATGTCGCGGCGACGGTCTCGCGGCTGAATGGGTTGGGTTCGATGTCGGCGAGTGATCTGCTGGGCGTGTATGACTTCGATCTGGCGAGCCGCGACGCGGTGGATTAGGCTTTTGTTGTCAGCGCTCTGACTGGTGTGGAATGTGCCGCCTTGGTATTCCCTTGGCGTCTAGATATCGTCGCAAGTGTCCCATCGTCAGCCAAACTTCGTCGGGTGGAAGCGAATTCACATACAGCCATGCGTCATAGCACTCGTCGCCAATTCGTTTTCGAAGCGCTCGTTCCGATTCTGGCCAAGCGCTGACGCTTTCGCAATCGATCAGTACGAAAAGGTCTCCGCTTTGCTTCATCCGGCCCTCGACGTATTTTCGAAACACGCCGATCCATTGCGTTTTGCCGTCTTGCTGGTGGAACCAACACCATGCAAATGCATCCGCATCGGACTGCCAATTCGTCCAATCGTCCCATTTGAGCCAACCGTCAGGATCGGGACGAACGGCGTTTGCATAATTGACGCCTTCAAAACGGAGCCGTACCGGACTATGGCCAGTATCGCGCTCAATGCCAGTTTCGCCGTCGTAGTCCCGAACGAACATTTCCAACTCCATGTTCGAAATGGAGAATTCGATCTGATCCTTTGATCGGCTCAAACCAAGGACATGACCATCATGCAGTGCGCCTCGAAAGTACCGCTCCATAGCCGGTTCGACTGCAATTGGAGCCGACCAAATGTCCTCAGCCAAGTTCATTTCGAGCTTCCATTCTCGATCCCACTCTCGATGGTTGTTTGGAAAGAAGTGGCAGTACTTGGACAGGTCGTCTAGTCGACGGACATCTTTCAGCCATGACCGGTAAGCCATTAGAGGACGACTGGGCCGGCTTCGGCCACATGCGCCATCGCCTGCGCGAAGGTGTGCTCGAAATCGTGGTGTCCATACACCACCAGATCAGCCTGCGTCGCCGTTGGCTGGACGTAGATCTCGTGCATCGGGTTCACGTGCGAGTGGAAGCGGAAAGTCACGTCGGCCTCGTCCCGCCCTCGCTCCTCAATGTCGCGCTTTAGGCGCCGGGAAAAGCGGATGTCGCGGGGCGTTTCGACAAAGATCGACGTGTGATACAAGCGGTTGATCTCGGCCCAGTGCAGGGCGAAGAGCCCCTCGACGATGACCACCGGTTTGGGGTGGACCAGGTCGCCGAATACGGCGCGGGTGTGGCGAGAGAAATCGTAGTGCGGTTTCTCGACCGGCTGACCCTCCACCAATCGCGAAAGATGATCGTGCAGGAGATGGTGGTCAATGGACTCGGGCGCGTCGAAGTTGATCTTCTCGCGCTCAGCGAACGTTAGGTGGTCGAAGGGGCGATAGTAGTCGTCGATGCGCATGACGGCGGCGTCCAATCGCTCAGCAAGAGCGTTGGCGATGGTCGATTTGCCCGACCCCGTGCCTCCTCCAATTCCAATGACGCGAACCGACATTTCTCGCCTTTCATTGTAGCGGATAACCCTCCAACTCGGATAACGTAGGAAGACAAGATGAGCATCGAAGCCGCCGAAAAACACCTCGCAACCGTAGAGCCGAAATTTGCTTCGCTGATCCAGTCGCACGGCTCCTGCGTGCTGGTGGACGAAGGCGATGAGCGAACGATTTACGAGGCGCTAATGCGCGCGATCCTCTTCCAACAGCTTTCCGGCAAGGCGGCTTCGACGATCCGCGATCGGCTCTACGCCCTCTTTCCTGAGCATCAGCACCCGCCCCACGAAAAGTTGGTCCTGCTGACGGTCGAAGAGTTTCGGGCCGTCGGCGTGTCGCGACAGAAAGCGGGATATTTACAAGATTTAGCTTCGAAAGCGCCCTCAATCCCCACGGAAGAGGAGCTTCACACATTGTCAGACGACGACATCATCGATCGCCTAGTGCCGATCAAAGGGGTCGGACGATGGACGGTCGAGATGCTACTGATGTTCAAGCTCGGACGCCTCGACGTTCTGCCCGTGGACGACATGGGTGTGCAGGAGGGCGTACGCCGCTTTTATGGGCTGGAGAAGCGGCCGAAGCGGAAGGAGATGGAAGCGCTGACCGAGACATGGCGTCCCTACCGGTCGGTGGGGAGCTGGTACATGTGGCGAGTTTGCGACGACAAGACTAGCTTAGAGTTGGCCAGCAAGTAGGTTCATTAGGCCTTGGCCAACCTTCATCCTTCCCAAAGATTGGGAAGGTGTCGCGCAAGGCATTCCACGAACCCTCCAGCAGTTTACTGAGCGCGACGGAAGGGATGATCATCCACCCCGTCGATTCAGCTACGGCCGCTGAATCGCCACCTCTCCCAGCTTCGGAGGGGAGAGATGGCTTGTGGTGTGAGCATGGTTACGTCACCATCTTTTGGTTCCTGGTCCGACCCTTCTCCCTCGCTGGCCGAGGGAGCGGTGAACGAAGTGAACCGGAGGGAGTGGACTCCATTTCCGGTTCCCGGACTAATCGTGCGAGGCCATGCCGAGGGAGCCGACGCTGAGCAATACCACCGCCATCGACTGCGCATCGGCATAGTTCGGCAATGTCGCCGAGACGTTGTAGCCGTCAACCCTTGTGACGCCCGGAATTCGAGCCGCCCAGTCGGCATCTTCGGTTCGATTTACTTCCAGTCGAACCGTACACGGACCTTCGAAAGTCCACGGCTGATTGAGCTTCTTCAGCGCGGCTGTGGCCGTCGCTTCGATCAGCGGGCCGGTCTCGGAGGGGTGCAACAAACGTCCCATGTATCGACCAATGCCGTACTTGGTGATGGCTGTGTGCACGCCGGGCAGGAACGAGGCGGCTTCTTTACATCCTTGCTCGTCGCTGCTCACCATCGCAAGCGGGACCCCGAATCGGCCCGCGGTCGCAGCCGAGAGGCCCATCTCGCCCACTTCCATCTCGTTGATGAACAGCCGGTGCGAGCGGCCGGTATAGGTGTGCTCCATGATGCCGAGGGCCGTGCCCGCCTTGGCGTGATAGCCGACTAAGAAGGCAGCGTCGAACGTGTCATCGATGCCTTCCATCATGCCGTCGCGACCGGAACCATGTCCTGAGATCAGTTCGATGCCCGGCTCCAAGTCTTCGATCAAGAGATTCTTCGAGTTACCGTGGGAGTCCTTCACCACGACCTTGGTCGCTCCGCCCGCCCGAGCGCCGCGGATAGCCGAGTTCACGTCGTGGGTCATCATGCGCCGAGCAAATGGGTAGTCCCAACTTTCGCCGTTCGGGCGACTGCACTGGGACCAAGAGACGAGGCCGGTAATGCCCTCGATGTCGGCGGAGATGAAGACTTTCACTCTGACATTATGGTCAGAAAACTACACGCCGTGTCCGATCGGGCCACTGAGACCGCCACCGCCGCCTTTACCCCCACCACCGGTGGTTCCGCCGCCGCCCTTCTTGTCGCCACCTTTGCCCGTCGGAATGTCGTCGTCGCCGCTGGTCGTGAGCTTGCCCTTGCCTTTGGAGAAGTGGTACCAGTCGTCGCCATCCTTGGTAGAAAGCTCGCCGGAGGTGCCGTACATCTCGTCGCCGAGGGAGTTCTTCAAGATCACGTCCATCTTGTCCGGCGCGCTGAATAGGCTGAGAATCTCTTTTTCGCCGTCGTAGTTCGCGTGGTCCGACCACACATAGCGCCAACCATCGGGAAGCTCCTGTCGACCTTGCGGGTTGCCGGTGATCTTGGCGTGGCGTTCGCCCTTTTTGTACCAGTACTCGATGGATGGCGCGGTCACCACGAGCGGGTACTCGCGCAGGTTCTTCATGCTGCGAATCTGCTCTTCGGTCTTCTTCTGCGTGTCCGTGTCGTCGGGAGCCGGTGGGCGGGTCGCGGAAATCGATTCGGGAACGGCAGGTGGGAGGGGCGTCAGTTCGGCTTCCTCGGGCGGTCCATCAGCCTTGGCTTTTGGCTTCACGAGCATCGTCACGTTGCCGGTCAGGACGGCACGTTTCTCTTTGCGATACACCACGATCTTGTCGGCAATCAGGTTGGCCTCGCGTCCGAAGTATTGAACTCGTCCGGTGGCCGTCAGCACGTCGGTCTTGTGGTTCACTTCCATAGCGGGAGCCTTTACAATCACGTCGCCGTCGGTCGCCCAGCCGTTGGTGTACTTCGAAATATCGTGATCCTTTGTCACATCGTCGAATTTCACTGTCCAGGTCGACTGCTTGTCTTGGGCCGGAAGCTCGATCGACTTGTCTTTGGGTGGAATCCCGATCCATGTTCCCTTCGTCGCGTGCATGGTCTCGTGATCCATGTCGTAGGTGAATGTCGCGACTTGGAGCTTGCCGTCGTACGCCGTCCCCACGACTTCCTGGGGAACGATAAACGAGCGGCGGACCTCGTCGTAGGTCATTTCCTTGCTCGAAAGGTCAAATTTGTCGCCCTTCAGTTTGAGGTTGCCCTGAAGTTGGAGCTTCTTCACAAAGCCGTTCCAGGACCCAGTGTTGGCGGCAAACTGGTAAGTCGCGCCCTTCCACTCCAGCTTGCCGTTGGTGATGCCTTGGAAGTTGTAGACCTGCCGATTCTGGGCGATCTGCATCTCTTTGACGTTGCACGATGCTTGCGGCTTGCCGTCTTCGAAATGGTTAAAGACAGAGTCGTTCGACTGAATGGCGACCGTATCCGGCAGTTCGCCGTCATGCGTTTTCTTATACGACGCGAGCGGGTCCTGCCGAATAACGCGGACCGCATAGCGGTAGACGCCGTAGCCGACCAGGGCTACACCGCCTACCACCATGAGTTGGATCAGTCGTTTCTTGCTAGTTAAGGGTCGCGTCGGCTCGGATGACATCGGAACTGTTATTAAGTGTGACGTTTTGATCCGGGGCTGTGTGCGTTCCGTTTGCGAATTCAATCGTATACGAGCCCGCATTCACCCAGAATTGGTAACGCGCATCAGTTCCAACCGTAAAGCGACGCACCGTGGTTCCCCCGGACTTCAGCGTCACAATGGTTCCGCTGGCCAGACCCGACGGCGTGATCACGCCCCAGATGTTGTACGGGAGAGGAGGAGGGCTGTCGCTATCGACCGGTGTGATGAGAAGCACACCAACATCGACGATTCCGGCGTTGGCCGTCGCGCCGTTGGGCGTGAACTCGTTAGACAAGAAGTTCGTCGCCTCGACGCGCCCAGTGATGCCCTCGAAGCTCGTAGTGTCGGCGGACGAGTAGGCCACGTTTGCCACCGAGAAGTTGCCACTGGCATCCGTGACGCCCATCTGACCGGCGAACCGAACGACCGCGTTTGCCACCGGCGTATCATCGGCGGCATTGAGGACCTTACCCGTGACCGAGACTTGCTCAGGGCCAATCCAGAGGTCGCCCACATCGTTCTGACTCTGGGTCAGGGCCGAGAACGTGTAGGTGAAGACCGGATAGGCCAATAGCGAAGGGCCGCTGACCAGGAGTTGGGTCTCATTCTTGGGCGCACCCACGATGAACGAGCCATCGACAGTCGAGGTTGCCGCGGTGGCACTGGACGACTGGACACTGGAACTGGTCGTCGTGGGAGCGCCGGTCGAGATATCGAGCACGCGCCCAGAGATGCGAATCTCCGAAAAGCTTCCGCCGCCTCCGCACGCGAGAATGACGATGCCGACAAGGCAGAGCAGGAGGATTCGAATTTTCTTCATTAGCGAGCGCCTCGCACGGTCACATCGAAGGACATCGTGGACTTGGTGGCGGTGAACACAAACGAGCCGAACGATGCCGCGTAGTAGCGCATCTGCCCGGTTTGGAGGTCTTTTAGCTGAAGCTGGGTTGCCCGTCCGACCTTGGTGGTCAGATTGATGGTGTACTTCTGACCGGGGACGAGGCCGGAGGCCACTACCCGCGAAGTCACCACCGTGTTGCGCGGCTTCACGTCTTGGAATCGAAGATCGCCGTTCTGCACCGCAACCTGAAGTCCACCGATGCTCGGCGGAAGGTTGCTGTCCAACTTGGCGTCAAAGCCGGTCGTCGCGCTGGGCGACTGGCCGATTCTGGCATAGGACGCTTCGCCTTGACGACTGAATCGAACCTCTAGCAGGTGGGAGATCGACGACACCGGCGCGCTCAACTTGTGGAAGCTCTGCGCGGAGTCGGGGCTGAAGAGCAGCACGGCACCCTCCGGCGCGAGGCATCGCACAAAGTAGCCGTGGCCCGCCGCAAACGATGCTCCCGGATTGTACGTCCCACCTTCGGGGACACCGGTCACGGCATCGTTGGCACCCGGCGCGAACTCGAAGAAGTCTTTACCCAGGACCGGCGTGATGCCGCTGGCATCGTTGCCAGACGCGCTGGCGTAGGACAGCGGAATATCGGTCGCGTGGACAACCGATACGTTGGTGAGCGGGACGTCGATGCCAAGCGGCGACGTGATCATGTTCCAACCAGGGCGGAGCGCAACCGCGAGGGCCGTACCGGTTTCGACCCGAGCCTGCCACAACGGAATGCCCGCCTGCGGCGCCCGCAGGAAGTAGGCCTGCCCGTTGAGGATCGCACCCGAGTTCGGATACAGATCGTAGTTCGTCTTGGACGGATTGTAACGAGCGGCGAGGAAGTCGGTGGTGTTGAAGATATTCTCCAAACCAGAGTACAGCGGCTCGCCCGAGAACCCGATCATCTGAATGCCGGCGGTGACGCCGTTGGGGAAGCCGGTGGTCTTCACCGGGTCGTTACCCAACTGGACGGCGAGGTCGCCAGGCCCCTTATCCACGATCCGCGTTAGCAGAACGGATTCGACGTTGGAGGCGTCGACGCCGATGACCTTGATGGTGGTCGAAAGGGCGTTTTGGAATCCGGTGTCAGCAACGACGGAGCCGAAGGCGTAGTCCACGACGGGCACATCGAACGTTTGCGAGCCGTACTGAACGCGAATCTTCAGGCTTCCGCCGGTTGGGACCGGAAAGCCGACGACCGTGCCGTAGAAGTTGCTCGGCATCGAGGAGGCCGGAGTGGCGATGCACCCGACCGGCAGATACTGCCGCACGATGTGGTCAAGGGCGGGAACGTCGAGCGCAACCCGATACGGATCGGTGTTGGTCGAGTTCGACGGGAAGTTGGGAACCGACGAGCCGTACGAGGCGGCAATGTCGATTCGCTCCGCCTGGCTTGACAGGAACAAGCGGTTGTAGTCCTTATCCCACGCCACCGGGTACGAGGTGCCGGAAAGCAGGGTCTCGTTACCGGAAGAGTCGGTCGAAAAGAGCGTCGTTTCGATGTTGAAGACGCCGAAGTCGGTGCCGCTCAGGCCCGCCGTGATCGGCGTGATGAGTGAGTGGAGCTTGGTGCCGACGGTGAGCCGGGTGTCGAGGATGTGCTGCTTGCGAACCCACACCGAGAACGAGTCGCCCTCAACGGTGCCTGCACCTAGGACGGTTGACGCCAAGGATTCCAGCATCGCCGCGTTGTTCGAGGCCGAAGTGTTGCTGGCGTAAAGCGCGTTCAAATCCTTGATGAACGTCGGATGCTCGGTGAGCATCTTTTCCCACACCGATCCGGCCATTTGGTACCGCTGGAAGAAGAGTCCACCGCGCGTACCTTGGGCGATCGAGCCGCTGAGGAGGTTGGGTGCGATGAACTGGGGGCCGCCAAGCGACCGTTGGTTGGTCCAATCGTAAAACGGACCAATCTCATAAGTCTGTTCCAGCACGCTTTCGACGACTTCCGAATCGAGTCCGAGCGTGGTTTGGAAGCTTCCGTTGCGAACGATCTTGGCAGTGGCCGCACGGACCAAGCCCTCCAAGTAGCCATCGAAGCCGTACGCCGGGTCCGGCAGGTAGGCCAATAGCACGCAGTGGATCAGCGCTACAGCGGCGACTTCCCGGCTGAAGTTCAGTGGCATGCGAATCTCGCGGCCGCCGGTGCCGTTGTTGGGCAAGTAGTAGCCGCCGGTGATCGCTTGTCGGTCGCCGATGCCGCCGACCGTCGCGTCAGCATTGATGACATTGACGGTGCCGGAAATCGCGGCACCACCAAAGTACAGATCGAACAAGCCGAGGTTCTGCGCGGTGTCGTAGACGCTTTGCATGAACGTCGCCCGGGTCGGGTCGTTCGACGAGTTGAAGTTCGAGTCGATCACCAACGTGATTCCGTTGCCTCGGGTCCTTCCGCCGGTCGGCATCATGTACCCGTTCTTGAAGAACCGGACGATGCCCGGCACGATGTACGGGATGTCCGCCTTCTGCAGACCCATCGCGATTCTCTCCTTGCGATTGGCCGACGTCAGGTTCAACATGTTCTGCTCGAATTGCTTGTAAGAAGCGTCCGAGAGATCGGTTGGAGCGGAGTTGGATCGGGTGCTTAAATCAATCTTGAACAGACTCGACTGTCCAAAAGAAGTCGTCGCCCCAGTTAGGGCGACGACCATCATAAGAAGGCGGCGTGTCATATTTTGTTCGCTATTGGGTCTGAGATTACGGCGCAATAAAGGAGCCGATCGCGCTAAGCGTTCGAGCCGAATCGTCAGAGTTACTACCCATTATAAGGTAGTAATACCGGTGTCCTGCTGCCAATGGCGTCAAATTGTAGGTCCAATCGGTACCCGTCGCCGGATTGTTGTAGTTGTTGTCGTACGAACTCACACCCAGACCAGGATATTCATCGAACACGTAGATCGTGTAGGTCGCCGCGTTCGTCACCGCTTGCCAGTGGAACGTCACCTGACCGGCCGCGACCGTCGGCACGTAGACATTCATGTCGGAGAGGGGGGTTACCGAGACCGTCGAGCTGAAATCGCCGTACGAATTGTCGGTGTTGGGATAGTTCGTGTTCGATGGCGCGATGGAATAGCTGTAGTTCACTCCGTCGCGTAGGTTGATGTCGCTATCCAGGTAGGTTTCCGCCAGCGGGTCGCGCAGAAAGTCCACCGCGTTCCATGAATCGGTGCTTCGCTGTCGCCAGATTTCGTAGCCAAGAATCTGGAGGCTGTCGAACTTATCCCAGTAGAGTTGGACTTCAACGGGATTGCCCTGGCTCGTCAGTCGGCTTGACGCTGTGCGGTTGTAGCGCTTGTCGATCAGCTTCTTGATGCCGTCGTAAACCTTCACCTTTTCGACGTCGCGGGTGACTTCGGCGGGCGAGGTCCACGCTGTCAGGCTCATGCCACTCGGGGCAGGCAAGATCGGGTCGCCGTTCGCGCCCAGTTGGAAGTTAACCGTCTGGACGATGCCGGCCGAAGGCGTCTTCTGGACTTCCCCAGACTCCCAGCCCGGGAAGGTGGCCTGGATTTGGTACGTGACCCCGCCGGCGAGGCCGCCAAGCGTGTAGTTGCCATTGCCATCGGCGATGGTTTGCACCGAGGAAAGGATCGTGCCGTTGGTCGGCTTGGCCGAGATGCGCGCACCTTGGATGCGGATACCGCCAGTGCCGGTGACGACGCCGGAAATCGAAGCGACCTGGTTGGACGGGATCAAGACGATGGTCATGTTGGCCGATTGCGATTGATCGAAGACGCGCGCCAGATTCTGGCCCACGTAGACGGTGCCGCCATCGTCATACTCGGCCTTCACAAGCAGGTCTTCGGCGTTGACGCCGGTCAATCGGTAGGAACCCGAGGTGTTGCTGTAGGTCTCGCGCGGAGTGCCGCTGTCCACAAACACGCGTGCGCCGCGCACGGGGTTTCCGTTCATGTCGAGCACCAAGCCGGCGATACTGCCAACCCCGACGCTCGAACCTCCGCAACCCAAAATAGTGGCAACCAATAACGCAAGTGGTATCCAGTTACGCTTCATACCACTAGTAACGATTGAGCCGCCGGATTATTTCAACGTCGGTTGGAGAGGTCGAACGTGAGTTCAAGGCTGACGCCATTAGCCCTAAAGGCACCGCCGACCGCACCGGGATCGAGGTTCTGCAGATTGCGGAAGTTGTAGCGACCCACGAGGGAGATACCGTCCACGATGGAGTAAGCATAACCCGTCTGGAAACTCGTGTCGTTCTGCGGATAGAGACCGCGAGTTCGGCTGATGGACGAGCTGATGAAGACGCGCTGTTTGCGGTTGATGTGGTAGCTGATGTCGGCATTCGCACCTAAGTTGTTCTGGCCTAGGGTAGTCCCGCCGGATTTCAGCGAATTGTAGCCGAACGTGTAGCTCCACTGGCGTCCGGGGGTACCAATGAAGAGGGCGGACAGGATGTCCGAGTCGCTCGTACCGACCGACGAGGTGAGAAAATCAGACTTGACCTTAACAAGGCTTAGGACCAACGTATGGGCACTATTGACTCGCCAACTGGTATCCAACGAAAGCGTGTCAATGGTGGCATTGCTGGTCGAAGCGCCCTGCGTCGTCGTCGCCGCATAGCTGAGGCCAACTGAGAGGTTTTCGCCCGCTTGGTGCGTCGCATTGATGTTGAACTGGCGCGCCTGTTGTCGCCCGGTGCTGATGACGCCGGTTCCGCCACCGCTGAAGCCGCCGCTGCCATAGCCGAGGGAGCTTCCGTTGAGGAATCCGCCCAAGGAAGCGAGGACGCCGGAATCACTGAGCGTGTAGCCGACCCCACCTGACCAGGGCCCGGTCTGAGCCATATTGGCGCGCAACGAATAATCGTATCCCTGCGAGCTGGCGGCGTCGGTCCGGATAAAGCTCTTCGACGCCGAAGCGACGAGATTCCAGTTGCGACCAATTCCGTAACTGGCGTTCGTTCGGTACGAGTCCACCGCGACTCCGCTCAGTTCGCCATCGATTCGTCCGTGCCCGGTGAGTTTTTCGACTCCGTAGCCAAACGAAAACTTTCGGGATCGGAAGTCGTCTTTCAGCGAAACCGAACTGAGCGTATTATCATCGGTCGAGGTCGCCCGTGAGCGGCCAAAAGTGAGGGACTGGCTACGGATGTTCTCGGTCGATTCCCGCTTGGGGTCGGTGTACCGGAACGCAAGATTGCTCGTCATGTAGCGGGTCGCTGTCTCCGTTCCGCCGTTGTCAATAGAGATGAGGCTGTTGCCCGTACTCAGCGTTGAGGAAAAGCCTTTGGTTGCATAGTCGAACGCGTACTCGGAGACGTCTTCGTTTCGACCAAAGCCGGTTTGCTCGATAGTCTTAAAGCCCGGGTCGATCTTACGGAAACCGACTTTTAGCGACCCCTTGCCGGTGTTCAGCTTCATGTCAATTCCTTCGGCGTTTCCGCTCGACGAATTGGCCCCGCTGAGGCGACCGCTTGCATTGGAGTAGGCTAGGTAACTCCCGCTTCCATTGTCGCCAATGGGCAGCCGCCAGTCGAAACCGGTGACCTTGCGGTTGCCATCAACCGTCTGCACATTCTTGGGGATGTAGCGGATCTGGAGCGTTTGGGAATTTGTCACCGCAACGCGAGAGATCACGACGTTGGATACATTCGCGCTGAGATAGAACTCGCTGACGCCGTCATCGGTAATCGAAAACGTGCGGATGACGCCATCGACGGTGACCGAAATCGAGGTCGGGATCGGCTCGAATAAAAGCGGATACTGATCGCCAGGGAGTCCAAACCCCTGGAACGATTCGATGCGTTCGCCGGTCGCGTTTGCGTCGCCGACCCGTTGTTCGACAGTAGTGAGGCCAATTCGACCCGCCTGACCAAGGTTGTAGGACAGACCCGCGCCCCGGATGCTACCGCCCGAGTGAGTGACATCGTACGACTCGTACGAGGCGACGATGGTACTGGTCGGCGCGATGACGCGATTTATGAATGTGATCGACCCGACATTGGTATCGGCGAGGTAGTCCACGCCCTGCTGGAGTTCGATACCATCCACAAGCACGCGGATAGTCCCGCCGATGATGCGGCCGCCCTGAAGGTAATAGGGACCGGGGGTGTTGTTGCCCTCGACGGTGACCGTTCGCGCCGCACCCCGCGCCTCGCTGGCCAAAACCTTGGTTTCGAGTTTGCCCTTCTTAAAGTCGCCAACGAATCCGTTCAGTGATCGGCTAAAGTTCGCAAACCGGTTGCCGTTGATCAGTGAAGCCTGAACCGTTCCGTAGCTGAGATCCCAGAATCCTTTTTTGTAGTTGAGCGTGTACTGCTGCTGTTCCGGGTCGCTAAAGCGGTTGTCGGTGAACGTCGCGCGAAAATCCAGCAGACCGAAAACCTTTTGCCCTTGGAGCGATAAGTTCCCGATGTCGGTGAAGTGCTTCAGACCGGTGCCATAGTTGGTCAGCGAATCGAACGCATCGGCATCGCCGCGAAACGTATAGGACTGGTAGCCGAAGGTGCGGCTCCCACTATAGGACAGCCGCGACCAGAGTTCCCTGTCCCACCAGTCTCCGCCGTGGGGTTTTGAAGCCTGACAAAACCCGATCCCTGGGAGCGTTAGCATCCCAATTACGAGAAAACATTTGATCATCTTTACGGTTATTTAAGGAAGTGATTCGCGAGCTCAATCGCCTTCATGGCTTGTTCTCTCAATTCCTCGCGCTTCTTTAGGATAACAACCTTATGGGCATCTTTTGCCTTGTGATGCTCCATAAATGCTTCAAATAATCTCGGTGCGGTCAATCCTTCGATGGTGAGCGCCGGGCCGATGTCGATTTGGCGGGCGAACGCTGCTACCTTGGGGTCGTAGTTGAGCATCAGCGGAGGCACGCCGACCGTCGTCGCCAAAATTCCCGCATGCAGGCGCATTCCGATCACGCCTTCCATCCTCGCGAGACGAAATTGAACCATGCGTGAAGAGCCCAAGTTGCGGAGGAACGGGATGCGTCCACCTTGTTGTTTGGTGATCGCCTCCAGAATCTTTCCGTCCTCGAAAGGATCCATTTCCACGAGGGTGGGTACGAATCCGGCGTTAAACAATAGTCGCGACGTTTCGCCAAAGAGCTCGATGATATCGACGCCCTTGCGCTTCCAAGGCCGCGGGGCCAAGGCCACGGCTTTCATGGCGCCGATGCCGTACGACGAGCCGTCATCTTCGCGCACCGGCTCGCGCAGGATGAGCGCGCTGTCTGCGCCGACGTGAATCTTCTTGTTGACACCAAGGTCGGTCAGAGTCTTGAGCGAACCCGGATCGCGCACGACGATCAGGTCGGCCAAGCTCATCGCAGTTCGCGTCTGGTTCTTACCGATCCAGGTGTTCAACGGACCGACGCCCTGGTTGAGGAGAAGAACGCGCTTGTTGTGCTTCTTCGCCATCTTGATCAGGCCGGTGTAATAGACCGTGCTTTTGGCGCTGGTGACGTCCTGGAAGATCGAACCGCCGGGGAAGACCAGCGCATCACTCGCTTTGATAGCCGCTTCGACTTCCTTCAGGTTCTTTCGCGGGACGCCGTGCATGGCGTAGTAGCGGAACGTGTCGTCCGGGTCGCCGCTCAACACGAGGTATTCGTGGCCCACACCGAGGCCATCGACGACGCCGATCATGACCGAATCGTCGCCAAGATTTCCGCAGCCGATGTAGCCGGCCAGAACTATCCTAGCCATTCTCGGTCCCTAGCGTGGCAATTACTTTCTTCTTAAACAACACCCATGCTCCGACTCCTATCACTGCCCCAAACAATAGACCGATCACATCTCGCCAAACGCTCACCATCACGGGAGTGTGGAGGTGGCACAAAGTGTTGACCGAATCGGTTAACCCAACAAATCCTAGCATGATACACAAAGAAACCCAACCCGAAAACTTACCAAGTCGACTGGATTGGTACTTTGCGGCGTCCAAAACGAACAGTCCGAAGGTCAGCGCCGGGAAGCCCAGCAGGAATTCTTTCGACCGCGGACGGACGGGCAGAACCTCCTCCAAGATGCCACGGAACGCCAGTTCGCCGCCGCTCACGGTGTTGGGGCTGTCGTTACCGGTGCGCATCATGATGATGCCAAGAACCGTGAGGACTACAAGCCCGAGCGCAGCCGCACCCCAAGTAATCGGGTCCTTCATCGCCTGCTTGAGGTCGTTAAAGTCGGCGAACGCCACCAAACCGATCACGAAGATCGGAAGGAAGACCGAAATTTTGACGCCAGAGAAGGTTTCGGCGCGGATATAGTACGGCACCGAGTTCATCAGACCGGCCACACAGAACCCACCGATGACCGAGAGGAAAGCCAGCCCGACGAGAGCAACCAGCGCATGTGGCTTGGTCTCCTTCAGCCAATAGTAGGCACCAATCGGAAACGCCATCGAGAGCATGAGGGCCGAAGCCTCAAGCCCAGTTCCCTTGAGGGCCGATCCGGCCGCTACACCGAGGAAGGCGAGCCCGCCCAGCACCAGGCCCTTCTGCTCGCCGAACATCTGAATGGCAACCCAAAGCGCGGCAAGGCCACCGAAAATGCCGATCAGCACCTTGACCGGCTTCGGCACGTTCGGGTCCGTAAATGGCGCGGGGTCTCCCAGGGTCAGGCCCTTCTTCGAGAGTCCGTCGCTGAGCGAGCCGATGAAGTCGCCGAAGGAATCGAGCGGGGCGTCAGACGCTTGCGACAACGGACGCAGGAGCAACACTCGCATGTCCCGCTCCTTGGCCGCTTTCAAGTATCGGTCGAGAGCGGCATCGGTGCTCAGTTTGTCGAGCTCGACAGCCTGCGCAGAGTGGAGGCGAACCACGTGCTCGGGAATCTTGCGGAGCATCTCTTCGTCGCCGCCGATCTTGGCAAATTCTGGCGACGCATACGAAATTTGGTTAGCGACCAACGCGTCCTTCATGGTGTCGAGCGCGTCGCGTCGACCGAGGACTTGGTCACCCTGAGGGAGGAAAACGCTAACTCCCGAGTCCTTCGCCCATTTGATCGTCTCCGTCACCGCTTGCGACGTGATGCCGGTGGGGTTGGAATACCGACCAACGATGGTGAGGTGGTGCTTTTGTGCCAGGGCCGAAAGCTGAGGATTGATGCCGATGGAGGTGGCGCGGAGCGTCTGCGTGTCGATGGGCGGCAACGCCAGCCGACCCTCGCGAAGAGTCGTCGATTGGACGAGCGCGCCAAAGCGGATCGACAAGCCCTTCACCACGCGGTCGACCGTAGCGGGGTCGTCAAACGTCATCGACGCAATGGGCGAGTCCTTTTGCACCGTCATCCCGTTCAGTTGAACTTTGCCGTCGGTGAGGATGTCGTCAATGGTTTCTTCGGGCAGGACGATGCCGTTCAGGCCCATCTTTTGAAGCTTGGTAAGTGCGTCGTCGAGCGTCATCGACTGGGCCGCAGCCAGTGACTGAATCGTTTCACTTTCTGCCACTAACAGCACGCTGTGGTTGGCATTCTCGACGTTGATTCGCTTCTTGACCGAGTACAGAGCGGGCAGCAAGGTCAAAATTGCGAGGAGAAGGAATACCTTTGAGGATTTGAAGAACGCCATTGCTTAGTCGTCTGCCTCGATCAGTTCTGGGTGATTGCGCAGGATCGCTTCCCGGCCCCCTATGACGAGCACCGTAACCATACCCGCTAGAAAGCCGCCGACATGCGCCCAGTTGGCCACACCTTCCTGACGGGCAAAAATTTGGTACAGGAACCATAGGCCGAGGAGAATCCAGGCCTTGGTTTCGAACTCCCAGATACCGGCGATGAGTACATGCAGCCGGTTGGATGGGAACAGAAGAAAGTAGCAACCCAGCACGCCGCCGATGGCTCCCGATGCGCCGAGAGTGGGCACATTTCGGTACGGCGAGGCATAGATTTGGCAGAATGCCGCGAACACGCCCCACGCCAGGTAGTAGAGCATGAACCGCCATGGTCCGACCGCTTGCTCGACCGGCGGACCGAATACGGCGAGGAACATCATGTTCGCAAAAAGATGGAGGAATCCTCCGTGCAGAAACATCGATGTGAAGAGCGTGACCAGCGGGAAAGGATCGGTGGTGCCTTTGATGGCCTGAACGACTTCGGGCGGACGCATGGCGAGGTCGCTAAACACGAATCCGGGGCCAAAAAAGCCGAAGTGGCGATCCCACAGGTAGATGACCACGTTGAGCAGAATCAGCGTCCACGTAAGGACGGGAATAGGCTCCTTTGTCTTCTCCTCGATTCCGTCCTTCACTGCTGTTATGGAGTCTACTCCTTTGGTACTAACAGGTTCACCGGCGGCTAACGTTCCCCAGGAAGGACGATGCCGCGCATAATCACCCGCTGAGCGAACAAGAACACCACTAGTGTTGGCAGCGCCGCGAGCGCTAGGGCCGCCATCACAACCGCCTTCGGCGCGGTGGTTTGAAGCTGATACACCCACACCATCAGGGTCCACATCTTCTGATCCTGCACCACCAGAAACGCGAACATGAACGTGGAGTACGACGCCATGAACGCCATGAGGGCCAGGTAGCCCAGCACCGGACGCGTGAGGGGTAGGGCAATGCGCGTCAAGAGGGTCGTTTCCGGCGCGCCGTCGAGTTGTCCGGCTTCGAAAAGCTCTTGTGGAAGCGAATCGAAGAAGCCCTTGAGCAGAAAGATCATGTACCCGCTGGCCGCCGAAGGCAGGATAAGCGCGGCGAAGGTGTTCAGCAGATGCAGGCTCTTGAGGAGCAGAAACGCGGGGATCATGGCCACCTCGGCAGGGAACGCCATGGTCGCGAGCAGGAACAGCAGGATTCGGCCCGACGAACGGATTGGATAGCGCGATAGGGCATAGGCCGCTAACGGGTTGACCAAAAGCTGAGTGAGCACCGCCAGCCCGCAGAAGATGGCGGTGTTGAGGACGGCCGTACCATGCAGGAGCACGTAGTCCAGCACGTAGCGGAAGTTGCGGGTGGCAAAATTGCGCTTGATCTCGCCTTCGTGGGCGCGGACGTACGCCCGCTCGCTTGCCTCGATCGGCATCGCCTCCCGCGACTCCTTGGCCCATAGCGCCTCGGCTGTTCCGTGCTTATAACGGTCAGGCATGGTGCGCTCGAACTCAAGCATCAGGTTTTCTTGGATGTTTCCGACCGTGGTTGCTTCCGGATAATCGAGGGTCAGTTCCTCGAACTTCTTTTCGTTATGGACCTTGAAGAAGTCCGGCACGTCGTCAATGCGGTTGCGGAATTTGACCCGCAGGAACTCTTGCCACAGCCGGGTGCGCCGAATCGGAATTCGGTACTCCGCCGGTAGCGTCGCTTTGAACTCCAGCCAGTCGGTGTACTTCTGCCCCGGCGTCGGCTTCCAACTGGCTCGCTCCAACAGTTCGGAGGGTGGCATCACGGTTTGAAAGGCGATGTTTTCTTCGATGTACGCCTTGTTCAGGTCATCGACGGTCTTGAACCGGGTTCGGAGCCACTCCTGGTACCGCATGGTCAGACGGCTAGTCACCTGGTTCGACGCCAGCCGAAAGCCCGACGTCCACATATCCAAGGGCAAAGTCATCAAGAATTGGTCGAACTTCGCGACCTCGTTGGAATCTGGACCGGAGCGCGTACTGGCGATCACGCCGTCGTTGCCGGCGTACTTGTCATCCAGGTATTTGGCCAGCAGTTCGTTGTCGTCGCCGAAGTATTTCGGCACGATCGCATTGTCGCTTTGGTCGGTCGGCCCCTTCAGCCCGGTGCTGACCATCAAAAGGAAAGGGTACAGCGTGGTCAGCGCACCAAAAGTTAGGATGGCGTACAGCACGGCCAGGGCGATTCGCGCTCGCGGACGCTTCCTCCCGACCTTGCTGACCAAACTCATAGAGGTAATTTACCGTTCTTCGCGAATCGGGCTTCATAAAATCGGGTTTCGCCCGACAATGAATTTTGGTAGCTTTGCTAGGTTAAAAACCGGCCGAAACATGGAAGCGACGGCACGCAAAGCAAGGGTGACATGTCTTTTCGAATCAATACCAACATCGCCGCTTTGGTCGCACAGTCGAATCTCAACGTAAATTCGAATTCGTTGAACGCGTCCATCAACCGGCTGAGCACGGGCCTCCGCATCACACATGCGGCCGACGATCCTTCGGGCCTCATCTCCTCCGAGAACCTGCGCTCGCAGATCAACGGCATCGACGCGGCGGTTCAGAACAACCAGAACGCCATCAACTTTGCCAAGACCGCCGAGTCGTCGCTCGCCGAAATCAACCAGCTACTTTCGGACGCCAAGGCCCTTGTGGTCGCGTCCGGCAACACCGCCACCCTCTCCGCTACCCAGCTTCGCGCCAACCAAGACCAGCTTTCCAGTATCGCGGCGAGCATCACCCGCATCGCCCAGACCTCGCAGTTTGCTTCCAAGCGCCTACTCGACGGCTCGTCCGGTATTCAGGCGCAGGTCAGCGCGGCCAACGAGGTCGGCGGCATCTCGCTTGCTGGCACCTTCAAGGGTTCGCCGGTCACCGCTCAGGCTCTGATGACCATCAATTCGGTCACGCCGGGCACCCAGGGGTCGCTGACTTCGTCTGCTCTCACCGGTGGCGTCGTCCTCAATCCCGGCTCGTTCAGCATCAACGGCACCACGTTTACGTTTGTGGCCGGAACCACTGGTGCCTCGGTCGCCAACTCGGTCAACTCTGCGTCCGCATCGACCGGCGTGACCGCTAGCTGGAATAACACGACCAACCAACTGACTTTTTCGACCCTCGCCTACGGCCAAAACGCCTCGCTCAGCTTTGCCGACGCCGGTGGCGTCGTTAGTTCGGGACCTCCCACCACGGTTACGGGCACCAATCCGGTCGCTTCGATCTCAATGGGGGCGATGGGTTCGGCCCTGTTCACCGGCGGACGAGCCGGAACCGACGGCCTCAGCCTTTTCGACTCCGACGGCAACATGGTTCGCCTAACGGCGGCCGGCAATCTTTCGGCGGGCTACCCGATGACCATCGGCCAGGTGACGCCGGGAAGCGCCACCTTCCAGCTCGGAGCCGGGTCTGGCCAAACTTCTCAGTTGGCGTTGCCAAACATGGCCGCCAACCAACTTGGCGCCGACGTGGTGACGAATATGAGCGTCGATTCGATCGACGTGACGAACGCATCCAGCCTGAATAATTCGATGCAGGTCATCGACCGAGCCATCAACCAGGTTTCGGCGGTTCGCGCCCAGATCGGTCAGTTCAGCTCGTACATTTTGGATTCGAATAACCGCACTTTGGCGGCGGCGAAGGAGAACATGACGGCGTCGGAGAGCACCATCCGCGATGTGGACATGGCTTCGGAAATGACGACGTACACCACGTTCCAAGTGCTCCAGCAGGCCGGTGTGGCCATCCTCGCGCAAGCGAACCAGATGCCGCAGACAGTTCTGAACCTGTTGAAGGGGTAGTTGGCTTGAAGTCGAGGAAGTGTTACTCTCGCACCACAAAAGAAACTCAAAAGCCGCAAAACTCAACAAATCTTGAGCAAAATTATGTTAGTGATATGAGCGCTCATCATCAGCCGCAGCTCGAGTTCAAATTTCCAGAAGCCAAAACTGTTGATGAACTGCTACTTGATCCAAAGAATCCCAGGCTCGATATTGGACCCAATCCCTCCCAAGACATCTTGCTAAAAGAACTGGCAAGGGGCTTTGACTTACTAGAGCTAGGCGAGTCCTTTGTAGCCCACGGCTATTTTTCAGAGGAGCCTTTGGTCGTAATCCCGCAAGACAATGAATGTGTGGTTCTTGAAGGCAACCGAAGGCTTGCCGCACTGAAGCTACTTCTTCATCCTCAAAAGGCTGTGGAACTCAAGGTTCCCCAAGCACGAAAGTGGGAAGAACTAGCTGCGGAGAACAAGCAGAACCTCACCCAAGTACCCGTAATTACTTACCAAACTCGGGAGGAAGTCGTACCATTTCTTGGCTTTCGACACATTACTGGAGTCAAGAAGTGGGATCCGCTGGCCAAGGCACGGTTCATAAGTCAGCATGTTGAACAGCAAAAAGACTGGAAGACAGTTGCAAAACTGATTAACAGCAAAACTCCGCAAGTTAGAGACAATTACATTGCCTACAGAATGGTTGAACAGGCAAAGAATACTTTTGGAATAGATACGGAAAAGGTTGAGGAGGACTTCAGCGTCCTTTTTCGGGCTCTGAGCGAAACAGGGATAAGGGAGCATTTCGGGGTCGACCCAAACAAGCCAGTCCAGGAACAACAAGAACCGATTCCGCCGGAGCGATCTGAGCAAACTAGGGAATTGCTTGACATGATGTTTGGTACCGAAGGATCTTTACCCGTTCTTCGAGAATCACGCGACCTGCATAAGCTCTCGGAGATTCTTCGCAATCCGATCTCGCTTGAACGCCTACGAACACGAGGTGATATTGACGAAGCCTACTTATATGCTGGTGGCGAAGAGAGTGAAGTTCAGGAGAACCTCAGAAAAGCAAGCGTACTTTTGGAGCAAGCCAATGGAAAAATTCACCGACATGTAGACTCGCTAGAAATAAGGAAGCTCGTTAAAGACTGCAATGACACAATAAAGCGTATCATCGGGGCATTTCCAGAAAAAGACTTATTCTAATGTTACAGGCTCCAAGCGATACCCGTTCAAACGCGATGGCGACTTGGGTTGAAGCCAGCTTAATCATTGATCAAGGACTTGAAGGTTTCCTTCCGTATTCAATTTTCCTTGAGGAAATTGATAGCCAGAATCTATCATCTGCAGATTTAGAAAGCGAAACACTTCTAAGTGATCTTAAACGAACTCTGGTAAGACGTCAATCCATTGTTGGAGACGTGTACCCGCTCAGGATAGGCAAAACTGGAATTTCTACCAACAGCACCCAAGAAAGTACACATCATGTCCATGACTTCCTAGTACTCCTTTCCCTAGCTTGGACATACGACGACCTCTCCTATAAAAATGGAGCCGCAAGCACGCCATCGGAGCTATTTGAGGAGCTTGTTGCACACGCAATGGCGAGCTATATTGGGGGGCGCTCGTTTCGATTTGGCGCGCCGAGACGTGCTCCAGTTCCAGTCCCCTTTAGAGCAGCTGTTGAATATGTCTCTTCTGAGACTGCCGAGATGCTGGGGAATGTTGAGGACTTTGTGGATGGACATGAAAAGGATGATGGGCTCGATGTTATAGCTTGGAAGCCCTTCCCAGATAATATGCCTGGACAATTAGTGACTCTGACTCAGTGTGCAATTGGTAGAAATTGGAAGGACAAATTAGGTGACCTTGCTTTCGAAGAAGGTGCGTGGCAGACACGTCTCGCATTATTAACAAAGCCAACCCGCGCCATGGCGATTCCCGGAATCTACGACAGCGATCGTACTAGCTGGCATACAGACTCTAAGCGAGCCGGCATGATTCTGGATCGTTTACGATTAGAATTCCTTCTTAAAGACATAAAACTGCCAAACGAGCTGAATTCATCCTTAAAGAACTGGAACGCAAGTAGGGTCTCTGAAGTCAGACTCAAGCAGCGGGATTATTTGACGTCTTTCTAGTTTTCTGAGAATTGACAATTCTTCTTGTTGCGCCTGGGCCCAAGCCATGTCCTGGATGAGCCGCCTTTGGGCCAACATTCTGTAAGTACTTACCAGGCACAGCTCTTACAACCTCAGGCTCAGGTATCGAACTCTTTAACGGGGGTATGAATTTATTGGCCTGTACTTTTGGGGAATCGAACCATTGATCGAGGAGCGCACATCCCAGGACGAATCCCAAACCTGGAGGAACAGCATTGCCGATTTGCTTCAGTTGACTTCTATAATTGCCTTCAAAAAGGAAACCATCTGGGAAAGTCTGTAGTGCGGCTGCTTCGCCAACTGACAGCCTCCGATTATCCCAATGAAATGGGCCGGTTGCCGGACCAGGTGAAGCTTGAATTGTCCATGATTGACGAGCCTTTGCAAGCTTTAGTAGAAATGACCAGAACTTTGTCCTATGTCCAAACAATTCGACGCCATCGCCTCTTTCCGTGTGATAAAGATAATTTGAACCTTCCGGGATACTGGGGATTAAGTCTGCCCATTTCCCAGTCAGTTCCAATTCAGCCAAATTTGTAGGAGCGATGTGCCCTATCGCATCCCATGTGTTAGGGCAGAACGGCAAATCATTTACTGGATCTATTCTATTTGTTTGGTGAGTTTCAGGCACCGAGAGCAGCTTCCCAAGTCTATGCGCCACGAGAATGCTTCGTTCGCGGTGCTGAGGAACGCCAAATTTTGCAGCATCCAAAGTGAGACATTGAAGTTCATAGGCCGTCTTATGCTTTTCATTAATTAGCCGTAGGCCTCGCTGAATCTCTAAGTAGCCTTCATTCTTATTTGTATAAGTTAAGCCTCGAACGTTCTCGATAAGGATTGCATCCGGTTGAAAATAGTCGATAACTTCAAGCGTTCGACGTATTGTTGACGCCCTTTCGTCCTTCATTTTTCGAGGCTCATGAGCCCAATACGATGACTTGGAGAAGGGTTGACAAGGGGGACCAGCGGAAATAAGCGCAATATCACCAGGGCCCAGTCCTGATTGCAAAGCAAGCTCTTGAGGTTCAAGAACTAATATATCTCCCGGCTCACTAAGTTTCCAGTCACTTATGTTCTTCGAGATTGTTGCTCGCGCATCAGTATCTAGTTCGATACACAACGAAACGGCAAAGCCTGCAGACTCTAAGCCGAGGTCCAGTCCTCCGGCACCAGTAAACAAAGATAGGGATGGCTTGCTATTTGGCATTAATCATTCTCTAGTAATGTAGCAGAGTTAGGTCGCTCACTGCGGAGCCTTCGGACCCGCCATGCGGAGCGGCTCCAGCCGCTTCTTGGCCGAGATGCCCGAGCCCTTTTCGACCCCGAACAGGTCGTATGGTTCGGCTTCGTTGACGGTCACGTCCACCATTTCGCCCGGCTTGGCCGTGCCCTTGAAGAACACCAGACCATCAATATCCGGCGCGTCGCGGTGCGACCGACCCACGAGCCAGCCCTGCTGTTCGTCTTCGACCAAAACCCGCAAATCGCGGTTCAGCCACGAGTCGTTGACCGCTTGCGAAATGCCTTGCTGAAGCGTCATCAGTCGGTCGAACCGCTGTTGCTTCACGCGTGGTGAAACCTGGTCGGGCATGTCGTGGCTGGGCGTGCCCGGCTCGCGCGAATACAAGAAGGCTCCTACGCGGTCCAGGTGCGCGTCCTTGACGAAGTCGCACAGGTAATCGAACTCTTCGTCAGTCTCGCCCGGGAATCCTACGATGAACGTTGTTCGGATCGCCACGTCCGGCATCGCCGCCCGCACCTTCTCCAGCAACTTCAGGTACCGCTCGCCTTCCCATGGCCGCTTCATTCGTCTCAGTGTCTCCGGGTGGGCGTGCTGGAGCGGGATGTCGATGTATTTCGCCACCTTGGGCAGGGTCGCCATCGCCTCGATGACCTCGTCGGTCAGGCGATTGGGATAGAAATAGAGGATGCGCACCCAGTCGATACCCTCGATGGCGTTGAGCTCGCGCAGTAGCTTTGGCAGGGTGAACTCCTTGTACAGATCGTAGCCGTACTGCGTGACGTCCTGGGCGATCAGGTTGATTTCCCGAACGCCGATTCGCGCCAAGTGCCGGGCTTCGGCCACCACTCGCTCAATCGGTTTGCTATCGTGCTTGCCGCGGAAGCTGGGGATGGTGCAGAACGTGCATTTGTGGTCGCACCCTTCGCTCACCTTCAGGTAGGCGCTCCACGGCTTTCCGCTCCTCGCTCGTGTCTCGACGTCGGCCCATCGGTGGTGAGGTGGAGCCACATCCACAAATCGCTCCTGCGAAGTCAAGGTCGTCTTGACGATCTCATCGAACCGCCCCATTTGACCGACGCCCACGTAAGCATCGGCTCCCGGCGCGAGCCGAATCAGGTCGGCACCCATACGCTGGGCCAGACATCCGGCCACGATGACCTTACCGGTCAGGCCCTTTTGCTTGTCCTTAATCGCCTGTTTGATTGCGTCGATGGACTCCCGCTTGGAAGCCTCCAGGAACCCACAGGTGTTGATAACGGTCACATCTGTTCGTTTGGAGACACCGTCGACGCTGTAGCCCGACTTCTGCAGGACACCCGCAATCTCTTCGCTATCGACGTCATTCTTCGCGCAGCCGAGCGTAACGATGCGGACTTTTCCTTCGGACATACCTTTATTATGGAAGATCGGCCCCGTGCCGGGCCCTAGCACTATGACCGGCACATTAGGACCAGGTCGGCATCAAAAAAGCCCCTCCGATGACTCGCAGGGGCTTCGATGAGGTTATTCGACGAACCTTACTTCTTCTTGCGTCGAAGCAGAGCAGCCGCGCCGATTGCGAGGGCGGCGATGCTTGCCGGCTCAGGAACGCTGTTGATACCCGTGAGCGAGAAGTCTGCGCCAGGGGCCGGATCGAAGTCGAACTTGACTGCATCAACGTCGCCGAGGCTTGCGGCATCGGACGTGAAGTCGAACATGTAGGTCTGCGGAGAAGCCGGGACGATGCCACCAGCGATGCCGAGCGTGCGTGTGTAGCTCGAAGCGCCGCCATTGGTGTAGATCGTCGCCGTCACGTTCTGCGCAATGTCGTTCGATCGGAACGTCATGCTCAAAAGCGGAGTCGAAGTCCAGTTGACGTTCAGTTCGTTAGACGCCGGAGAGGTAGAGCTCAGCGCATACCCATAGCCCAAGGTAAACGTCGTGTCCACGTCGGTGTCCGTGCTGACTTCGAGAATTCCCGGAGTCGTGATGACTCGAGTCTTCGCGTCGCCGACAAACGGATTGTCAGTAATCGTGAGCACGTCGTAGCGAATGCCACCCAGCGCGCTCGATGCCGAAGTCCAAGCGGAAACAGATCCGCTTGTGAACGAGCCGCTGTTATACGAACCCGTCATAAAGTCATCCACGGTACCCGCAAAAGCGGTTGCACCCAGCACAACGAAACCAGCTAAAAATAACCCTTTCATCAATAAACCTTGTCCGCCGCCACGCCGCAACGAACAAGATTGAGTATATGCCATGGCATGGACGTTTTGGGCCCAAATCCACTGGTAAATGTACTTGGTATAACCGATTCTTATCCAATTCTGTCGTTTATCGTACGATTCTCGGTGTGAAATCTGTCTCCGGTGTTACCGACCGGCAATAGGCGGCCATCAATTTGGCGCAATTCTCCACATCGGTCAGACTTAGTAATTCGACCGGTGTATGCATATACCGCAGCGGAACTCCCACGATTCCAACCGCCATTCCCGCCCGATTTAGCTGCATGGCATTACCATCCGTACCCGTCCCACCACCGGTCACGTCTACCTGATAAGGGATATCCGCGTTGTCGCAGGCGTCGAGAATCATTCGGAACACAATTGGGTTCGCATTCGCCCCACGCATCACCGACGGGCCCTTGCCCACATCGAGTTGGCCGTATTTGGTTTTGCTCACCGACGGATAGTCGATCGCGTGGTTGACGTCCACCGCCAATCCAGATTGCGCGTTGATCCAATAGCTGCTCGTGCGCGCACCGCGCAGACCGATCTCTTCTTGCACCGTCGCTACCGCGTACACGCCGACGCCCGGGTGCAGCCCGCCTTCTTCCTTCAGCATCCGCAACGCCTCGGCGACGATAAAACTACCCATTTTGTTGTCAAATCCACGGGCGGATGCTCGGTCGCCTTGGAGCATTTGGAATTCGTACTGATACGTCACCGGGTCG
The DNA here is from genome assembly GCA_016125185.1 of Armatimonadota bacterium. NCBI lineage: Bacteria > Bacillati > Armatimonadota > Armatimonadota bacterium. The sequence continues at coordinate 169,238 of WGMG01000004.1, read as the reverse complement.
CCGAGCGACACCAATTTCTCCGCTTCTTCTTTCGAGGTACAGCCGATGTCGATCCAAAGGTCGTCGATCTCCGGTTTCTTCTTGCGCTCTTCATCCTTTAAGAGGTGGATCGCCTTGCGGCCAATGATGCCCGGGATGCGTTCTTTGCCGTGAACCCAAACTCGTTGCCCGACCGGGATGGCGCTATCGTGCCCGCCGATGGTGCTGAAGTAGAGCAAACCATCGTCGCCTATATAGTGAATGAGGAAGCCGATCTCGTCCATATGGCCGGCGAGCATGATCTTCATCTCGGCGTCGGGATTCAGAATCGCGGCCACGTTGCCGTGGACGTCGGTCTTGATGTCGTCGGCAAAAGCCTTGGTGTATTGGCGATAGACTTCGGCGGCGTACTCCTCGAAGCCAGAGGGGCTCGGAACGTTAACGATTGCCTTTAGAAACTCAAGTGACTCAGAACGCATCCGGCGAGATTACCCGCCCTCGCAAATGTTAAGGAGGCTAGGAGGCCGAGGAGCTTTCTCTAGTTCAAACGAGGATAATTTCGGGGTTTTCTTAACATTCTCTTAACGAATATTCAGTACGTTCATGGGCGTCAAGGACAATTAATAATGGGTCTTCTGCCAATGACAAACGAGACGAACATCGCTACGCGCAAGAGCAGTAAGCGAACGATTTTTGCTGGCTCCGCCGCTCTGGCCGCCATCGCCTTTGCCGCCGTGGCCATGACGGGTTGCGGCCCTTCGGACAGCGGATCGAACGCGACCTCGACCACCGGAGGAACGACGGCCAAGGGCACCGGCGAATCCGTCGCCCTCAACGGCGCAGGATCATCCTTCGTTTACCCGGCCATGAGCGCTTGGATTTTCCAATATCAGAAGGACAATCCAGGAATCACGATCAACTACCAGTCGGTCGGTTCCGGCGCGGGTATTGCCCAGTATAAGGCGGGCACGGTCGACTTCGGCGCGAGCGACGCTCCGCTCTCAGACAAGGAACTTGCTGACATGCCGTCTCCGACGGTCCAAATCCCGGTCGTCTCTGGCTGCGAAGTCCTCGCCTACAACCTTCCCGATGTGAAGGAAGGGCTCAAGCTCTCGTCCGACGTTCTCGCCGACATGTACCTCGGTAAGATCACGAAGTGGAACGATCCGAAGATCGCCAGCCAGAACCCTGAGCTGAAGCTTCCCGACACCGCGATCACCATCGCCCACCGATCGGATGGCTCCGGCACCACCTACGTCTTCACCGACTACCTCAGCGCCGTCTCGCCCGAGTGGAAGAGCGGCCCGGGTATGGGCAAGACGGTTAACTGGCCGGTCGGAATCGGCGGTAAGGGCAACGACGGCGTCGCTGGCCTCATCAAGCAGACTCCGGGCTGTATCGGCTACGTGGAACTCGCTTACGCCGTGCAGGCCAAGCTCACCTATGGACCGCTGAAGAACAAGAGCGGCGAGTACGTGATGCCGTCGGTCGAAAGCACCTCTGCTTCCGCGAACGCCGCAGCCGACGCCCTGAAAAAGGACATCCGAGTCTCAATCGTGGACGGCGCGAGCAAAGATGCCTACCCGATTTGCGGTATGACTTATGTTCTGATGTCGAAGGCATCGAAGGACAAGGCGAAGGCCAAAGCCACCCTCGACTTCATCGAGTGGGCTCTCGGCCCGGGTCAGAAGATGTCGGCTGGTTTGCAGTACGGCGCGCTTCCGGATTCGGTCGTCGAGCTGAACAAAACCGCTCTCTCCGAGGTTGACGTAGCATCCAAATAGATCGCAAAGACCCAGAGGTAAAGAAAATATCCGAGGCCGTGGTTAACACGGCCTCGTCTAGTCCTGACCGGTTCAAGAGCCGGGCGGGTTTCGCCCTTATTAAGGACCTGGCCTTCGAGCGCGCTTCCCTTCTGTTCGGCGTTCTCGTGGTCATCCTGATCGGCTGGATCGGCATCCGCCTGTTCCTCAACAGCAGTCTGACGCGTGGCCGATTCGGACTCTCGTTCCTCACCCACTCGGTTTGGGACGTGCCCCACCAAACCTACGGCGCTCTGCCGTTCATCTACGGCACGCTGGTTTCCTCCGCGCTAGCGATCCTCATCGCCCTGCCGCTCGGCGTCGGCTCGGCCCTCTTCCTCAGCGAAGTCGCCAAGCGTAAGTTCGCCACCCCAATTTCCTTCGTCATCGAACTCCTGGCCGCCATTCCCAGCATCATCTTCGGTCTGTGGGGCTTCCTCGTGCTGTGTCCATTCCTCAACACACACGTCAGCCCTTGGTTGAAAGACACCTTCGGTTCGAATCCGCTGTTTGGCGGGGCGCCGGTCCTCACCAACATGCTTGCCGCCGGCGTGATCCTCGCGATCATGATCCTGCCGGTCATCACCACGATTTCCCGCGAAGTCCTTCGCGCCGTTCCCGCCGGTCAACGCGAGGCCTCGCTTGCCCTTGGCGCTACCAAATGGGAAACCATCTGGCGAGTCGTCCTGCCCGAAGCCAAGGTCGGCATCACCGGTGCCGTCATCCTCGGCTTGGGCCGCGCTCTTGGCGAGACGATGGCCGTCGTGATGGTCATCGGCAACACGCCAAAGATCGCCGCGTCTATCCTCCAGCCGGGCTACACGATGCCCGCCTTGCTGGCCAACCAGTTTAACGAAGCCTACAACGACGACCTTCAGCGCTCTGCATTGCTGGAGATCGCCCTGATCCTGTTCGTCATCACCGTCATCGTCAACGGCTTCGCCCGCCTCCTCGTCCTCGTCACCACCAAACAGGTGAAGGGCGCAGCCACGAAGGAATCCAAGATGGCGGCGGCGCTTCGGTTCGCCGGCGAGCGCGGCGGCCCGATCCTGTTTGGGCTGTTCATCGTTGGCATCGTGCTTCTCCAGTTCGGCTCGGACCTCTCGGCTAATGGCATCAAGGGTCTGTTCCGACCCTTTGAACTGCTGACGCTGGCGTCGATTGCGGCGTATTTCGGATTTGGCCGAATCAAGAACTTCTTCAACAACGGTCCTTGGCGCAAGTTCGTCAACGTAACCTGGCAGGGACTCCTGTCGCTGAGCGCGCTCACCGCGTGCTTCGTACTGGGCGCACTGTTACTGTACGTCTGCTCGCACGGCCTCAAGGGGCTGAACATTCCGCTGTTCACCGAGCTTCCTCGACCGCCCGGAATGGAGGGCGGCGGCATGAAGAACGCCATCGTTGGAACTCTAATCCTAATCGCCATCGCCTCGGCGGTTGGCATCCCGGTTGGTCTGTTCGGCGGGGTTTACGTCGCGCTCTTCGGCAAAGGACGCATTTCGGGTGGCATCCGCTTTGCCGCCGACGTTCTGAACGGCATCCCCTCGGTGGTCATCGGCCTATTCGCCTACGCCGCGTTCGTGCTTCCGGCTCGCCACTTTTCGGCCTGGGCCGGTGGCCTTGCGTTGGCGATCATGATGATCCCGATCATCTTGCGAACAACGGACGAAATGCTCCGCTTGGTGCCCAAGGCGTACCTTGAAGGAGCGCTCGCCCTCGGCGCTCGGCGCTCGCAAGCCATCCGCTCGGTGGTGCTTCCCGCCGCTCGTAGCGGCATTGTGACCGGCATCATGCTGGCCATCGCTCGAATCGCGGGCGAAACCGCACCGCTGCTCTTTACCGCGTTTGGAAGCGACCAGTTGGTCACCAATCCGTCCCAGCCGATCTCGTCGCTGACGATGAAGATCTACCTGTACGCCATTTCGCCGTACGATAGCTGGGTCGATCAGGCGTGGGCGGCAGCCTTGGTCCTACTGATCATGACTCTCCTCTTCAATGTCACCGCCCGCGTGGCCAGCCGTAACCGCTTCGCCGCGAAATAGGGAGCGGAGAACGATTCTGGAAAGAGGAACGTAGAATGCCTGTAGCAAACAGGTCCTGGATTTAGATATGGCAAATCTCGACGCTCCGACGACATTGGTGGACATCCAAAGCACCAAAGACAACCGTAACATTTCGATCGACAAGGTCGGCGTGCGCAAGGTCAAATATCCGATGTCGGTTCGCGAACGAGACAACGGAACTCAGCGCACCGTTGGAGAATTCACCCTCACCGTTGACCTGCCCCACGACTTCAAGGGAACCCACATGAGCCGGTTCCTGGAAATCCTCGGCGAGCACAGCCGACTCGTCAGCGGCGAGACGATTCCCGAAATCCTGACGAAGCTCCGAGACCGACTCAAGGCCGAAACCGCCCATCTGGAGGTCAAATTCACCCTCTTCCGTGCCAAAGCCGCGCCGGTGACTGGCAAGGAAGGCATGATGGGCTACGAGTGCGGATTCGTCGCCGCGGGCGGAAAAACCGAGGACTTTTGGCTCCATCTGGTCGTGCCCGTCACCACCCTGTGCCCGTGCAGTAAGGAGATTTCCGAGTTTGGCGCCCACAACCAGCGCGGCTACGTCACCGTCAAGGTCAAGCCCGACGGCATGCTGTGGCTGGAGGACGTGATCGACATGATCGAGAAGGCGGGCTCCGCCCCGCTGTACCCGGTGCTCAAGCGCCCGGACGAGAAATTCGTGACTGAGCAGGCGTACCAGAATCCGCGCTTTGTGGAAGATATGGTGCGCGAGGTGGCGCTTGCGTTCGACGCCGACGACCGCATCGTGGCATACGAAATCGAGGTCGAAAACCACGAGTCGATCCACGACCATAACGCGTACGCATTCCTGGCCCGTAGCAAATAACGAATTGCCCTATAATAGAGGACGTGTCCGGGTCTTGGCAATCGGCTTATCGATGGGGTTTTGTCGCGTTCGCAACCATGATCCTGGGGGCCGTTTCGTTCTTTGTCATCCTCGCACACGGGTCGCTCCTTTCCATCCTGATTGGGATATTCATGTTGGTCTCGGTACCCAGGGCGTATCTGCTCCGAAAACGGATCGGACAGGACTGCGAGTTCGACGAGAGACTTGAGAAGTTCTGGGCCGATCACGGCAGCCCTCGGTTCTTTCTATCGGCTTACTTCATGGGGCCACGATTGATCTCGGTGGCCGCAAAGCCCCAATTAGTGACTCCCTCGTTCAGTGACTCCTCCCACGAAAAGTATCGTGCAGCTCTTCTTGCCAACATGACGGTGACAAGCATCGTGTCCGCCTTGTTCCCTTTCGGCGTCACGGCCATGTACGTGTTACTGAATTCTGCCATCCATCGCCCGTACCATTGGGACTCACTTTCCATTTTTTTGTGGTTGCTGCGTACATGTGGATTTCGAAATACTTCCGAACAAAACGAGAGCTTTCAAGGATGGCGTATTTTGACAAATGGGTTTCAATGGGTTGCCCACGCTCCTTCGAACCCAAGTAAATCCTTAATGCCCTATAATGGTAGGTAGTGTCGAAGTCGTGGCAGTCAGCTTATTCGCGGGGATTTGAAGCTATTGCAGTGTTGTCGATTTTGGGAATTATCGTTCTTCTCTTTGTCGGCATCCGAAGTCACTTGGGAGTTCTTTTGCCCGTCGTACTCGTCTATGCGATTTGGCAAACCGCAAAACTTCGGCAAACCTTCATGGAGCCGGAGAACGCCCAACAAGCGGAAGATCTTTGGATTGAGGCTAACCGCCCCCGTGTCTTTGCGATGCCATACCTTGCGGGATGCTTGCCAGCGTTGCTTCGACCCAAATCTGACGATCCCAACGATGCTCGGTACCGGAAACTTCTACAGTCGAAATTTTGGCTGTCCGTCATCGTATTTTTCACCGTGACGCCACTTCTTGGCTATTGGTTAATCCATCTGATTTCACAGGGCGCGAAACGAGCCATCCCTAACGACACGTACTCCTCCATGTTTGCCCTTTGCTTTTATTTCTGCCTCGTCCAATTTCGAAACATTCGAACCGAACTTTCCACGTTCAAGCACTATGACCGATGGGTCGCCCAGGGCTGTCCAAAGTCGGTCGATCTGTCATAGACCCCAATATTAACCTCATCTTCATGGGTCCGACGAACTTTTCCGGGGTACCTTCCGTAATCACCGTACACGGTAGGATAATAGCGACATGACGCCAGCTGAGCGACTACAAGAACTGATCGACGGGAAGAACCCCAAAATGATTCTCCGAATGCGAAGCGGGTTCGCCGTTCTCGCCGACAATCAGTTCCTGCCTGGGTATGCGCTCTTGTTGGCCTATCCCGAAATTGAGCAGTTGAACGAACTCGACGCCAAGCGTCGGTTCCTGTTCCTGGAAGACATGGCCCTCCTCGGCGAGGCCGTTCAGCGCGTCACCGAGTGTAGGCGCGTCAACTATGCGCTTTACGGCAACGTCGATCCGTTCCTACACGCCCACGTGTGGCCACGCTACGAGTGGGAAGTGCCCGAGTACGCAACCATCCCACCGCTCTCGTATCCCGAGGAGATTCGGTACCACGAGGACACCCTTTGGGACCCTGAACTTCACGGCGAAACTCAAGACCAACTACGGCGAGTCCTGCTTTCGATCATCGAGGATCACGGTCACCTCGAAACGATGCATCACTATCATTAGTCGGCAGTAAACAGTGTTCTCGGTTTACGGTTCACCGCTCTCTGAGTCCTGCTGCCTACGGTTTCGTTAACAAACGTCGCGCCGAGTCGCGTGCCAGAGGTAACGTGTCCCCATACAGAGTCCGACCATGAAGATTCAGCCAATTATCCTCGCCACGTGTCTCACAATTACCGCCACCGCTGGCCTTTATCAGGACGACGGCGACAAGAAAGCCGAAGACGTCTATAAAAACATCAAAGTCCTTAAGGGCATGCCGGCCAGCCAGGTCATCCCTTCAATGAAATTCATGTGCGCGTCCCTCAAGGTGGACTGCGAATACTGCCACAAGGAGGACGACTTCGCCAGCGACGCCGTCGAGGGTAAAGAAGCTGCGCGGCACATGATCGAGATGCAGAACGACATCAATGCCAAAAACTTCCGTGGCCGCACCCAAGTGACCTGCAATTCGTGCCACAACGGCAGCACGCACCCGAACAGCGTCCCGTCTTTGCCGGGTGTATCGCGGCGCACCATCGACCGGCAAGCGGCAACCGCAACTCCCGCCGACGTGCTGAAGAAGTATCAGACGGCGGTCGGCGACGGCCTCAAATCGGTCGAGTTTGACGGCACGGCGACCGGATTTGGACCTGATGGACCGGTTAAAGTCACACAGGGCGGTGCGGGTGAATTTGTGATGGAGATGGGTGGCCGAAAGTTTGGCTATGACGGCACAGCAACCTGGGTTCAGGTTGGCAGCGGAGCGGCCCAGGCACTCCCAGCCGAACAAGCCACTGAGGTCCAAAAGTTTGGCCAATTCTTCCGTGGCGAGCACGCGTTCGACAGCTTCGGAGAGCTGCGCTTCGCCGGTCGAGACAAAATCGACGGTAAGGAAGTGATCGTCCTTCGCACAGCCTCACGGACAGCCAAGACTTCAGCCGATCTGTACTTCGACTCGTCGACCGGATTGTTGACTCGATTGGCCACTTACACAACCACTCCGCTGGGCAGCATCCCAGAGTCGGTCGAATTCGGCGACTACCGAAAGGTGGGCGGCGCGATGGTACCTTTCATGATCACGCGACCGGGTGGCAAAGCTCCCATCGTTATGAAGTTTGTAAAGGCCACTGCGAACCCGAAACTAGCAGATAAGTTCTTCTCAATCCCGCCGAAATAGGCGACCCTCGCCAGAACGCATTGGTCCCCCGCGAACGTCTTAGCTATCGTGGGGGAGCGAACCAGCGGTTGGAAGCGGTGGCGTAGGCCGCTTATTGTCGGAACGAGTTCGGTTGGCATCATCGTTTGCCTTGGCATCATCGGGATGCAGGTAACTGGGGTTTTGCCCGCTGCCAAGCGATACAACAGCCTGGTTGAGGAGGCGAAAGCGTTTGGGATTCCGACTACGGCGCAAGAACTGGACGCAAGGATTCAACCTCCTGGCCCCGATGCGTTTCCAATCGTTTCCCAGCAACTAAAAGTCGTCGATCTCGCCATTGGCAACGACCGCTTCTACCCATTCGATCCAGTTAAGGACGACCCGACAAAGCCGTGGGACGCAAGGGCCAAAGCCGCCTATGAGAGGTCAAAGGCCGCCATCGCCGAACTGGAAAAGCTCTCGGTTCAGAACGCTTTCCGTCGCCCCGTTGGACCGTCGAGAATTCCCGAGCAACCGATTCATGACCGCACGATGGCCGCGCTTGAGTGCTACGCGTCATCCCTGGCGCTACACGGAGAAGAGTTGGAGGCTCGCAAGCTCTACCGCCTATTGGCTTTGCTGAACAAGTGGAAGGAGTCGGGTGCGGTCAGCTTTCGAGTCCTGGCGCTCCGAGAGGACGTCAAGCTGGTCGATCGCCTTTCGGCCCTTGCAACCTTGAAGAAGGATAGCCGGGAGCTCCCACTTGCGGTGGTCGATGTTTGCAAAATTGCGACTGCGGACCCCGTGGACTTTCGCCGCGTTTACTGGAACCAGCTTGTGATGTTTGTTACCCCCCTCGACCAAGACTCGGGCCCTCTGCAATTGAGCATGGTCAAGACGGACTACGGCCGGGCTGAGTTGGCTTTCCACTTGCCGTACGTCACACGTGCTACGCAGTCCGACCTATTACGCGCCTACCTAGAGGGGTATAAGATTGTGGAGAAGGACCCGGCGTCGGGGACCGCTTACACCGACTCCATCACGAAGGTGCAGAGCGAGATTGCGAAGGGGAATTCGCTGACCATGGCGATCATGAGAGAGCTTGCACCGCTCGACTTCGCCAAGGGCGCGGGAACCCTGTACCAGTCCCTTGCGAGCACCAAAGCCCGGTTCGAAAAGGAAGTAGAAGGGTGGAACGCCAAAAAGTAGACGGCTGGCAGAGGTGGAAAAAGCCCGTGACGATCGTCATCGTCGTGTTCACGGTGCTGGCGGGCATTCTGGCCATCGGTCTCTTGCAAACCGACCTGCCCGCCGCGGCCCGAGACTACGACAGGAACCGCGCGGCTGCCCAGAAGCAAGGGCTGTTTGTGACCGTCGAAGACGTCGAAAAGTCGATGGCGGTGCCTGATGCCGACAACGCAGCGATGGTCGTCGAACCCATTCTCGGTCTTCCCGAAAAGTTCGGCTGGGACGACCTTTCGAACTTGAATCCCGGCCGGATCGACGAGCATCGCGCCGAGTTCGACCGTGCCCTGACGGTCATTGAAGAAGCGAGCCGCCGTCCTCGCATGATCTTTCCCAAAGACTGGCGAAACCCCAACACCAGCAACGCTTATTCAGCCAGTTCAAGCGTGCCCGTCCAGCATTGGCTGAGAGTCTTCCTCAAGATGGCCAAGAGCGAATTCCTAGCCAACCGGCCAGAGACTGCGGGCCGCTATCTTCATGTCGCCGCCTACCTCGCGACCAGCTTAGACGACTGTCCGACCCTTCTCACCCAAATGCGAAGGGTGAATATGACGACTCCGATCAATGAACTGGTTCGAGAGATCATCGAACGTCACGGCCTCGATCCGCGGTGGCAGCGGGTGGCCAAAGAGACGCTCGCCCAGCTCGAAAAGCCCTATGACAGTCGCACCATGCTGGCGATCGAGCAGTGGATGGCGATCGATTTTTGTAGGACGTACATGGGCCCCGGTCCGCATCCTCCCCTGCCAGAAGGTTGGAACCCACCTAACGAGATCAAGTACGGACGGTTCCTGCCCATGTTTCAAACCGCCAACCTCTCGCGCCTGTATGAAGGTTACTCACTGGCGGCGAGCCACTTGCCGCAGGACCCTAACGACATCGCTGGCGTAGGAGACGCCCTCGACAAGTTGGTGAAGTTTGCCGCGAACGATGGGCTCAGCTATACGATCGTGGGTGCCTCCGCTACGGCTTTGACGGAAGCCGTGACGATGTATGCACGCGACATCGCCGAGCGAAATGTCTTGTCGCAAGCGATGGCAGCCATCGAAAAGCATGCGGACCTCACCAAGGGTCTGCCGCTGCCCGACCACCGGCAAGGCTTCGATGGTAAAGACCTGCTCTTGAAGTATTCCGGCGGATATTGGACAATCTACTCGTCTGCCACGCCCGTTTCGGGCACCGGCACTGCCTATCATGACTGGGAGATTCGTCTCCCGCAAACCCCGAAATAACCCATGGAGCACCAGGAAGTTACCGGAAAGAAGCGTTGGACGAAGGTTGTGATGGTCTTCGTGATCGTCGTCACCATCCTCGCGACCATCGTGGCGGTTGGCTTGAATAGGACCGACCTTCCCGAAGCCGCTCGAAGCCTCGACAAAAACCGCGAGGCCGCCGTGAAGCAGGGGCTTTTCATGTCCAACGACGATGTGCAAAAGTACCTGACGGTGGACGATGCTGACAATGGCGCAAGCCTCTTACAGCCGCTCCTCGAGCTACCGAAGAAGTACAAATGGGACGACTACGAAAAGCTGACCCCCGCGATGGTGACGGCCCATCAAGCCGAATTCGACGCGGCGCTCGCCAAGATCGAATTGGCAAGCACGAAGAAGCGAGTGGTCTATACACGCAACTGGACCAATCCTATTGACACTCTCTTTCCAGAGTACGCCAGCCTAAAGGCTTGGACGAAGTTACTATGCAAGATGACAGAGTTCGCCCGGGCCGACAACCAGCCCGAAAAGGCCAAGCGATACCTGCATGCCGCCGCGTTCGTTGCCACGACCGCCGACGACGAGGGTGTGCTGATCGCCATGCTCGTACGCATCGCCTGCCAATCGATTGTGGAAAGGGAGCTGAGAGAAGATGTTCAAGAACGTGGGGCCGACCCACGATGGCGAGATGCGATTGAATCGACATTGAAGGTGCTGGATCAACCATACGATTGGCACACGGCGATGGCGATGGAGCATTGGTTCGCGGTCTCCAGCGTCGACCTCGTGATCAAGAGTCCCGAGGCTTTTTATGATGGAATGGGCGGCGGCTCGGCTCCGTCGGAGTTGAAATATGGCCGATTTTTGCCGATGTTCAAGACCGCCAACCTTTCGAGAATCGAGGAATACTACAGCAAACTCGCCGCCAGGCTACCCAAGGACGCCAACGACTTCATGGCGGCCGAGAAGGCGTTCGATTCATTCGAGAGCGCGACTTCAAAGTCGGGCTTGAGTTACACGATCCTCAACCTCGTTGCACCGATCTTCACCCAGATTCCTCGGGCGGTTGGCAAGGAGATTGCCACCCGCGACGCCCTCTATCAAGCATGCGCGGCGTTGGATACTCACGCCGACCTCAGCAAAGGGCTACCTCTGAAGGATCATCGGATCGACCTGGACGGCAACGAGATACGCGTCAAGAAGAAGGGCGCGGAGTGGATTATCTATTCGATTGGGCCAAATGAGACCGACGAGGGCGGGCTCGACCAGCCGAAGAAGTCGTCAAGCAGCGTCGGGCGAAATTATGATTGGGTGATTCACCTTCCAAAGATGTAAAGTAACAACATGACGACCAAGTGGCGGCGCAGATGGGCGAGCGCGGGACGTGTGTCGCTGGTTGTGCTGGTTCTGCTTTTGGGTTCGGTGGTGATCGCCTACCAGTCCACCGATCTGCCTTCGGCGGCGGGTCAATACGAGCAAAACCGCCTCGATGCGGCCAATTTGGGTCTGCTGTTCACCCACGATCAGGTTCGTCAACTGTACCAAGTGCCTGCCGATGAGAATGGGGCGAGCCTGGTGCTTGCCGCAAAGATTCCGTCGGGATCGGGTCCGACAGTGGTGGCAGTGACGACCTTGGCCGACAAGGTTCGCGCCATCGAGCCCCAGCTTCAATCGCTGGAACAGGCAGTGCGGAAGAAGCACATTCTCTTTGATCACGATACCGACGATGCGCTATTCGTCGGGTCCAGCGGATCGAACCTGCGAAGCTGGATCAAGTACCTCACGGAGACGGCCGCACCGGCCATCGAGCAAGGGGACTTGGCGGTGACTCGCCGCCTGCTGATGATCGCGGCGGGGTTGGTGGCGCATTCGGACGAAGACAAGACTCGCTTAGCTCTGATGACCCGCGCCGAGGTGTCGCAGCAGATGGAAAACCAGATTCGGCTGATCATCGAACGGCACGGAATGGCACGAGAATGGACGGCGCTGGCGCGCGATTTAGCGCAATCACTGGACCGTCCGTACGACTTTCGGTCGGCTATCAACCTGGAGCATTACGCCAATGTGGAGTTCATCCGCGAACTGGAAGCAGACCCCTTTACGCTTCGACAAGCGTATCTTTCGCGCGAGTACCCTTGGCCAGTTCGGTACAGTAATTACCTTCCAAAGTTCTACAAAGCCGCACTTTCTCGCATCCACGCTCGATACCTGACGACGTATCGGGCGTTGCCGAGCGATCCGAACGATTTGGCGGGAGCGCGCAAGGCATGCTCGGCGGGTGACGACTATTTGACCCGCGAGGGCATCAGCTACGCGGGCCTGAAGACGTACGACGAGGAGTTTGGTCAGTTCCTCGCGGCACTGGAAAAGGAGGCAGCGATGCGCAACGCCGTGTTTATGGCCATCGCCAAGCTTGATGGGGCGTCGGACACGCGTCATGTGCTCGACATCGACGACAAACCGATTCGAGTTTTGGCAGATCGGGTGTATTCGATTTGGCAGGATGGGCACGACGACGGCGGGAAGCCGGTCGTGGATGGGCATGGTGACTGGGTGATCCGAATGCCAACTCGATAAGCTTGCTGTCTTCGCAGGCGGTCCCGACTCACTTCTTTCATGTCTCTTGCGGCGGGAATTTCGTGACCGCAGTGTCCCTCTATTCTCTTTGTGAGCGAGACGTGGGTGGGTCAATGTGTCTTTGTTGCGAAGCCATCCTGTCTACTGAAGACTTTTGAACCTCAGAACCTCTGATGTCAGATTCATACGTTTGCCGTAAGCCTCAGCGCTGAGGTAGCACTCGCGGGTTATCTTGCCCAATGACCTACCCACAGGATGCTCACCATCCCAGAGAGCCGAACTCCCAAGGGGGCTATCCTCTTACATCGCTTCTTGGCGGGCAGGGGGCCCATCGTTCTAAAGTTCGAGGATCAGTTCGACGGTGCGGGTGATGCAGTCGTCGCTACCCAAGAGGTCAGAGATTTCTTGGAAGCCGGCTTGTTGGTGAGCGATGGTTTCCGGCTTTTGGATTTCGTCGAGGGTACGACGGAGAGCGTCGACCGAGAGAGTTTCTTGGATCAGTTCGGGGACGACTTCTCGTTGGAGCAGGATGTTTGGCTGGCTATAGAAGCGGGGTCGCTTGAAGCCGATGATCTTTGTTTCGAGCAAGACTAATTGCGAAACCTTGTACACAACCACCATCGGGATTTGAGCGAGGGCGGCTTCGAGGGTAGCGGTTCCGCTACAGATCACGCCGCATTCAGATGTGCGCAGGACGCGCATGACCGCGCCGGTTTCGGCTCCGTTCACGACGGCGTCGCCCTTGCGTGCCCACTGATCCTGGACGAGCGGCACGAACGATTTAGGCACCGGCAGTTGAGCGGTTCCGGGGTAGTCGGCCAGCGCCTGGTTGAAGAGAGGGATGAGCTGTTCGAGCTCGCTTCGGCGGGAGCCAGGCAGGACGGCCAGCCCTTTTCGGTCGAAGTCGGTTTCGATCAGCTCTTTGTGAATCTGCTTGAGCGGGTGGCCGAAGAAGTGGGCATTCGCGCCCATTTTCTGCAGGATTTCTGCGCTCCACGGGAAGGGCGTCACCACCAAATCGGACAACTTGGGGATGTCCTCGCCTTGGCGATCGCGCCGCCAGGAGCCGGGCGGGCTGAAGTAGGCCACCTTCCAACCGGCTTCGCGGGCGAACCTGCACATCTTGAGGTTCATGAAGCCGAAATCGATGGGGACGAAGATGCCAGGTGGGCCCTTGCGCAGGACCTCTTTGAATTTGAGATAGTGGCGGAGGATGCCCCAGCCCTCGCGGAAGGACTGCACGAAGGAGATCGCGCCCCACTTGGACGAATTGGCGACGAGCGGCTCGGTGGCGACTTGCTCGAACCGCGCTCCGCCGATGCCACCGATGACGGCGTCGGGGCGGACGCGCAGAACCTCTCGCGCCAGCGAAGCGGCGTAGAGATCGCCCGAGGCTTCACCAGCACAGAACAGCAGGCGCATCAGTGTTGGTCGCCGCGACCGTTGCGGCCGCTGAACCGGCGCTCTTCGAAGGCGATGAGGTACTTGACTTCTTCGGTCGGCATGACTTCTTCACGCACGATTTCGAGGGCGTTGCTGAGGCCGATTTTGGATTTGAACAGCAGTTTGCAGGCCTTGTGGAGGGCCAGACGTTCGTCTTGGGTGACTCCCAGGCGTCGAAGTCCGACGGCGTTGATGTCGCGAACCTCTTCTTCGGCTCCATCGACGAGGCAGAACGGGGGCACGTCCCGGGTGATTTTGGTAAAGCCACCAACCATGGCGACCTTTCCGATTCGGCAGAATTGGTGGATGCCGGACATGCCGCCGATGTTGACCAGGTCTTCGATAGTGACGTGGCCGGCGACACCGACCGAGTTGGCGATGGTGACGCGGTCGTGGACGTGGCAGTTATGGCCGATGTGGCAGTAGGCCATGATGAAGCAGTCGTTACCGATGATGGTGGACTTCCCTTCTCCGGTGGCGCGGTGGAGGGTGACGTACTCGCGAAAAACGTTGTTGTTGCCGATGGTGAGGTAGGTCGGCTCGCCGCTGTATTTTCGGTCTTGAGGGTCGCCGCCAATGACGCTCCCTTGTCCGATGTAGTTATTCTCCCCAATGGTCGTGAAGTGTTTGACGGTCGCATGGGAGTCGATTCGCGTACCCTTGCCGATCACCGCGCCGGCTTCGATATAGGAAAACGGACCGACGACGACGTCCTCGGCAAGTTCTGCCTTGGGATCGACATATGCGAGGGGGTGAATCGAGGCCAACTAGCTTTCCCTTGCGCTCATCTTGAATACCATTTCCATTTCGGCGACAGTTTCCCCGTCGACGGTGGCGACGCCCTTCATTTTTCCGACGTCTCCACGAACCCAAAGTATCTCAACATCGTGGATGAGTTGGTCTCCGGGCCGAACAATGCGGCGAAATTTGGCGTTTTCAATGGATCCGATGAGTGGAATCTTGCCGACGAGCTTGGGGGTCGTCATGAGGAGAGCGGCGCCGACCTGGGCCATGGACTCCATGATGAGGACGCCGGGCATGATGGGGATGCCGGGGTAATGGCCCTGGAAAAACGGCTCATTGATGGAGACGTTTTTGAGTCCTTTGCACCGCATGTTGTCATCCGAAATCTCCAGGATTCGGTCGACGAGAAGGATAGGATACCGATGGGGCAATACCGACAGAAGTTCTTGAATATCGATCACACGTACTCCAAGCTCGAAAAATCTCCCCATAGGGTACCCGTTGCGAAAAAAAATCCCCGGGTCATCGCGACTCCGGGGGAATGCATGTGGGGTTTATTGGAGCGGTCATTAAGACTTGAGGATTAGGACATGGCAGGCGTTTTGGTTGACCAGTTTCGACAGGCATGCCATGCGGTCGAACTTTTGGCCCGGACGTCCTAGATCGTAGTTCGCAATGATCAGGTTAGCACGGGTGGTTTGGACTGCGGACCTGATTTTCTCTAGAATTTGCGTACTTAAATCATTCCACGTTGAATTTTCACGAATTGTTTCACATTCGGAAATTACTGTGGCCCCATAGAAGCCTCGGGGCTTCAACTGTTTGAATGCGTCGAGGTTTGCGCTGGCTCGGTGAGAATGATCGGTCATGTAGATGACTTTGGGTTCTTCCAACTCTGCCACTTCGGGATTGAAGAGCAGAAGGGTCGATGGCTTATTGTCAAGGTGCTCTTGGGTCTCGTCCTCTTCGAAGAGTTTTCCGCCCGGTCTCACGTCGATGTTGAAGCTTGGTGTATTGATACCATGGATCGGCTTCGGATTTGCAGGTACTGGGACCCAGTCCTCGCACAAACACGAAATTCTCAACCCCTTCAGGAATGCTCCCACCTGCTCTAGGTTCAAGCTTTCTGCGATATCGACCACTAATTCCATCTTTCTGACTTCTCTTGCCCGCACCGATTTATCTTTTTGGCGGAAAGGGCGAGGTTTCAGAACAGAGGAATGCTTCAGTGGGTTCCTCAATTCAACATTAAACAATGTACCGTTAAATACCTTGGATCGCACGTAGCTATTTGAGAGTCATGAGATTCCTGCCATTGCCACTGAGTCATCAGATTCATGTCATCAGATTTAACGACATGGTCTATACTGCATGATGTGACAAGGCGTCTTTCGCCTGATATCGAAAGCGAGCTTAGCCAGCGCGAACTTCAGTTGCTGGTACACGCTTCGCGGGGTCTGACGGACCAGGCGATCGCTATCGAACTAGGCATCAGCCTAGCTACAATCGCCACTTACTGGGGCCGAATCCGCATCAAGCTCGGGCCGTTGAACCGAACCGAGTTAGTGGCGAAATACCTGGATTACAAAGCCAAAGACGAGATCGAAACTCTCCAGAACGAGGTCGAGGTTCTGCGCAATCAACTGGAGAATTCTGGCCGCGAGGACACAGGCCTTTTGATCGCCCTCAACAAGATGCCGCGATCGATTATCATTTTGGCGCCAGATACGACGGTTGTTTACGTAAACGAAGCGACTTGCAAGTGGATGGGCTACTCACCGGACGAAATGGTCGGCAACTCGATTTTGGACTTTTACCCAGAGGGTCGGCATGAAATCCTCATGCCCTGGATGGAAGAGCTCTTCGCCAACCCCGACCATCCGACCCTCGGAGCTAATCGAACGGCCTATACGCGGCATCGAGACGGGTCGATTGTGACAATCTACGGGGACGCGGTGGTCTATGATACTCCGGCGGGAAAGCGTATGATGTGGATAACGACGTTAAGTCAACCAACGCTTCCCCCACCCGCATGATCCATTTTCTTTTGCCCGCGATGTCCTACGTTTGGGTCCATTTGCCCACGTACAACCTGCAACACCGACAGGTCTTTGGTTGGGAGGCGACGCCGTATAACCAGGCCGTTCTAGCGGCAGTGGACGAAATGCAAGCAACCGCACCGGAAGGCGGCGGCTATTTCATCGGTGTGAAGGCGGACCCGCCCGAGTCGCCTATCGGGGTTCCGATTGCCTTGTTCGGCAAGCCTTTGCTTGCGCCACCTAGGACTTCAAGCTACTGTTCAGGAGCGTCGTACTCAGCATTCATCGGCGGATTGAACACGCTGTTGCGAAGCCGGAGCAGCGAGCTTTCGGCGGATCGGTTCGAGGCGGTGCGGATGCAGGAGCCGGACGGCGGTCGGCGCGAGGACATGGTGAAGCTTTGGGGCTGGTGGAACGCGGATGGGCCAGGTTCCTTGTACGCTTTGGCTCTTTTTAGCGGCATGGGCGAGCGGGTGAGTCCGTTTTTGGCCGAGCCGGGCGACTTTTGCAACATCAACTGGCTGCATGGACCGGGGCATTCGGTGGTGTTTTTGGGATGGGATACGACACCGGAAGGTGAGATCGCGATGCGATTTTGGTCGAGCCAGAAGGGCTCGAACGGGATGGGCGACCAGACGCGGCCGTTGTCGTCGATGGCGGGGATCGTGTTTACACGGCTGACTCGGCCCGAGGCGCTGTTTACGTTTAATCCGGCGAAGAAGATGGATCGTATGCCGATCGATTATGATTCGGCGAAGATTGTGGCGGAGCGGCTGCAGTCAGGCATCGATCTCTAGTTAGGGCCCTTTCCAGTCCTTCCGGTTCGCCTATGGTCTGCTCACCGCCCAAGGGGCTTTAAACATTCGCTTCTTGAAGCATTTCCGCCAAATCCACCAGCTTGATCTCGTCCGAGGGCTTGGCCGCGTCGAGCATGATTTTGCAGAATGGGCAGCCGAGGGCGATGGTTTTCGCGCCGGTGGCCAGAAGCTGATCGACGCGGGCGTTGGCGGGGCGTTCGGTCGGCGGTTCTTCCATCCACATTCGTCCGCCGCCCGCGCCACAGCACCGCGTTTTGGCACCCGAAAATTCCGGGCTGAGGACGCCTTCGACCAGCGATCTCGGCGCGGCAGACTCATCGTTCACGCGGCCCAGGTAGCAGGGATCGTGGAGGACGACGGAGCCGCGCTCGGGCTTGGCCGTCAGCAAGGAGCCCTTGGAGACCAACTGCTGAAGCAGTTGGGTGTGGTGAAACACTTCCATCGTCGCGCCAAAGTCGCCGTATTCGTTTTTCAGCGAGTTAAAGCAGTGCGGGCAGGCGGTGACGATCTTTTTGACCCCGTACCGCTCGAACACCGACGCGTTTTCCATCGCCTTCTCTTGGAAAAGGAACTCTTCGCCGAGTCGGCGAGCCGGGTCGCCGGTACAGGCTTCTTCGTTGCCGAGACAAGCAAACGAGACGCCCGCCTTCTTGAGGAGGGCGGCCACGGCTTTGGTGGTTTTCACCGAGCCGGGATCAGTCGCACCCGCGCACCCGACCCAGAACAAATACTCGAACGACCCTCCGTCGCGGGCGAGCGGAATATCCAGCCCCGCCATCCAGTCTTCACGGTTACCACTAGTGCCCCAGGCGTTGGAGGTCGAGGCGGTTTGGCGCAGGACCAGCGCAGCCGAGCCGCTGAGGCCACCTTCGGACACGATGTTGCGGCGGGTATCGACGATGATATCGACGTGGCGGATCAGCACCGGGCACGCCTCGACGCACGCGTTACACGTCGTGCATTGCCACAAGGCTTCAGGATTGAGGGACGGCGCGACCTCGGCACCGGTCTCCATCGCGCCTTTGAGGTCCTGCACGATGCGCTTGGGGTTCAGAATCTTGCCGACGTTGTAGGCGGGGCAGACTTCGGTGCATCGCCCGCATTCCATGCACGCGTCAAGCGACATCAGATGCCAGCGCGAGTAATCCTTGGCGAGTTTGACGCCGATCTGCTCGGTCTGTTCGACCTCTTCCATTGGGATCGTGCGGAGCTTGCCCATCGGCGTATCCGGCGCGCCGGCGGCACTGAAAATGGCGAGCACGATATGACGAATGCGGAGCTTGGGGATGATGCAGAAAAACGCCAAAACCAACGCTACATGGAACCACCAGGCGGCCTGATAGGCGGCCACGCCGAAGCGGCCCAGGGGCCGGGAGAGCAGGTAGCCGACCCACGACCAGGTGTCCCACTCTTTGGGCGTCAGCGCGATGCGCGCGGCCTCGAGGAAGTAGCCGTTGATGGTGATGAGGAGCAGGAGCGCAAGGATGCCGACGTCCCATTTGTCCTGGGAGATCGGCTCCTTGGTTTTGAGTCTTCGCACCATCGCCCAGGCAAGGCCGAACAGCAGGAATAGGCCGAGCGTGTCAAAGGTGGCTTCGTACAGCAGGTAGTACGCGCCGCGGTGGAACTTGATGGGCGAGTACGTGTTGATGCCAAGCAGGGTGGTGGCGAGCACGAGGGCCATGAACCCGTAAAAGATCATCAGGTGCATCGGTCCGCCGGTTTTGGGGCGGCTGGATTTGACCTTCTTTTGGAGAAGAATGTAGGGCAGGACCTTGCCCCACCACTGCCGGAGACCGTCCTTGGTGGGCATCCAGTACTGGCGTCCTTCGCGCACGGGTCCGATCGGCCGGCCACTTTGCCAAAGCCGAACGCGATCCCAAATCTGCTTGGCCATGTAGCCGAGGCAGAGAATCGCGAGCAGGTAGAAAGCGAGCTTCTCGGGAAGCGAAAAGGTGAGATATTCTTCGCGGGTTGCTTGTGGGTTCACGAATGCCAAGCCCCTCCGTTGGAGCTTGGAGATATTATGCCACCCTTACATCAGGCTGAAGGGGTCCACGTCGATCACCATCTGCACGCCTTTCTCCTCCACGTCCTCCAACGCTTGGCCGATGCGGTCGAAGTCGAAGTCGAGCGGAGCTTTGACGAGGATATGCCGCCGCCAGCGGTTGTTGATGCGCTCCAGCACACAGTCGGTGGGGCCGAGGACGACCAGGCTTTCGAACGTTTGCAGGCGGGCGAGGATCTTGGCGCCAAGACCGATGACAGAGTTGCGAGATTCGCCAGACATCAGGATGTTGACTAGCTTTTCATAGGGCGGATAGTGGGCCTCGCGGCGCTCGTTGAGGCAGAAATGGAAGAATTCGAGGTACTCGTGGCGCTGGGCGTAGACGATGGCGGGGGTATCGGGATTGAAGGTTTGGATGACGACCTCGCCGCGCTTTGCGCCGCGTCCGGCGCGGCCCGCGACCTGGCTGAGGAGCTGAAACGTCCGCTCGCTGGAGCGGAAGTCGGGCAGGTTCAGCGAGACGTCGGCGGCGATGACGCCAACGAGCGTGACGTTGGGAAAATCGAGGCCCTTGGCCACCAGTTGGGTGCCCACCAGCACGTTCTTTTCGCCGCTTCGGAACGAAGCGATGACCTCTTCCAACGCGCCTTTTTTCTGAGCGACATCGCGATCCAGACGCGTGACGCGGGCGGCGGGAAACTCTTCGGCCACTAGCTCTTCGACCTTCTCGGTGCCGACCCCAAACGGTTTGATCTTGGTGCCTTCGCACTGCGGGCAGGTGGCGGGCGCGCTCTCGTGGTAGCCGCAGTGGTGGCACTTGAGGCGGTGGTCGCGGCGGTGGTAGCTGAGGGTGACGGCACAGCTCGGGCACATCCATTGGTAGCCGCAGTCGCGGCACATCAGAAACGGCGAATAGGCCCGGCGGTTGAGGAAGAGGATGGCCTGGTTGCCGCTTTCGAGGGTGTGGTGCAGGTGATCGGTGAGGAGTGGGCCAAAGAGCGACGGTTTTCCGCCCCGGTAACCGGCGCTGAGGTCCTCGATGTACACCTGAGGAAGGACCGCAGAGGCGGTGCGGTTGGGCAGAGTGAGGAGGGTGAGGCGGTCGGGATCGGCGGCTTCCTCGTTGGCTTCGGCCTCCGCGAACGTCTCGATGCTGGGCGTGGCAGAGCCGAGGACGAGCGGGCAGTTGTGCTGGCGCGCCAGGAAGCGGGCGACGGTGCGAGCGTGGTAGCGGGGCGACTGTTCCTGCTTGTAGCCGGTTTCGTGCTCCTCGTCGAGGACGATGAGGCCGATATTGGTGAGCGGGGCGAAGAGCGCGCTACGCGGCCCGAGGACGATGCTGGCTTCGCCGTTGCGCACCAACTGCCAGTTCTGCAGGCGTTCAAGCGGGGTTTGTTCGGAGTGGAGGATGGCGATGCGGGCGCCGAACCGCTCGCGAAGCTGGGCGATGGCCTGGGTAGCGAGGGCGATTTCGGGCACGAGGTACAGCACCTGGCGTCCGCTGGCCAGCGCCTTTCCGGCGGAGCGGAGGAAGACTTCGGTTTTGCCGCTCCCGGTGATGCCGAAAAGCAGGAACGGCTTGGGTTGATGGCCGTCGATGGCGTGGCAGATGGCGTCGATGGCAATCTGCTGGTGGGGGTTGGGAGTCGGCGGCTGGCGGGTGGGTCGCGGGTCGCTTTCGTCCACTTCTTCCAGCAGTTCGGCCTTGATGAGCGCCTTGACGGTGGTCTCGGTGACGCTCGCCATGGCGCGGATCTCGGCGCTGGAGAGGGCGGAGCCGTCGGCCTCCTGAATCTGCATGATGGCGACGGCCTGGGCGGGCTTCTTTTTGCCTTCGACCTGCAGGAATCGCTCGACCTTTTCGGTGTCGGAGGTGAGGCGGTAGACGCCTTCGGCCGCCTTCTTCTTCTGGATCGGCTTGAGGCGCAGGTACTGGTCGGCGTAACCGGCGGCGACAAGGGCCTTCAGCGCCTTCTCGGTTCCGGCCTGCATGCTCTCCTTCTCTTCAATCTCGCTTTCCTCGTCCAGCACGCGCAGGACCTCGACTTCGAGCGGCTTGAGATCGCTTTCGTAGCCTCTGGCGGTGCGCATCCACACCTTGACGAGGCGGTCGCGCACGCCGGGCGGGACGGCGGCGGTGAGGGCGGCGGGCAGGGGGCAAAGGTATTCCTGAGCCACGAAGCGCACGGTCTCCATGATGGCGGTCGGAATCTGGAGGCCGGCCACGACTCCGGCGACGGGGCGCAGATGGGCAGGATCGAAGCCGAGCGACTGCTCGTCGACGTCGCGAAAGCCGATCGCGTAGCCGAGAATCTGCCGGTGGCCGAGGGGGGCGAGGACGGCGTCGCCGACCTGCACGTTTCCGGCGGGGAGATAGGAATAGATAGCATCGGCTCCGCCCGAGCGTGGGTCGATGGCGACATCCACGACTCGGAAGGAACTCATAGCAATAGTTTGGCAGAGGATGGGTGGAACGAAATGCGTCGCATTCGCATTCTGATCCAGAGGCAACGCCGCCCATGGTGTTTGCCCCCTTAGGAAACAACCATGCTAACCGCAAGAAGATTCAGTCTCTTCGTCATTATGCTTCTGGCCTTTGCCACCGCGGCATTTGCACAGAAGGGTACGACGATGAAGCCCAAAACCCAGACCGTGTACGTGTGCGAGCACTGCAACATGGCCGATAAGAAGTCCGGCAAGTGCGACATGTGCAAGATGGAAAAGATGAAGGTCAAGGCGACCGTCATGTACCACTGCGACCACTGTAACAAGGACATGGCCAAGGGCGGCAAGTGCCCGGTTTGCCACGGCGACACGACAAAGATGGCCGTTTACTACGAGTGCGACCACTGCAAGACGACGTCGGCGATGGCGGGCAAGTGCACCAAGTGCAAAATGGACATGACCAAGCACTCGGTCAAGATGAAATAGTCGGGAAAAACGCGAAACCTCGCAAATATCCCTTCCAGTTTTTAGGCGAAATGGCCAATAAGCCTAGTGATGCTCTTACCGATGCTTCTCGGATACGTAGTGGGGGCGGTGGGAATCTACACCCTCCTGTATAAGTTTGCGCCGACGGTTGCAGAAGACCGTGCGTTTGCTTATGGAGACCACGACCGGTTAGAGGCGGCCGAGATTATTGAGCTGTTCCCGACTCGAGAACAGCGCAACGCAGCCTAAAAACGAGTCTCGACACACCTGCGAAAAGGGCAGCCCTAGGCGGCTGCCTTTTTTGTTTGTTACAATGACGATGGTGGAGCGTGAAGGTTAGTCTGCGGCGGTTTGCGATGTACGTTTTGCCGTTGATCGGCTGGCTCGCGGCGTTCTGGATGGTGCCGCCTCAGTCGATGGTGGCGGCGATGGCAGAATGGCTGATGTTCGCGCTGGTGTGCTTTGTGGCGTATCGGTCGGAGACGAGCGGGAGAACGCGTCCGAGCGAAATTTCTTTTAGTCTGATCTTGGCCCCAGTCGTTGGAGTCATTCGGTTCTCGTCCACGGTGTCGGAACTGATCGAGAGGCATGGCCCACCTTGGAAGGCGTTCGCCGTGGCTTCGGCAATGACTCTGTTGGCGGCTCCGGCGTGTTTCGTCGCACTTTACGGGGTCGTGCGTGGGTTGATCGAAAGGGAAAGGTTGAGAGAAGCCTAGCGTTCGTCGGGTTTGGGGTTCAACACGACACGTGGGATTGAACCTTCTTGAGCTGTTCCTTCCCCCCTCCGGTTCGCCTACGGCCTGCTCACCGGCCCCCCTCAAGTGGGGCAGCGTGGCTAGTTACTGCTTTCAGGACGGCTGACCTCCCCATTTCGCGTTTAGTGGGCTGTCCCGATTCGCTTTGTATATGTCCCTTTGGCGGACACGAAGGCATCTCTGTGAGCGAGACGCTCACAACTCCCAGAGGGCTGGACTCCTTTGAACACTTTTGGTGGGCTGTCCCGATTCGCTTTGCTGGCCACGAAGGCATTTCTGTGAGCGAGACGCTCACAACTCCCAAGGGGCTGGACTCCTTTGAACACTTTTGGTGGGCTAGAAGCCCACCTTCCCCAGGGTCAGTTCCTAGAAGCTTGCGGCTAGCAAACAAAAAATCCCCCCGAGCCGAGACGGCCCGAGGGGAACAGAATGCGCTTAGCGCGAGGACGACTTGCGGCGTCGGACGAGGCCGAACACACCCAGGCCGAGAACGGCCAGCGAAGCCGGTTCCGGCACCACGTGAAGCTGGCTCTGACCGCCGGCTCCCTGCGACGTAAACAGTTCGACCGCGGTGGTCGGGTTGCTGTTCTTACCGTTGGTGTAGTAGGTCGAAGCAAGGCTCAGGACCGACGAGCTAAGCCCGTTGGTGACCTTGAACTTGCCGCTGGAGTAGTTGAACGAAGAGCCGTTGTCGTACAGCGCGTCCCAAATGGCGACCTGCAGAGCGGCCTGCTGATCCTTGTTGGTGGCCACATCGAAGTTCGTCGCCAGAATCTTCGCCGCGAGGGCGAGGCCCGAGCCATCGTTCATGTTGACACCCGAAACCGAGTAAGGGTTGTTCGAGTTGTTGAGAGGAGACGTGGCGTCGGCACAGTAGGTGACGATGCTTTTGGTTCCGGTGCTGAACACGAGGGCGCCCATTTCCACAGTGGAAGAGTTGCCGTTCACGTTAATGGTTCCCGAATCCACAGGGTTGAGCTGGGTTCCGGTGAACTTGAGCGATTGCGCATTGGCGGAGGCAGCCCCAAGGGCGCTCATGGCCAAGGCAATGAGAGTCAGTTTTTTCATTTGGATTTCTCGCAGAGCCCCACTCGCGGAGGGGCCCGGGATCAACCCATCAAAAAGAGTGCCTTAACCGAGACTCTTAATCAAATCTGAGTACTTTTCCCTGACTTGTTTACGCTTTACCTTCAGCGTCGGGGTTAGGAGGCCGTTTTCGATGGTGAACGGCTCGTCGATCAGCGCCCATTTCTTCACCATTTCGAAGTTCGCCAGCTTCTTGTTGGTGCCGTCGATTTCGCGCTTAAGCAGGGCTTTTACGTCGGGGTTATCGGCCAGGTGGGCGTCCTCGGCCAAGCCGAGCTCGGCCCGAACCGCCTCGGCGTTGGGCAGAATCAGCGCGACGCAGTAGTCCATGCCATCGCCGAACACCACCGCCTCGCTGATGAATTTCGATTCGCGAATCCGGTTTTCGATCGGTTGCGGAGCGACGTTTTTGCCGTTACCCAGCACCAGCAGGTCCTTTTTCCGGTCGGTGATCTTGAGGGCCGCGCCTTCCATCTCGCCGATGTCGCCGGTGTGGAACCAGCCGTCGGCGTCCAGCGCCTTGGCCGTCTCTTCGGGCAGATTGTGGTAGCCCACCATGACGGTCGGACCCCGGAACAAAATCTCGCCGTCCTCGGCGATCTTCAGTTCCACGCCGATCGGCTCGCCGACGGTCCAATATTTGTTGCGCTTGGGGTGGTTAACGCACGATCCGCCGGTCGTTTCGGTCAGGCCGTAACCCTGCAGGATGTTCAGGCCGAGGGCCATGTAGAACTCGGCGACGTGCTGCGGCAACGCAGCGCCGCCAGAGATGACCATGCGCATGCGCCCGCCTAACCTCTCGCGAATCTTCGCGCCCACGACCTTATCGAGCAGGCCATGCAGCGGTCCGAACCCACCCTTGGCCTTCTTGATGCCTTGCGATAAGTACAGGTTGAAAAGCTTCTGGTTGAGCGGTTTCTGCTTCTTGACGCCATCTAGCACGCGGTCCATGAACGACTCCAAGAATCGCGGGACCGCCGCCATGACCGATGGGCGGATGTGCTGAAAGTCGCTGGCCATCGACGCCACGCTCTTGTTCATACCGAGGCAAGCCCCCGCGTAGAAGCAGAGGCACGAGGCGATCTGCTCGAACACGTGGCTGAGGGGCAGGAAGCTGAAGAACGTGTCCTCGCTCGTGATGCTAAGGTACGGGACGGCGAACTCGCACACCGTCAGAAAGGCGTCGTGGGTGAGCATCGCGCCTTTGGGCTGGCCGGTGGTGCCGCTGGTGTAGATGAACAGGGCGATGTCGCCGGCGGGGATCGCGTCGATGCCGCGATTCCACTCGGCTTCGTTCAGCGTGCCGGTGCGCTCCTCGCGAAGCATTTCGACCTTCATATTCGACAGCGGCCGCAGTTTGGCGGCATGCTCCTCGGACCCGCACATCGCGACTTTCGCGCCAGCATCCTTGGCGATGTACTGCGCCTGTTCGGCGGGCAGGGTCGGGTAGATCGGTACCGTCACCACGCCCAGCGATTGGGCAGCGTAGTGCGCATAGAGCCACTCGGCGCAGTTCTCGCCGACGATGACCATTCGGTCGCCGCGTTGGAGGCCCAGCGACTGCAAGAAGGCAGCGAAGCTCTGGATGGTGGACCAAAACTCGCGGTAGGTGACGGTTTGGAAGCCCTTGCCTTGGGGGACCATCAGCGCGGGACGGGACGGGGATTGCGAGGCGACCTCGCGGATCATGGCGGACAGCGACGTTGCTTTCATCAGTCTTTCGTAAAGATATGCTCTCCTTCTAGGAAGGCGATGGACATCGACGGACTTTGCAGGGTCTTGCCATCTTGTGAGAGCGTTAGGATCAGCTTTTTGTTGTAAGCGCTATATAAATCTTCGTCGGGAACGTACTTGCGGTTGGGATTGTATTGCCCAGCGCCGTTGTCGTTGTTCACCTTGACGTCGGAGGGCGAGAGTACGGCCTGGTTGCCATGATAGGCCCAGTTTCCTTTCACGTCCACCTGCTGCTGCTCGCCTTCTAGGTGGAGCAAGTAGCTCTTTTTGTCCAGGCGGAGCGAGACGTAGCCGTGGAGCGAATGGTGCTTTCGGTCGATATCGGCGTCGGGGCCGCGGTTCACTTTGGAGACCACGAAATCACCGTTCCATTGACCCAAGAACGGCATCATTTTTTTGTCGCCGCAACCGGCGGCGGCGAGGAGGATGAAAGCGAGCGGAAGAATGGCGGAAGTTTGCTTCATGATTTTCTCACTTCGTCCGGGAAGGTGCGGTAGAGCCCGGATCGGAAGTTCTTGACGCGGCTGAAGACCGCGCTGTGTAGGTGCTCGACCTCGCCGTCGCGGGTGGCGGCTTGCATGAAAATGCGGTCGAGGGTTTCGAGGTCGGGGGTGAGGATGCGGATGTGAAACTCGCCGAGGTTATCCGGCCCAAAGCCGAACTTACGTCGCTCGATCGAGAAGGAGTGCACCAGCCCCTGCTTCTGGAAGTGTCCGAGGTATTCGTGAACGGCATTGGCGAGGGCCAGATCTTGTTTCCCGTCGACCAGGTCGACCCAGATCGCATAGACGTTCATATGTCCCTAGTGTATCTGGTTGGGGAGCGGCTTGGATTCGGTGTGGTGGAAACTCAGACGGGGGGTCTGAGGAAGTTGGGACGCCTTTATGGGCCTAGGGCTCGCTTCGCTAGGGTGGAGGGCTTTGTGCTTTCGGCTTTCAGCCAACCGCTGACTGCCGAAGAACGGAAGGCAACCCACTTTGGACGGCTCCTGGTGGGCTAGAAGCCCACCCTCCCACACGGGCGATCCTCCACCCTATGGCTTCGACTACTAGGCGCTTCCTTCACGTTGGGCGACGGAGGCGACCACCGTGCGGCGGCGGGCGAAGGCATACACTCCGACTCCGAGGCCGATCGCCATGGCGGTAGGGATCTGCTTCAGCCAGCCCTCATCTTGCACCGAACTGTAAGACACGACTAGGATGAGGAGGGCGGGGAGGACGCCCAGCAGAGCTGCAACCGGGAGGCCGCCGGGCACGCGGTAGGGGCGCTCTAAATTTGGCTCGCGGACTCGGAGAACCACCAGCGCGGCAAACTCGAACAGGATGCTGAGGCCGTACAGGATCACGTTGGCGGTGATGAGTTCGGTGAAGCTGAACCACGACAGGCACGTATAGCAGAACGCACACAGCAGGATGGAACGGGCGGGCGTCTGCCACTTCGGGTGGATGGCGGCCAGCGAGCGCGGCAGGTAGCCGTCCTCGGCCAAGACCGCAGGTAGGCGTGAGGAGGCCAGCATCTGGGAAGCGAACATCGCGGACGTGGCCGCAAGCGCGGCGAGCAGGACCAGTGTCCCGATCCACGGCGCGGAGGCTCGGGTTGCGATTCCGGCCCAGCCACCATCGAACCACTGATCGGCGTTGGGTGAAGTACGCAGTGCCGCCAGCACCGGCAATAGGTACACGAACGTCACCATCGGGATGGAGATCGCTAGCGAGCGCGGGAAGCTCTTCTGCGGATTCTCGACCTCGGCGGCGACGGTGCTGAGGTTGTCCCAGCCGAGGTAGTTCCACAGCGCGGCGGCAAGACCGACGGAGAGCGCGCCCCACGACAGCTTGATCGGCTCCAGATGCGGCACCGAGATGCCAGCCTTGACCACCATGAGCAGGAACGGGATGACGATGATGGCGGTGAGGTAGGTGGCGGCTTTGCCCACGGCCTGGATGCCGCGCAGGTTAACGCCGGTGACAAGAAAGACCACGAACAGCACCACGACGACCTGGGTCAGGTTCGAAATCGGATGGCCCTGCACCATTGAGATGTACTCGCTGAGGTACTTGGCGAAGAGGAGCGGGTATATCGCGGCGTCGACGATGCTGTACAGCCATGACAGCCACGCGCACATGAACCCGGGAAAGGGCCCGAGAGCGCGGCGCACCCAGACGTAGAATCCGCCTTCCTCGGGGATCGCGGCACTCAGTTCGGCGGTCATGAGCGCTACTGGCAAAGCCCAGATGATCGGGATGATGACGATCATGAGGAGACCGAGGGTGATGCCGGATTCGCCCAGCACCGGCTCGAGGCCGTGGGGTCCACCGCTGACGAGGCAGAACGTCGCCAACGCCAACGGCACCATCTTCAGCTTTTTCGCCGAGGCGAATTTCACGCGTTAAATTATGACTTTAGCCGTGCCTTTTCGGCGTGATTTTGAGGATGTGTCCTTCGAAGTCATAGTCAGCATCGACCTGGCGAAGAACGAGTTCCAACACCGATTGGAAGGTCATATCCTTCACGAGGATCGTGACCTCGCCGCGTACCAAATCTGAGAGGTTAAAGCAAATGTCATTAGAGGCAGAGAATTGGCGCATGACTTCGCGGATGTCGAACCGCTCGTATCGGGTGAGAGGAATCACGTGATTGAGAATGTCGAGGGGCATTTTGCGCCGGGGGACGATGGTGAAAGTTCCATTGGCAAACCAGTATTCTGCATCGACTTGTCGAAGGATCATCTGAAGGGTATCGACCATTTGGTTCTTGCCTGCGTCGAGGCTGATCGTGCCTTCGATTTTGGGATCGAGGATGTATCCATAACTACTGTCGGCGAATAGCGCTTTCAGGGCCTCGCGGATCGAGACTTTAAGCAGATGGATTGGCCCCACGAACGCCAGTGTAGGATTATCGATGGGTTCGGGGTGCGTGCGACGCTGGATGACAAAGACACCACCTTCCACCAAAAACGTGAGGTTTAGCTGCTTGAGCGTTTGGCCCAGCGCTTCACCGAAGGTTGTGTCACTGAGCTGGAGCGTCACTTTGCCTTGGATCTCGGGAGGAATCGAATAGCTTTGGTTCGCATCGTGGAAGATCGCCTTGAGAGCCACGCGGAGGTCCACTTGTTCAAAATGGTAGCTCGGATTTGGATTTGCACCAAAGAGAACCACTTGCGCACCGGGCCCCGGATCGCCACGGCTTAGAATCGTCAAATCGCCTTTGTTGAACCTGTAGATCAGATCAGTGCTCCCCATGACGTTTTGTAACGCAAGTTCAAGTTTGCCCGGCCCGATATGGATTTCGACATGGCCATGGATTCCGGGTTCGAATCGGAAGCGAGTATGGAGCGGCTCCAGCAGATACCGCACCGCATCTTTGGTCTCCACATCGTGCATATCGATCCTCGGCATTGGGTGATCGAAGATCGACGTCACGATGTAGATATCGCCCTCCTTGCGCCACTCGGCGTAGTTGCCCGCAACCATGTAGGCAAGGACTCTTGGCACCGATGCTCGGTGCAGGCGAAAATCGACGGTTCCCGAGACCGTGGCATCGATGCGATAGCTGGCGTGGATGGACGTGAAAAAGGATGTGAGAGCCGTTCGAAGATCGACGCCTTCGTAGTCGGCTTCGCGGATCGCTTGGCCGTCGTTGTCGCTTGAGGGCTCAGAAGGGTAATCGTTATCACACTGGTGGGAAAAGTTGTACGCCCCGCCCGCACGGAGGTAAGTGGCATCGATTTGGGCCAGGAGATCTGCCAGGTCGACGTAGAACGACTTGCCCTGCGGCTTGAAGTTGACGGTGCCCGCCAAGCCCGGAGAGATCCAAAAATCGGGTGATTTCGCCCTGGCCAGCATAGTTTTGATGCTCGTCGAAATAGGCACGACGGGCTTTTCCTGCTGCATCAGATGGGCGGCCAAGACGATCGTGCCGAGCATGATGGTGATTGGACGTGCGGAGCCTGGCGGTGAGTTCGCACGATTGTGTTCTCGGGGTCTCTGCGTGCGGCGTCAAGCTCGGCTGAGCATGCCACGCCCACGTTCGTATTTGGTGTCTGCGTGCCACCATCCCCAACTCAGTTGGCAGTTTGTAGTCGGCAGAGAGCGGAAGACACGCTGCCCACGCTCTAGCGGGCCGAGCCCTTGCCCTGAAGGATGCCCCCCTTCCCAGTCAACTTAGCGAGCAAAAGGTTCCAGCTTGGCGGCTTCGACGGCGTACGACTGCGATTCGAGGATTCCGGCCTCGCCTACGGTCTGCTCAGCCACTCCCCCCATGTCCTAGTACACCAGGGAGTAGCGTGGCTGACCGATCTCTTAAATTTGCTCACCTCAGTTGATCAGAGGTCGCCAGCCGAATTCTCCTCCCGAACCTCAATCCTTTGCCGGTTTCACCCGGAATTGGAGCGCCGAGTAGCCATCCAACTGGAAGTGGTTCACCTTCAGCCGATGCTTGCCGCTCAGCTTCGCCTTGTATGTGTACAGCGTCGGGCCCTGGTACTTCCAAGCGTCGATGACCAGTTTGTCGTCCAGCCAGACACGCACGCCGTCGTCCGCCGTCACCTCCAGCGAGTACTCGCCCGGTTTGACCGTGAACGTCCCTTCGGCGATGGTGCCAAAGAAATTGTTCGGGACGCCTTTTTCGTATTTGCCATAGCCGGAGTAGTCCAGCTTGTCGTGGTGGAACTCCGGCCCGGCAGTCGCCGACTTGGCCTGATACGCTTCGAACTGGGTTCGCGGGTCCTCGGTGTCCTTATCGAACGTGAAAAACTTGATGGTCCATGCGATGGGCAGATCGAACTTCTGCATGGAGAACGAGAAGGACTCGCCCGCCTTGTGGGTCACGCCCTTGAAGTCCGTAAACGCCTTGCCGGTGTACACCAGCTCCAGCCGTTGCTCGGTCGAACCCGGGACGACTTTGACGTTGACCATGCCGGGCACTTGGCCCTTGGTCCACGAGACCTCTAGCCCCTCGGCCCTCTTCAGCTTCCAGGTTCCTTTCGGACCGAAGATCGAATACTTTTGCCATCCGTTGTCGCTTCGCGGACCGGGCCACAGCTTGGGGCTTTGGTAGTCGTAAGGGCCCCAATCGTCCACCAAAATCGTGCTTCGGCCGCGACGCCCACCAGACGGGATGAACGGCATTTTGCCACCCTTCAGCGGCGCGGGAGAGTCGGCGCCGTAAGCGTCTTCTTTGTCCGTCGGCGACCACGCAGGAATCGCGATCTGGTTGGCCGTAGGTTCCCACTTCGTCGTCTCGTACACGACGTTCGTGGGCAAAGCGATCTTGGTCTGGTCGCCGTGGATGCACGTGTCTGCAAATGCAGCATTCTTCACGTCGGCGGCGATGTCGAAACTGGCCCCGAAAAGCGTATTGTTGGCAAAGCTCAGGCCGTCGGTCTGGCTCACGCGCAACGTCTTACCCGCCGAATAGAACGTGTTGTCGTGAATCTTCCAATCTCGGCTCTTGGTGTCGTGATGCTTGGGGTAGCCCCAGTTGGGGTCCTCGCCCGGGTTGGCCCAGATGTGGATGTCGGTTTTGTTGCCGGAAAAGCTGTTGAACTCGACGTTGTTGTCCT
The DNA here is from genome assembly GCA_016125185.1 of Armatimonadota bacterium. NCBI lineage: Bacteria > Bacillati > Armatimonadota > Armatimonadota bacterium. Next base: position 137,495 of record WGMG01000004.1, on the reverse strand, counting down.
GGCCGTGCTCGTGGGCGATGCCCTCTTCGCAGTTCGAGATGGTGTTGCCCGCCATGAGCGTATCGAAGCTATAGCCGGTCCAAAAGCCGTGCCAACACTCGTCCACCTTGTTGTTCACAAATTTGTTGCGGCTGAAGGTCGCCTCGATGCCGTTGGTGGGCGCATGGCTAAAGTCGTTTCCGTACACGAGGTTGTCGTTACAGCCGCCTTCGCCGGTGTCCATCGTGGTTTGCCCGGCCCACAAAAAGAATCCGTCGCCGCCGTGCGTCACCGAGTTGTAGGCGAACACGTTTTTGTTGCTCTGCTCGTAGATGAGAATGCCGGCTGAGTCCTGCCCGCGGTTATACACGCCATGCGAGTAGCCGCGCACGCAGTAGTCGATGTTGTTGTGCATCACGCGGTTGTCGCTGCTGCGGTACAGGCCCAGGCCGATGCCGCTGAGGTACGAGAGATTGCTGTTCCACACCAGGCCGTGGTTGGAGCGCATCAGCATGAGGCCGCACTGGCCGCCGACGACCGTGAGGTTGCGAACCTCGAACCCATCGACATTTTTGAAGTACGCGCCCGCGCCGTAGCGCAGCCATTCGTCCTTTTCGTTTTGGTGGTAGCTCATCCAGTCGCTGAGGTCTTCTTTCTCCAACGTGGACTTGAGGTGTTGCTTCCAGTTGTAGCTAAAATTGCAGTCAATTAGCTTGAGGTTCTTGCAGTTTTCGGCGATGAGACCGACCTTGTAGCCGTGCACAGTCAGGTTCTTGATAGTGATGTTGTTTCCCGAAACGCGCACGCCCAGACCCTTGCGCTCGTCTGGCGCAGTGTCGGCTTTGGACCCGCGGAGTATCAGGTTTTTGTAGTCGAGGACCTGGTTGTCGCCCTTGATCTCCAGCGCCGGTTGGCTGAGGTCCTCTTTGGTCGGCCTGAGTTGGTCGCCCTTTCGAACTATCGTGAAGCTTCCTTGCATCATGTGGCCCGCGAGGACCAGGGGAAATAGCATGTCCCTAGTTTAGTTCGGCAGACGTGCGTCGTGATAGTCCTGGTGGCGTTCCATCAGCACATACAGGTCGCGCGGGCTGAACCAGCCCATCAGCGGGTTCTTCAGACAGGCGTCGTTGTCGTTGAATTTCTTCAGATACTCCTTCAGGCTTGCGCGTTCGTCGCGCCATTTCTGGCTGGATTCCTCCAGCGAAAGGCCGTCTTTGGGCTGGAACATGCCTGGTGTGGGCAGGTTGGAGCCAACCGGACGGTTCATGCCTTTCAGGACGAAGTTGTAGATGAAATTGGGCTTGCCTTTGCGCCCCTTCAGCTTGGCCTGGTCGGTCTTTTTGGCGTAGTCCGTATAGCTTTTCTCGGTAACGTACATGTGCTCGATGGCCTGCACGGGGGAAAAACTCTTCCCGACGGGGGACTCTTGGGCGTCGGTGGGCAGGTTCGAGACCTTCTCGATCATGCCCTCGAGGCGGGTGGTGAGATACTCAAATTCGGCGGTCAATTGAGGACTCATGTACTGCATGTTACCGGCTTGATTCGAGGCTAGCGGTGTATAGCGCCGCTTAACTTCGAATCGAAACGCCGTTTTTTGCAATACGATCTGACCAGAACTTGATCCAATCGTCCCAAGTCCTAACACCTTCAAGCGACTTTTCGTCGATTGTTCCTTTGATTCCATGCTCATTCAGAATTGGCGCCAGTTTTGTCAGTCCCCTTACGGTTGCCAACATGGCTCGGACCTTCTCGGGTACTTGGTCTTGGTCTGAAAGGTTTGCATTGCGACACGCGCCAAAAACGAGCGTTGGAACGATAAACGAGCCAAGTCCGTCAGTTGTCCGATTGAGGGTAAAGGTGAGACCATAGGTCTGGATTGACTGAGGTTTCGTCCCAATCCGATCCATAACGCACGCCTGGTCTTTGTCGCTAGCCTGATACGACCACGCTTTCCAAACCGTTCCGTTGGGCTCCGACTTCTTGTATAAGTCAATTAAGAACTCGACTTTTGCGCGGTCTAGACTCAACTGACTCCGTTCCTCCGGGAACGAGTAGGAAAGAAGAGTATTTGCATCAGATTGGTCGAATGCACCGGTCACTACATGAGCATGTTCAGTCAGCGGCTTGTGAAGCCAAATGGATTTGTACCATTTGATACCGGCAACAGCTATACAAATTGTAAAGGCAGAAACGAGCCCTATTCTCACAGGTTTCTTCATTATCATTACCTCCCCAACCTAGTTTTAGGTGGCGACGCTAGCCGCCGCCTTGGCCACCCGTATTTGTCACGCAGAAATCGCTGTCCGGATCATTGATGCCTCCGAATTCGGTGGCCGTTTTGACGCATTCTCCGTTGTAAGTGCCATAAATGCTGTACTGAAATCCCGAGAGGGGATAACAAGATCGTCGTTTGTAGATTCGGCATTCGGCAAATGTATTTAGGCAGCACTTAAACGTCCAGGGGTTGTCGGGCGTGCCGGAACAGTCGTCCACAAAGCAAGTCCCTGAGGCAAATGCCTTTGGAACTCCCCCGGCAATGAAACCGAGAAGAACTGAACCTAAGATTAATAGGTGCCTGATAGGTGTAATTTTCAAGTGCTTAGAGTGTACTTTTTTCATGGATTTCTACCAATCGAGTGGGTCATAGGGAGACCCGTATTTATACTTTTTCTCCACAGAGCCGTCGAGTCTGAGGGCAATCGCTTTCTTTTTGATATAGATTCCTTCCACCACGGATGTATCCGCAGGGTTGCAATTCAAATCAAATAGGAACGCTGTCGAGTCTCCTTTTTCCTGATAGGCCCGCACAAAGAGCTCATCCTCTTGCGTGGACGCTAAATACATTAAATTCGTCTTTGCCTTGGCAACCAGGAATGCCGTATCAGGATGGGTCCCGCACGGACTCATCCAAAGTGGCGCCGTCTGACTTCCGAATACCTGCGGAGCAGAAAAATAATCGACGATGGTGTAGTCTGGAAGACCAGGCTTAGGAAGCGCGTCATTGTCCTGACGATAGAGCTCGATAGCCAAGCCAAGCTGTCGAAGATTTGATGTGGCGGCGGCTTCCTTGGCAGACATTTTTGCCGAGGCAATGATCGGGAACGTCATCGCGGCCAGAAAGGCAAGGATAAAGCTCACCATGCAAATCTCAACAAGGGTTAATCCTCTCTTCGCGCGGGTCAAATTCGCTTCCTCCATTGACGCATGTCCGTGAGCGGCTGCCATCTAGCTGTCGACCCGTCGAGAAATACTTCATAGGTTCGCGGCAAGTTAACTGCTTGGGACCTTGGAATATACTTGCCATCAGGGTCGGAAATAACGAATTGAGCCTTGCCTTTAGAAAAATCCTTGGGAGGATAATCTTGCATGTAGACCATTTGAATGTGGTCGGAATACTGCCCTACTTCTTCAATTTGAGGGCCAAGAGTACATGTTGTACATCGGTTAGTTAGATGAATGATGATCTTCGATGGCTTCCTGAATACTTCCTTCAGTCTCTCGGATAGCTTCTGTTGTATTGAGGTAGGCAGAATAAAGGGTTCCTCAGGGAAGACGTGACTTGGACCATTTGTTACGTAGCGAGGAGAAAGTACCGTGAAAGCGAGAAAGAAGAACGATGCCATTGCGACCACTCCAGTGACCGAAATGATGGTAGTATATGCAGTCGATTGGATGAAGCGAATTTGCTTGATCGCAAATACACGGTCTAGAATCTTTTCGGTTGCTTCAGTTCCAATCTTTTTCATTGATGATAGCATCCTATCACAACCCCACAAAAGCGTGACAATAATAGGTTAAATCCTAGTATTTCAAGTTCTTAGTTGTCAAGGCCTTTCTAATATTTTATCGGCATAAAATCACATTTTCATTTGGGTGGGACTCTTTATCTATTTCCCCGGACGGCGTTTCGCGCCCTCCATCACCCGAATAACCGTCTTCGGCTCCACCTCGCCATCCGGCTTCGGTGCGAGCGCCATCGACTGCTCGATGAGATCGAGCACGTAAGGGTCGTCCAGCACCGCCAGATCTCGAAGCTTCAGATGTCGCACCTGGCTACCCGTCCCGATCAGCCGCCCCTCAGGGTCATGGAGCTTCGCGCCGTGGTTAAAGCCGAGGTTGATCCCCTTGCCGTACATCGGTAAATGGATGAAGTGGTCCCGCGACTTCTCGGTGAACGAAAAGCCGGTCGTCACCGCCTGCGTGGCGTCGAACATCAGTTCGATGACCGACGGTAGGAGGTCCAACAGCCGCTGGCGCGCGGCCCGATGCAACGCCTGGAGCTCCGGCGAATAGCAAGCAATGAACTCCAGATACTCCCGTGGCTCGGGGTGCATGCGGCATTGTATCACGCCCGAAAAGCGCGGCTAGTGCTGGTACCGGAAGCCGATGTACCACTGGAGCATATTCTGCCCCGGGTTAGGCGACGTCCGCCCCGCGTTGCTGGCGTGCAGGACTCGCCCGCCCAGCAGGAGCGCCGTCTTGTTGGCGTACGAAAACTCTAGCCCGATGCCGAAGACCGGCGTCGTGTTGTTGGCCAGCCGCAGGTCCTTCGTCACGTGGTCCACAAACTGCACGCCGAACCCGAGGTCGCCATAGAAGCTGATGCCCCGTCGCACGGTCCAGCGGTATCGCGCCGTCGCCAGCGCGCCCCACGCTTCGGTGGTTTCGGCAGGAAACTGGGTGTTGCTCTTACCGTTGGTGACCAGGTAGTACCCTTCCCAGATCAGCTCGCCGTCGACATGGCGGAATAGCCTCAGTTTGGGGTCGAGGCGTCCGACCGCCATCGACAATCCACCGCCGGTACGCGAATCCGAGCTCCCCAAAATCAGCAGGGAGTGGGCGACGTTGCCGTACGTATAGTAGTGAAACTGGTCGTCGAGCGCCTGGGCGAACGTGCTCGGCGCGAGGAGGCAGGCGGCACCCCCGAAAATCAGCCCTCGCATTAGAGTTAAGGTACCCTTTTACGGCCCGCATGTTTTTCGCCCGAGGCACCCGCGATGAAAAAATCTCTTCCAACCGTCGTCATTGTCGGACGACCCAACGTCGGCAAATCGACGTTTTTTAATCGCCTGGTCGGAAAACGCGTCGCCGTCGTCGAAGACACTCCCGGAATCACCCGCGACCGCCTGTACGCCGAAGTCACCTGGAACGGTAAACGGTTCAACGTCGTCGATACCGGCGGTATCGTTTTCCAGGAATCCGACCCTCTCGCCGAGCAGATTCGCGTTCAAGCCAATGTTGCGCTCTCCGAGGCCGATGCTATCGTCTTTCTCGCCGATATCACTTCCGGCGTCCACCCCGACGACCGCGAGCTTGCCAACCAGCTTCGCGGCATCAAAACCCCGATCCTAGTCGTGCCCAACAAGGCCGACAACTTCGACCGAGAAGACTTTGCGGGCGAGTTCTATGGCCTCGGTCTGGGGCAGGTTTACCCGGTCTCCAGCCTGCACGGACGCGGCGTGGCCGACCTGCTGGACGAGATCGTGGCTATGCTTCCCGCAGTCACCGAGAACCCGGACGAGAAAGAGGAGATTCGCCTCGCCATCGTCGGACGACCGAACGTGGGCAAAAGCTCGCTGGTCAACGCCTTTACCGGCGAACAGCGCATGATCGTCTCGAACATTGCCGGCACCACGCGCGACGCGATCGACACCGAACTCGACTACGAAGGCGAGACCTTCCGCCTGATCGATACGGCGGGTATCCGCCGCCGGGGCAAGATTCAGGGCTCGGTCGAGTACTACATGGTCAACCGCGCGCAGAAGGCTATCGACCGGTGCGAGTGCGCCATGGCGGTGGTGGACGGCGAAGAGGGCCTGACCGACGGCGACAAACGCGTGATGAAGCTGGCCCACGACGCAGGCAAATCGTGCGTGGTGGTGGTCAACAAGTGGGACGTCAAGGAGCCGCCGAACGGCCAACCCAAGAAGAATTCCCAACTCAAAAAGGACTTCATCAAGATCTTTCGCGACCAGATGCCCGAGCTTTCGTACGCGCCGATCGTGTTCACATCGGCCAAGGAGCACGCCGGACTCGAGCCTGCGCTGGACTCGGTGCTCAGCGCCTTGGAGAGCTACAACTTCCGCATCTCGACGGGTCAGCTCAACCGCCTGATCCAAGACGCGATCTTCGACCGCCCGCACGTGACGAAGGGGCGGCAGTTCAAGGTGTACTACGCGACGCAGGTCTCGACCGCGCCGCCGACGTTCGTGCTGTTCTGCAACGACCCAGACATCATGCACTTTAGCTACCACCGGTACCTGCTGAACCGCATCCGGCAACTCTTCCCGCTTCAAGGCACGCCGATTCGGCTGTTCGCGCGAAGTAGCCACGATCGGGATGAGAAGTAGGGGTTGGCTTTAGCTTCCAGCTTCTAGCCACAAGTGCGGTTAACATTCCAATTAAGCGAGTCGACCACGCTACTCCAAGGGGGAAGGGTCCGCAATGAATCCTGCCACGAAGGCAGGATTTATGTGAAGGGAAAGCGTAGCGAGCCGGTGGAAAGGCGAAAGCGTTCGAAACGATGTCAAACCGACAACAGCCTTGCCCCTCCCCCCAATCGTGTAATCTCAATGTGATCGATGAGGACTTTGGCCAAAATCCTATCCTATCTCCTGGATATGATGCCGGGCGCCCTGGCCCTAATTGGCTTTCTAGTCTTCAATGATCGCCTCAACGCCGCCATTGCATTAGGCTTGTTTGCTGGGCTCTGCATCTATCTCAATAAGCAGGTCGAAGCATGGATCAAGGGTAAGCCAAAGGAGCCCTACGGCCCAGAAAAACTTCGGAAGACGGTGAAGGTCGTCGCCTGGTTATCGGTGGGTGCGGCGGTGCTGATCGTCTTCGCCTGTCTTGCGGTAAGTCCTTTTGCAAGAGCCTTCTTTGCTTACGCCACCGCCATGACCTTAGCCATTGTGCTGGCTCAATCGATCGATCTAGTGGTTCGGCGCGAGACGGCTTGACCCCTACAAATGATGGCCAGATGGGAACCACTGGTAAATCCCAGCTTCGCCCTTCTTCGGCGGGCGAGCAGACGTCTTTACCAGCGCCCACCAATCCTATCCAGCGAGGACCAAGGGATGTGAGCGTCTCGTCGGAAGGTCAAGGCGTTTTCCTCAGACGTCATCCAGTCTTTTGAAGACTTTTGAACCTCAGAACCTCTCCTCACTGATTCGAGAGTTTGCACTGAGTCTCGGCGCCGAGGTAGCGATTCGGGGCTTTTCCGCTCAATAACCCACCCACGAAACGCTCACAACTGCTAAACGGCTACTCTCGTTTGCGCTCCAACGGAGCGATCCAAGTTAGCCCAGCCCTTGCGGGCTGGGTATCGATGCTATATAAGAAGGTCTGAAGGACCGTGGTTTTCCCATCCCGCATGGCCTTCGGTTATATGCCACCAGGAATTTCGGAAGGACCCATTTCCTCTCCTACCAGGAGAGGACCTTCGCGCGACGTAGGAGCTCGCGAAGAGGTGAGGTAGAGAATAGGCTTCAGGCTTCAGCAGACCTCCAACTCTACCCCACTTCGGGTACCTTGACCTTACTCCATGCTTTGTCAGCTCGCGCTCTCGATTGTCCTTGCCGCCGGTGACCAGGTGACCTTCGTCAAGTCGCCTTCCGTCGCATCGGCCAACGCATATTACGTGGGCAACCGCGCTCCTCTTGCCCGAAATCCGCTCATCAAGCTCCCGGTCGGATCAGTCACGGCCAGCGGATGGCTTCGCGAGTATCTAAAGCGCCAACGCGCCGGGCTCAATGGCAATCTGCCCCACATCAGCGCTTGGCTGAAGGTCGATGGCAACGCTTGGCTAGACAAGGACGGCAAGGGCCACGCGGGCTGGGAAGAGGTCCCCTACTGGCTGAAGGGCTACATCAGTCTGGCTTACCAACTGAAGGACCCAGCGATGATCAAGGAGGCGCAAGGCTGGATCGAGGCGGCGCTGGCCAGTCAGCGACCCGACGGCGACTTCGGCCCCAACCAGCACATGGACGACGGCTCGCGCGATTTCTGGGGCAACATGCTCATGCTGGAGTGCCTGCGCACCTACTACGAGGCGACCCACGACAAGCGCGTGATCGACCTGATGACGAGCTACTTCCACTACCAACTCACCATTCCCGACAAGGAGTTCCTAACCGGCTACTGGCAGCACGCGCGCGGCGGCGACAACCTGTCGAGCATCTACTGGCTGTACGACCTCACCGGCGACGCTAAACTGCTGGAGTTGGCCGAGAAGAACCACCGCCGAACGATGGATTGGTCGATGAAGGACAGTCTGCCGGACTGGCACAACGTCAACGTGGCCGAGTGCTTCGACGAGCCCGGAATCTTCTTCCAGCAGAGCAAGAAGAGCCAATCGCTCCAAGCCGCCTACAACAATTTCGCCACCTTGCGGCGGCTGTACGGCAACGTTCCCGGCGGCATGTACGGCGCCGACGAGAACGCGCGACCAGGCAAATCTGACCCGCGCCAGGCGGTCGAGACCTGCGGCATGGTCGAGCAGATGTACTCCGACGAGGAGCTTCTCGGCATCTCGGGCGACACCATGTGGGCCGACCATTGCGAAAACGTCGCCTTCAACACCTACCCCGCCGCCCTCACGCCGGACTGCACATCGCTCCGCTACCTCACTAGCCCGAACATGGCGACCTCCGACCAGTTCAACCACGCGCCGGGCTACCAAAACGGCGGCCCGATGACGATGTACAACCCGCTGAGCCACCGATGCTGTCAGCACAACCACGGCATGGGCTGGCCCTATTTCAGCGAGCATCTGTGGATGGCCACCAACGACAACGGCCTCGCCGCCGCCCTGTACAGCGCGTCATCGGTGACGGCCAAGGCAGGCGACGGCCGCTCGGTCACGATCAAGGAGGACTCGCACTACCCGTTCGAGCAGAGCATCCGCTTGAGCATCGACACCGGCAAGAAATCGAACCGCTTCCCGTTGTACCTGCGCCTACCCGCGTGGACCAAGAACGCAACGCTGACCGTGAACGGCAAGGCAATGTCGCTGGCGGGCAAGGAGTCCGGCTTTATGCGCATCGAGCGAGCCTGGAAGACCGGCGATAAGGTCGCGCTGGAACTGCCGATGAAGCTGAGCGTCCAGCAGTGGCAAGCCAACCACGACAGCGTGAGCGTGGACTATGGCCCCCTCACCTTCTCGCTCAAGATCGGCGAGAAAGTGACGCGGTTCGATAGCACCAAGACCGCCCTCGGCGACTCGCAATGGCAGAAATCGCTGGATACCGAGGCATGGCCCGCCTACGCCTACACGCCCACCACTCCGTGGAACTATGCGCTGGCGATCGACCCCGCGCACCCCGAGCGGTCGTTGACCGTCGCCAAGCGTCCGTGGCCGTCGTCCAACTTCCCATTTACCCTCGACGAGGTGCCGATCCAGATTCAAGCCAAGGGCGCGATCCTGCCTTCTTGGACCATCGATCGCTTCGGCTTGGTGTCCGAGCTTCAGCAGAGCCCGACCGTCTCCGCCGACCCGGTGCAGAAGATCACGCTGGTGCCGATGGGCGCGGCGCGACTGCGCATCTCGGCGTTCCCGTGGCTGGCCAAAAATGGCAAGGCGTGGGCCGAGCCGCCGAAGCCGCTTCCGTACGGCCCGACCGCCTCGCACGTGTTTGAGAGCGACGACGTGATCGCCATGTGCGATGGCATTCTGCCGAAATCGTCCGGCGACGAGGGCATCCCGCGTTTCACGTGGTGGGACCACAAGGGCTCGACCGAGTGGGTGCAGTACAACTTCGAGAAGCCGCGCTCGGTGAAGGGTGTGGACGTGTATTGGTTCGACGACTCGGGTCACGGCATGTGCCGAGTGCCGAAAAGCTGGTCGATTTTGGGACTGGTGGACGGCAAATGGGTACCGATCAAACCCAACGGCGAGCCGGGATGCGACCGCGACCTGTTCAACCGCGTGAACTTCGCGCCGCTGACGGTCAGCGGACTGCGCTTGCAGGTGCAACTCCAAACCGGCTTCTCGGGCGGGATTCTGGAGTGGCAGGTTCGGTAGCCGGTTGATTGCTTAGTGCCGAGGGCACCTGGCACTAAGCACTTTCTTTACGCTCGTCCTTCGCCGTCCGCAGAGCGACCGCTGGACCCCAGAGGCCGCGCCGATGCAGCAACCCTTCGAGGTCAAACCCGCGCAGGGCTCGCGCCAATCCGAACAGCATCGCCGAGACCGCCGCGTACCGAAACACCACCCACAGTAGGCTAGTGGGGTTCTCGCCCGCGGCGAACAGTACCGTACACACTACGACGAGCGGAGTCCAAAACAGCCATTGGCGGCGGACCGCCGAACCCGGCGATGACGGCGACGGCAGGCGCGGCGTGCGCCGCACGATCAGCATCGTCAGCCCCACCGACAGCAGGCCGTTCACCAGACACAGAATCAGCATCGCGACCCAGATATTCGGCGGCGAGAGGCCCAGGTGCGTTCGAATCCAGGCCACGGCAAAGCCGTAGGCCCGCACCAACGGACGTCCGAAAAACAGCCCCTGAATCAGCAGTCCTTGCAGCGCCGCCCACAGCCCGACCAGGAACGCGCCGAGGGCGAATCCGAGCCGGGTCCAGCGTCCAATCGCGGCTCCGGTCATGAACAAAAAGCCCTGCACCGCGATGGCGAGCATAGGCGTAAACCGCGCACTGCTGGGGCTGAACGCCTTCAGCCCGGCAGCGATGCTCGATATCCAAACGACCAGCTCCTTGCGGCCCAAATCGCGCGAGGCGAGGGCCAGCGTGGCCGCCTGAAGCGAGCCCATGACGGTGCCGGTAAACGGGAATCGGGTGGCATGCAGATAAGTACCCAGCGAGCACTCCAGCCCACCCGAGGTCGCGCCAAACACGCCGACCCGCTCCCAATCCCTCAACTCGGAGTACATGCTCCGAAGCTCGCCGGCCGTGTCGCCATCGTCGGCATCGAGGACGCGGTCGAATCGTCGCCCCAGCCTCGCTTCGATCTCGGTCCGCAGGCCTTGGCGGAGGGTGACGACCACCATGCGCGGCTTGGCCGCCGCCACCGCCGGCCAGGCCGAAAGGATGCCCTCGCCCGCCGCTTCCCACTTGCCAAACTCGTCCATGACCACGAGATCCAGCTTGGGCGGCAATGCGCCCGCCCACTCGGCCAGGCTCGCAAGCGCGGCGGGATCGACCTCAAACGGTCCGTCGGGGGTGCGATGGGCGAAAGGCTGGCGGTCGTTGGTGCGTACCCACAGCCACGTGTAGGCGTCGGCCCCTTCGTGGGCAACCGGACGTCGGCCCGCCAACGAAACAAAGCCATCGACTCGCGCACCCTGCTCGGTCGTCCACTCGGCGAAATCGCGCAGGGTGGTGGTTTTCTCACTTCCAACCGGCCCGGTGATCGCGACGAGGAGCATGGGTCACCCGAGTTGCGCGAGGCGGCGCTGGAGGTTGGTGCGCCATAGCTCGCTGAGTTGCGGCAGGGCGGCGAGCTCGGCTAGCACGTCACGGTCCTTTTTCTCGCTGATGAAGGTGGCAAAACACCGGTCGATGGTCCACTGCGGGTTCGGCTGAGCCGTCTGCTGCAAGCGATCGCCGCGCTGGATCGAGCCGGACTTGAGCGTGCGCGTGTACCATCCGCCGCGTCGGTTTTCCATCACTTCCAGGTTCAAACCAGGTTTGTCCAGGCGTCGCGCCAGTTTGAAGCATGGCAGACGCGGCTGGCTGACCTCGATCTCCACTTCACCGATAGTGAAGCGGTCGCCGAGGCAAACCTGAAGCTCGTCCATGTCTGTGATTGTGAGGTTTTCGCCAAAGCTCCCGAACTCGAGGGAGTGTCCGAAGCGATCCTCCCAGAAGGGGTAATGGGCGGCGGAATAGAGGAGCAGAGCCCGGTCGGGACCGCCGTGATGGACCAGATCGGCTTGCCCGTCGCCGTCCAAATTCGTCTCGCCGAGACGGACCGGACCCTCGACCGCGCGCTTGAAGATGCCGGACGACCAGGTGCGATCCTCGCCATCGTCTGAGGCGCTTTGGTAGACCTTGGGCAGGCCCACCTGGACCGAAAGAATCTCACCCGCGAGCACGTCTGGAGCGTACCTCTCACCCAGTAAACTTGAGCGATGGGCAACTCGCTGTTTGTGATTTCGCCGTACAAGGCGTACGGTATTTGGGTCTTCGACGACGAGCGAGTGGGTCTGTCGCAAGAACCATTCGTGGGCGGAGCGGATACGATTCTAGACGCCTGGACGAAGGACATCCCTGACGCCGAAAAGGGCTTCCGGCTGGTGTTTTCCGCCGAACCGTTCCCTGGGTATCAACACGAGTTCGAGTGGCGGCGTCCCGAGATGTCCGGCAACGTGTACTACTGCGCGGGACTGGAAATGGAAGGGTGGCTGTGCCCGGCGCTGTTCAAGTACTTCTCGGAGCCACCCGCTCGGCTGTACGGGAAAGCGGACGCATTGTAGGTAGCGCGCCTGCTTGTGCGGACTTCCTACCGGCTCGCTACGCTTGCCGACTCCCCTCAAGGGGCGTAGCGTGGCTAATTCCAGCATCCGGGATGCTGACCTCGTCTAATGGCTGGTCAATTTCCCGCATAGCCTTCGGCTATACGGGCCACCCGAGGCTTTGTTTCCTCTCCCAGGAGCGGATCTTCGCGCAAAGAGGTCTCGACCCCGGAGGGGTCGCAGATGTTAGCCAGGGTGTCGAAGCGAAGCAAAGACCCCTGGACAGCCTCGTAACTGTAATCGTCCAAGGAGCGAAAGCGACCCGGCGCTTAGCGCCGCATTGTGTCCCGAGATCGGGGCAACTCCCAAACAGCTCCTCTTGCGTGAGCTCCAACGGAGCGATCCAAGTTAGCCCAGCCTGCGAAGGCTGGGTATCGATCGACAAACGGCACGAGGTCTGAAGGACCGTGGTGATCCAAGTCCTTTCGGCAGTTTGCTCCGCACTCCGCACTTTGCACCAAATCCTCCTAAACCGCCTCGACCCAGTCCAAACCGCGCATCAGAGGCTTGCGCTCGCCGCTAGGCAAAATGCCATCGACCTCGACCTCGCGTGAGCCGATCATCCAGTCCACGTGGATGCGGCTGTCGTTAGACCCCGCTGCCAGCCGCTCGTCGGCCGACAGGTCGTCGTAGCCCATCATGTTCTCGGCAAACGATGAGCCGAGCGCAATGTGGCAAGCCGCGTTCTCATCGTACAGTGTGTTGGTGAACAGCAGGCCGGTGCGGGCCACCGCGCACCCGGGCGGCACCAGCGCGACCTCACCCAATCGGCGCGAGCCCTCGTCGGTGTCCAGGAGGCCGATCAGCGTCTTTTCGCCCTCGCCCGCCGAGGCGCGCACCACCACGCCGTCCTTAAACTCCACCTGAATCTTATCGACCACCTGCCCCCGCAAGCTCAGCGGAAGCGTGCTGGAAACCGTGCCTTGCACGCGGTCTCGGTGGGGCATGGAGAAAATCTCCTCAGTGGGGATGTTCGGGGCGTTGGTGACGCCGTTCTTGGCCGTTCCCCATCCGCCGATCCAGATTCGCTGATCGACCAAGCCGACTTCCAAATCCGTTCCAGGACCCCGGAAGCAGACCGCCGTCAGATTCAATTGGTTCAGGTAGTCGCGACGTAGAGCGAGGTTGTCGCAGTGGTCGCGCCACGCCTGCAAAGGATCGGGCTGATCCACGCGGCAGCAGGTGAAAATCGCCTCCCACAGCTTCGCCACCGCAGTTTCATCGCTGTCGCCAGGAAACACCAAGCGCGCCCATCGCGGGTTCGGCACGGCCACGAGGCTCCAGTTGATGGCCGCACTGCCGACCAGTTCGCCCACTCGCTTGGCTGCCGCACCCGCGGCTCCGTACCACGTCGAGACCTTGGCGGGATCGATGTCGCTCAGTAGGCCCGGGTCTTCGCTGATCACGCCGAGCCGAGCCGCCCCAGCTTCCATGGCGTTCGCTACGCCGTCATAAAACCACTTGGGCGCGTAGGCTACCGCCTCATCCGAGCCGTAAATGAAGCGGGATTTGGCCGCGATGTCGTCGACGAAATTGACTTGAACGTTCTTCGCCCCCGCCTGGTATGCCTCGGCTACCAGCAGGCGCACAAACTCGACGTCTGCCACCGGCGCGGTGAGAAACAGCTCCTGTCCGGGCTGAATGTTGATCCCAAGGCGGATGGTAAGGGCGGCGTAATCTTGGAGCTTGTCGGCGAAGCTTCGTTGCATCGCTTGATGCTACCCGCGTCCGACCCGCTCGGCCAGCGCCCAGCGCACGCTCTTGCCGACACGCCAACAAATCAGGCTGGCCGGGTCGCCGTCGGTGCGCACCTGGCGCATGACCGCCGTGGGTTCCACGCCTGCGCCGCGCTGTTTCACCTCGAATACGCGGCGTCCCAAGTTGCGCAGAGCTTCTTTGATGCGTTTGGCGTCGTACGTGCCGGCGGCCAGCACGCGGTAGGGCGTCAGCCACTCGGATTCAAGGTCGCCACCGGTCACATAGCCAGGCGAATCGCCCAACTGAGGTCGATCGAAGCCGCCGAGAGCGTGGGCTCGCACCGCCGCCGGATCGGCGTCGAAGATGAACTCGCCCGCCTCATCGACTTGGTCGTAAGTGGGTTCGCGGCCGAGTGTCGCGCCGGTTTCGATGCGAACGGCGAAGATGCCAGCTTCGGCTAGCTTTCCCGCCCAGACCACCGCCTCCCGGCACTCGCCCCGGAATGAGACGAATTCGACCCGCGGACCGACCTCGGCAAGGAATTCGTCGGCGAGCATGGGCGAGAGCTTGATGCCGGTCAGTTGGCGGTCGCGCGGAATGTCCAGCGGGTTCGGAGCGTACTGCGACGGGTCGGCCAGGCGACGGCCGCTGGAATCGCGACGGTCGGGATCGGCCCATAGATAGGGGTCGGAAGAGCTTTGGGCGTAGGCGAGGCCGTCTTCAGTGCGAACCTCGGTCAGCGGGCAGTTGTGGCGGGCGTATTCGGCGCGCAAAGCGTCGATCTCGAAGCCAACCGCACCCGATCCAAAGGCGTGAAGATCGCTCCCGATGCCGCAGGTCAGGTCTACTACCTTGGCACCCAATGGAAAGCGCGAGGCATGGTACCGAGCGATCGCCTCGTGGGTGGCCTGTTCCAGCGCCTCCCGATCGAACAGCATAGTGTCCGCCTCCGCGAACTTGGCCCGAGCCTTCTTGCGAAGCTCCTCCTGTTGCCGCGCCCAGCGCGACGCCTCCGCACCAAAACGGTTCTGAAGCTGCTTATCGGTGAGGCTGCCGACGCTCGCGAGAGCATCGAGCCAGTCAGTGGGGATCAAGGCGTTGGTAGTTTACTGGTTTGGGCCGAGGTTTCTGGGTGGCCCATGCGATGTGAAAATTGCGTAGCGCACGTTACTGCGGCGCTAACCACAGAGTTCTTCTTTTCCCGCGTAGCCCTAGTCGTCGTTGAAGGCTAGAAGCCTACTCCGCCAGTTGAAATCTCACAGGAATCTTTAGGTTTGTGGAGAAGTTGCCATCCAGGTTTTTGGGATAGAGCCGACTATCTCTCTTGTTCCCTCTGTGCGTTTGCCGGGGACACCTGTGAAGATTTATGGTTTCTTTTCTTGCTTCCTATGCCTCCTTCATCACCGTGCGGATGCCCATGTATCACATCAACCACCAGGCCGTATATGGCCAGGATACGCCGGAGTTGAACCAAGCCGTGTTGATGGCGATCGACGACATCCAGGCTAGTGCGCCGGACGGCGGCGGCTACTTCATGAAGTCGGGCGCGAACCCGCCGGCCTCGCCCATCGGCATTCCGCTCAAGTTGGGCGACTATCGGCTGATCAGCCCTCCGCGGTCGTCGAGCTACTGTTCGGGAGCGTCGTACGCGGCGTTCATCGGCGCGCTGGACACGGCCACCGTGTCGTGCCAATCGGAGATTTCGGAGGATCGCCTAGACGCCCTACGCATGCAGGACCAGAACGGGCACCTGCGCGAGGACATGGTGAAGATGTGGGGGTGCTGGAACGCGGACGGCCCCGGATCATACTACGCGCTCTCGCTTTTTTCCAAAATGGGGACGCGGGTGGACCCGCTCGACGCTCGACCCGGCGACTTCTGCAACCTCGACTGGCGGAGCGGCTATGGCCATTCGGTCGTGTTTTTGGGGTGGGACACCACACCGGACGGCGAGATGGCAATGCGATTTTGGTCGAGCCAGAAGAGCACCAACGGCCTGGGCGACCGCACCGCGCGGCTGTCGGAAATCAAGTGTTTCGTGTTCTCTCGGCTGACGAATCCCGAGGACGTTTTGACCTTTGATCCTTCGAAGAAAGTCGGGCGCATGAGCGTCGATTACGATTCGGCTAATGCCGTCGCAGCACAATTGAAACTGAGTGCCGGTCTCTAGACCAAAACTCCCGTTCTGACCATGTTTCGAAGCCCTCGCAATCGAGGGCTTTGCTATTGATGAGCTTAGATTCGCGCGGATGGGCGAAGCATCGGTAGTTGGTTTCGGAGTGGCCCAGGACGCTGAGAAAACCGCCTCTGGCGGTGGATTGCTTGGCGAGTTCGAAGTAGTTGGGGTCCCAGCAGTAGTGGAGCAAGACGAGATCGTATTGGGTCTCGGGCCGGTAATCGTGAAGGTTGGCTTGGATTGCTTCGATGGGTTTGTCGGGGGCGTAGGTTTTGGCCAGTCGTTGGATCGCCTCGATGTTGCTCGCTAGGCGATCGACGGCGGTGACGTCCCAGTCGTTGGCGGCGAGCCAGACGGCATCACGCCCGGCGCCACAACCCAGATCGAGAGCGAATCCTGGAGCGGCCTCTTGCGCGATTTGGTTGAGAATGGGATTGATATTCCAGGTACGGCCGGGCTTTGTGTCGATTTCGGCCCGGCGAACAATGCGTGGGTTTCTTCTTATTGCGCGCAGGTCTATGCAGGTTTCTTTGCAGCCTTCACCTTCGAGGACGTCGATAACCGCGAACGGCTCGGGAAGTTCGGCCTGGACTCCGGCGAGGTGCGTGGTCCAGTCGCTCACGCCGGACTGCCGCTTGATCTCTTGCGGATCAAGCGGAGCCTTTGGGAGTCGATCCCGCCAGACCACAGCTATTTGCGACCGAGGATATGATCCATCGCGTTCGAGGTGTTCTCGACGCGGGCGATAGGATAGAGCTTGTAGTGGGGGATCATTTCGGCGACGACGGGGCCATCGAAGCCGATTTCGCCCAGCGCCTTGACGACCTCTGGGAAGTTCACATCGCCTTCGAGAAGGTCGACGAAACCTTCGGCGGTGCCGACGGCCTTTCGGAAGTCCTTGAAGTGGATCGCGACGATGTCTTTACCCAGGCTTCGAATCCATTGCTCGGGGTAGCCGAAGGGCATGACATTTCCCACATCGAACAAGCATCCGATCCATGGCGAGTTGAATTGGCTGATGAAATATCCCATTTCTCCAGGGGACATGAACATCTTGTTCCACACGTTTTCGATGCCCATCTTGACGCCGCACGCCTCGGCGTGGGGGAGGAGTTCGGCGATGCCGTCCTTTGCATATTTCCAGCAGTCGTCGTAGTTGTGGACGGGCCGATCGGGCAGGAAAAAGACGTCGACGGCGGCGGGGATGGTGAGGTGAACCTTGCATCCGAGCCAGCTCGAAATCTGGAGCATGCGCTTGAGGTCGTCCTTGGCTTGCTCGCGAACTTTGGCGTCGGGATCACCCATGCTTCGGCCCCAGTAGAGGCCGGAGGCGGTGGTGCGCAGGACGACGCCCTCGTTGCTGGCGGCTTCGACCAGGCTCTTGCACTTGGCTTCGTCGGCGTCGAGGCCGAACTGGGTTCCGGCTTCGCCGATGCACAATTCGAGGGCATCGTAGCCGTACTTCTTGGTCATCTTGACGGCGTCGAACGGGTCCACCTTGTCCTCGAAGGAGCCGGGGAAGCACCAATAGTTAATACCTTTCAGCAGCATCGCAGGCTTGAATGTACCTGCTGAGGGACAAGAGATCAGAGAGCAGAGAACAGAGAACGAGTGGTCGTCGGATGGCAAACGATTGAAAAATGCTTGAGTCAGATGACAAGGCAAAATAGAACTCTCATGAGTTTTCGAAAGCTGATCGTCTGGCAAAAGTCAATGACGCTTGTCGAGGTGGTCTACAGGGACACTTCAAAACTGCCTGAGACTGAAAAGTTTGGCTTGCAAGCCCAAATGCGTCGGGCGGCGGTCTCAATTCCCTCTAATATCGCCGAGGGCTACGGACGAAGCGGTACCAACGAATACTTGCGCTTCCTTGACATTGCTATTGGGTCGCTTCGAGAATTGCAAACCCAGATTGAGATTTCGAAGCGCCTGGAGTATTTGGCAACTGACGAACTTGAGACGGCTTCGGACGAGGTGGGCAAGCTCTTGTTTTCGGTCCGCAAAGGCTTGTTAGACAAAAGGCCCTGAGCCCTGTTCTCTGTTCTCTGTTCACTACTTCTGCCAAACCTGGATGTTGAAGCAGGGGCAGATGAGGTGGGGCGCGAGTTCGGGGTTGGCGGCGAGCTCGGCTTCGGTGGGGATTTGCTCGTCGTAATGGCGGAGCTGGAAGCCGGAATTGAGGCAGTGCGTGAAGTAGGTCCCGAGCGGCCGGTGGTAGTTATGAACCCGGATGCCGTTCCATTCAGCGACGACGCGCTGCCTCGTTCCGTAGTGTTCCACTAACCAGGCCGTCCGCTCACCAGCTTCATTCCATTCCCAAAACCGATTTGTAGCAGTGTTCATACCAGTTGAATTGACGATAACGCATTTTCCGCCGGGCTTGAGGACACGGAAGGCCTCGTCGATAGCGGGCTCGAACGGCTCAATGTCGATGAGGACGAGGTAGAAGAGCACAGCGTCGAATGTCTCATTTGGGAACGGCAGAGCCTCGGCGCGGGCGTCTCGATAGTCGCCTTGGGGGTCTTGCTGGATGGCTTGCTCGAGGAGTTTTGGCGTGGGTTCGACGCCGACGACGTTGGCTCCGCGCTCCTGGAGTTGGCGGCAGAATCGGCCCTCACCACAGCCAATATCGAGGATGTTTCGCCCTTGGACGTCGCCGAAAGCGGCGTGAACGCGGGGGTCCAGGAACCGGCGGGATTTGTCGCCGCGGATGTCGAGGATGCGAATCCAGGCGTCGGCGGAGTTTTGCCAAAGTTGGATGTCTTCGTCGAGCATGGGGTGGTTAGTGTACCGATTTGTTTTTTGGTGGTCGGGATGCTCGGTTCGCCTCATCCGGTTCGCTGGAAGGGTCAACTTCGCGATGCTTAGGAGGGCGCGTTCACCGACTTCTCCATCCGGAGAAGTATCTTTTTTTGGTTCCTGAGCCGTAATGGTGGAGAGGACCGATGGTATGCGTTCGCGAATAGAAGGCTATGACCCTATGGGTCGGACCTTAGTTTTTTAGTAACCGGTGATAGAATAACGGCGTGACCTACCAGGACTGGTTGGCCCTCATAAAGCAGGCCGGAATCGATCCGGCGGGAGCCGATCCAAACTGGTTAAATGCGCAGTATAACCAGGGCCAATCGCCCGTCGCCGTCGCGCACCAACTAAGGGCCACAGCTTCCCAATTTGCGGCGTTACCAGTCCCCATAGGAGTCGCACACCACACACGATGGGTCTGCCGCTCCTGTGGATCCCACGATTGGCGGTGGGATCACTACCAAAGATCAGACAATTTCGCAATCTGGTGCATAGTTGCAACGGTCGTAGGCCTGCCATTTTTGTGTATACCAGTCCTAAATATCATTGTTGGAGCAGGTCTCGTCATTCTATGGATTTATGGAGTAGTTAGGCCGAAGTCAGGACCTAGTCAAGCTCCCAGATGCGTTCGATGCGGCTGGATGGAAGTCAACTAGCCCCATATTCCGGCAATCTCTGGCATTTTCGGCGAGAGGAAGTCGGTGAGGGCCGTACGGTAGTCGTTGACGGGCTTGATGTCGCCGGCATCGTCGAGTTGGTTGGGGGCAAGGCCGGGCCATTGGCCGAGAATCTTGCCGCCATCGACATCTCCGAGGGCCATCATGACGCTCGCGCGGCCATGGTCGGTTCCCAAACTGGCGTTTTCCTGCACGCGGCGGCCGAACTCGGTCATGACGATCAGGGTCATTTCCTTGGCGCGCGGTCCGAGGTCGGTCATAAAGGCGTCGATCGACTTGGCGACCTTATCGAGCTGGCTGGCGTGAACGCCGGTATCCGCGCCTTGGGCAAAATGGGTGTCCCAACCGGTTTCTTCCAGGCAGGCGATTTCGAGGCCGAGGTCGGACTTCAGCAGGCAGGCGACCTCGCGGAACCCGGCTCCCAAGGGAGATATCGGGTAAGTCGCTCCACTCGACGCCTTGTAGTTTTTGGGATCGAGGCGCTCGATACGATCGAGGGCGTGAAGCGTGTTGGCCCCAGCGCTGTGCATGAGGTTCGACGGGTCGGCGGGTTCGTTTTGGTACTTCAGCTTGAGTTCGCGCACGAAGTCTTCGTCGGCGTCGAGATGGAAGTCGGTGATGGATTGGACGACGAGCGGGGCAGGCGCGCCGCGAAGCGAATCCGGCATTCGGTCGGCCCAAGCGACGGCGCGGAGGGGCGTGTCCTGGGCGGAGGCGGTCTTATTGAGGTAACGGGCCAGCCAGCCGCTGGGCTCGCCGGAGTGGCCGGTCGGGGCACCGCGCTCCATGGCGGACATCGCCTCGAAGTGCGAACGGGTCATGTCCTGCGAACCAACGGCGGGGACGAGGGCGAGCGAACCGGCTTCGAACCACTTTTTGAGCGGCGCCAGCGATGGGTGCAAGGCGAAATAGTCGTTGAGGGCTACGCTTCGGGCCGCTTCCTTCACGCGGAGATCGTTGGGGCGAGCGATGGCCAGGCTCGGGCGGGCTTTGTAATAGTGGTCATCGGCGTAGGGGACCATCATGTTGAGGCCGTCGGAACCGCCGCGAAGGAAGAGGACGACCAGCGCGTGCCCACGCCGAGTCGAATCAATCTTGATTTGACTGAGCGCACTGCCGGAGAGGAGCCAGGGCACCAGCCCAAGGGCACCCAGCTTAAGGGCCGACCGGCGGGACATCGCATCTTTGAAACTGTCGCAGGAGTGGTCGTTCATATCGTTCACGCGTATTGAAATTCGGGGGCGGAGAGGTGGTTGGCGAGCAGGCGCATCCGCTCCTTGGTGAGGCCGCTTCCCTTGCCCACGATGCTCGCGATCATCGGCAGGGATTCGGCTTTGATGGTGGTGTTGGCGATCTTGCCGAACGCCAGGTCGTAGGCGAATTGCCAGCGTGGCAGGACGGTGTTGGCCCAGCTAATCTGGTCCACTGGGTAGCCGTCGGGCATCGGCCATTCGTACATTGGCTGTCCGAGCTTGCGCAGGTACTGCTGGAGGGCGGGGCCGCCATCGGTAATGGCACCGGACCGGCGCAGGGAGGCGCAAAGGAAGTCGAACGGACGCTTGAGGATCGGCTCGCCCGCACCGAGTTCATCGGAGAGGAGGATGGGCCGAATCATGCTGGGGATATCGCCTTTGGTGGTGGTGTAGGCGTCGGCGACCTTGGATTCCAGGTCTTCGGAGCGCGCGCCGGTAAAGAAAACGACGAGCTTGCGGGCCAGGTGCTTGGCGGTCGAGGGGTGGGCGATGGCGATATCGAGGACCTGCTCGCCGTCTTCGATGCCGCGCCCGGCAGGGATTACGTGGCCGAGCACGAGCTTGGTTCCCTTGTCGTGCACGCTGTCATCGAAGCGGAATGAACCTTTGGCTTTGGGGTGAAATTCGCCTTTGAACAGCCCGCCGAGGAAGCGGGTTTCCATCTTCCAGCCGGTCAGACACCGGGCGACCTCTTGAACGTCCTTCTGCGTGTAGCCGCCGTAGATGCCGAGGGTGTGGAGTTCCAGCAGTTCGCGGGCATAATTCTCGTTCGGGTGCTCCTTCACGTTCTGCTCGTTGTCGAGGTACAGAAGCATGGCGGGCGAATGGGCCATCTCGCGGGCCATGTCGCCGAAGTTACCGAGGGCGCTTTGGCGGATGATCTGCTCTTCCTGGTTGCCCTTGAAGAACGCACCATCCTTCTTTTGCGAGTAGATGTTGAAGTGGTTGCTCCAGAAATCGACCATCTTTTCGCGGAGCTGGTTGGGGCTGTAGACCGCGCGCAGAATGGCGGCGCACTGGAGCTGTTGGATGACGCGTCCGCGTGGGATCTCCATGAGCTCGACGGCCTGCATGCGCAGGCAGTCGAGGTTCTGGAGTTGAAGGGTGAGTTCGATCGGTTCGTCGAATCCGGCTTTGAGTTGCTTCTCGACGTAGGCGTCGTGCCCCAGCGAGGCGTAGGTCGCCTCTTCGTCCCCCGACCAGCCGAACGACATCCGGTCGAGCAAGCGGGTGGTTTTGGGATCGCTGGGCTCGCGCCACGGCTCGGACTGCTTGCGTCGCCTGACCTCGGTCGCGACGCGCCCGCACCCAGCGGCGGTGATTGCAGCGGCGCCGCCAAGGAGGAGCGCGTCGCGCCGAGTCAGAGACATTACGCGACCTCGTTTGCGGTGGCGGGCTTGAGCAAAGCCAACAGGCCCGCGCCGCCGGCGGTCAGCATGAAGATCGGGGCGAAAAGGAACCAACCGAGGATCGGGAGCATGCCGGCCACCACGATGTAGAGCGCGGATTTGGCGTAGGAGTCGAACAGATTCGAGTGGTCGCCCTTGAGGGAGCGCAGGCGCTCGGAGGCAAGTTTGGCGATGCCGCTACTGCCGATGGCGACCATGGCAAAGTAGCTGGAGACCATGATCATGCCGAAGAGCTTGACGCCCGGATTGGGCACTTGGAGCACGACGATGCCGAAAAATCCGACGAGAAAAGCGGCGAACCCGGTGCCGATGCAGGCGCTCGTGTGGGTGGAAACCGCGTTGCGGGCGGAGGCCACCCGGGCCGGGAAAAGGAGCGCGCAGGCGACCAAAAAGGCCCAGAGCGTTACGGCCAGTCCGGCCAGGGTTGCGACGATTGAGAAGGAGTCACCGATTGTAACCATAGCTTTATCATCCTCTATCTTTTCAAATCGGAGCCGTAGGTTTTGGGGTTGCAAAGGCTCTATAATCGGGCCAAATGCCCCACACAAACCGTCCACTTTTGGTTCGCTCGCTGTTCGCGGGCTTCGGAATTGTATGCGTGGGGGTGGGGTTCGTAGGGATTATTACCCCTGGCCTGCCGGGCTTTGTGTTCTTTCTGATCGCGCTGTGGGCGTTTCGAAATTCGAGCGAGCGGCTGGAGAGTTGGCTCTTGGCGAATCGGACCGTCGGACCGACTTTGCGAGATTGGGAGGAGCATCGGTCGATGCGTCTGCGGACGAAGGTCATCGCGATCTCAATGATCTGGGTGGCGATCGGGTTTACGATCTACCGGATTCTGTCGAAGCCACCGATTGTGATCGAGCAGTTGGAGATGGAATTGCCGAAATGGATTCCGGTGGGGTTGTTGGCGGGGACGATTTTGGCGCTGACGGTGTATTTGGCGCGGGTTCCGACGAAGCGCGAGGCGTGAGATTTCTTGTCCTGCTTTGTGAGCTGAAGGGTTTATGTATGGCCCTTTCCCCCTCCGGTTCACTTCGTTCGCCGACCCCCTTCAGTGGGGTAGCGTGGTTAGCTTCTACTTTCCACAGGCGGGACGCCTGGGCCCCAAAAAACACCTAGCGCCTGAGGACCTTTTTCATCACGCCTTCGACTCGGTCGATGTACTCCTTTCCGACCGATTGGCAGTTGGCGTGGGTGACGAAGGGGACACGCCAGAAGTCGGCGCCGGAGACGGAAGCGAGTTCTTTGGACTGGGCTTCGGGGATCAGGCGGTCATCGCTTGCCTCAATGACCAGCGCGGGTTTGGCATGATTCCATTTCTGGGCGGTTTCGACCGGGTTGATGTCGTTGGGGTTGATGTGCAATCGGGCGGAGGCGATCCAGATCACGGGCTTGAAGAGGATGTCGCCGTACGGGAGCATGCTGTTGAACCACCGGTGAGTCACTGGTTCGAGGCGGCCAAAGGCGCACTCGGTCACGATCCCGTCCACGTGGGGATCGTCGGAGGCCATCCAGCAACTGGCTCCTCCCATCGAGGCTCCCACCAGCACCGTGTGTTGAGCGTGGGCGGCGGCGATGGTCTCGCGGATCAGCTTGGACTCGGTCGTGCCAAAGCCGACGGTCGGCTCGGGGCTAGCGTCATGCCCCGGCATGGGCAGAATGACCACGTCGTAGCCGCGATGTTGAAGTTCCCTCGCTGTGTCCTCGAAGAAGGCGCGGCTGGCCTTGATGCCGTGAGCGAAGATGAAGAGGTTTTTGGCCTTGCCTTCGCCAAGGGTCGGCGACGCCCAAGCGGGCACGCCTTTGACCGGCTCCCACACCACAAAATCTTTGGGAAGGCTGGGTACTACGCGCCGGGGCGAGACCACCTTGTCGGCGATCCAAAAGCACAGGACGATGTAGGCGAGGAAGAGCCCCGCCAGGAAGTAGATGGCTCTACGAAACCGTTTTTTCTGCCGCGTCGACCGCATTGATCAGCAAACTTGTCACCGTCATCGGTCCCACGCCTCCGGGCACCGGGGTAATCGCTCCGGCTACTTCAACAGCGGATTCGAAGTGAACGTCCCCAACATCTCCCTTTCGGCCCTCAACTTTGTTATATCCAGCATCAATAACGGTGGCCCCGGGCTTAATCCAGTCGCCCTTGATCATTTCGGCGCGGCCCACGGCGGCGACAAGAATGTCGGCTTCGCGGCATCGGTCGGGCAGATCGACGGTCTTGCTGTGGGCGATGGTGACGGTCGCGTTGCGCTCCAAGAGCATGAGGGCCATCGGCTTGCCAAGGATGTGGCTTCGGCCGATGACGAGGGCGCGCTTGCCGGTGCAGTCGATGTTGTAATGGTCGAGAATCTTGGTGATGCCGAGCGGGGTGGCGCATCGGAAGCCGGGGAGTCCGGCGGTGAGGCGGCCCAGCGACTGGGGCGTGATACCATCCACGTCTTTGGCCGAACCAAGGGCGAGGAGGGCGGCGTCCTCATCGAGATGTTTGGGCAGGGGGTGCTGGAGGAGCACACCGTGGACCTTGGGGTTGCCATTGAGCTTGTAGATGATCTCGATGAGCTGTTCTTGGGTCGTTTCCTCGTTGATTTCGTACGATTCGCCGTGCATGCCGGCAGCTTCGGCCCATTTTCGCTTCATGCGTACGTAGGCGACGGACGCGGGATCCTGGGCGGCGACGATGACATCGAGGCGGGGGATCACGCCATGCTCGCGGAGGCGGTCGACCCGCTCCTTGAGCTGAACGCGAAGTTCTTTCGAGAGGGCGAGGCCGTCGAGGATCATTCTTTTTCGTCTCCTTTCACTTTCCAAACCCCGTAGCGCTTGGCGATCTTGCCTTCTTCCGAGTCAGCGTCGACGGTCTCCTCCTCGACAACGGGCTCAGGAGTGCGCATGATCTTTTCTATTTCACCCAAATCGGGGTCTTTGGGCGCGGTCTTGGGGTCGTAATTCGCCTTTTCGGTCTGTTTGAGGAGCGTGTGGAGCACGCCGTTGACGAATTTTCCGCTCTCGGTGGTCGAGTATTTTTTGGCCATTTCGATGGCCTCGTTGAGGGTGACCGCGGGCGGAATGTAGGGGTAGTTTTGCAGTTCGTAGAGGGCGAGCCGCAGGACGGAGCGATCGACGAGGGCGAGGCGGGAGAAGTCGTAGTCGGGGATGGCGGCGGAGATGGCGCGGTCGAGCGAGACGCGGGATTTCCAGGTGCCTTCGGCAAGAGCGGTTGCGAAGCGGTCGACGAGATCGAGGGTTGCGTCGACGAGTTCGACGCCGTTGACCAGTTCTTCGGATTGTTCTTCGTCTTCGAGCGAGTCGATGGTGAGGTGCAGGGCGTCGGACAGCGAGCCTTGGCCTAGGTCAGCGGTGTAGAGCGCGCGGAGGGCGCATTCGCGAGCGATTCGTCGCCAGGCGAAGGGGGTCATTGGGGCACCTCGATCCAGGGCGAGGGGCATGGGGAAGTCTTGGGGGTGGCGTTATGGTGCGGCGATAATCGCCGGGGCTCCTGCGTCGCCTTGGAATTTTTCTGTTGCGGAGCTATCCAGGGGTCTACGGTCCCTTTGGTCGCTTTGACACCCTGGCTACCAGCTTCGACCCTAGCGGGTCGGTTCGAGTCGAGAGCGGGTGGAGCGAAAGAAGTTTGAGCAGTCGTGGACGTTTTCGGCGGTCGTAACGACCGGGACGACTGCGTCGCCTTGGACTTTTGCTTGAGATCGTCTCTACCCAGCCCTTCAGGCTGGGCTAAGATACTGCCGCCCCTTTGGGGGTGGTTGGTCACCTGACGCAGGCTAGTCGGTGCCGCCAGAGTTTGGCTAAGTTGTGGAAGAATTTCCTCCCGTCCAGCGTCGACCATAGTGGGTCGGAGTGAGCGGGCGGCGGGAGCGCAAGAAGAGTTAGAAGCGGACAAAGCGAGGTTGGCCAGCTTCATAGACTAGGAAGCCTCTCCGTCCAGGAACTTCGGCACGAAGCCGGTGTCGAACTTCCCTTCGATCCAGGACGGGGTTGCGCACAGCCGTCGTAGGAACGGGATGTTCGTGGCGATGCCTTCGACCTCAAACTCGTGCAGGGCGGTTTGGAGCTTGGTGACCGCGTCGGCGCGGTCCTCGCCCCAGACGATCAGCTTAGCAAGAAGCGGGTCGTAGAACGGGGAGACGGTCAGGCCCGCGTAGCAGTGGCTCTCCATACGGACGCCGCGGCCCATCGGCGCGCGCCAGCCCGTGATCTTTCCGGTGGAAGGGGCGAAATCGTTGTCGGGGTCTTGGGCGGTGACGCGGACCTCGATGGAGTGACCCTTCAGTTCGATGTTCTTCTGCGTGATCGGGAGCTTTTCGCCGCTCGCCGTCTTCAG
This sequence comes from Armatimonadota bacterium, assembly GCA_016125185.1. NCBI lineage: Bacteria > Bacillati > Armatimonadota > Armatimonadota bacterium. The sequence goes on along the minus strand of WGMG01000004.1, from coordinate 110,686 downwards.
CATCATGTGAACCAGATCGTAGCCGGTGATCTCTTCCGTGACCGGGTGTTCGACCTGAAGTCTTGTGTTCATTTCGAGGAAGTAAAAGTTAAACTTATCGTCCACAAGGAATTCGACCGTACCGGCGTTTTGGTAGCCAACGCTCTTGGCCACTCGCACCGCGGCCTCGCCCATCTTCTTGCGGATGCGCTCGGGCAGTTGGGCGTACGGAGCCTCTTCGACGATTTTTTGGTGGCGCAGGTTTTGGATCGAGCATTCGCGCTCGCCGAGGTAGACCATGTTGCCGTGCTGGTCGCCGAAGACCTGGATTTCGACGTGGCGCGGATTCTCGACGAACTTCTCGACGAGCATTTCGCCGGAGCCGAACGACGCTTGGGCCTCGGCAGTCGCAATCTTCCACGCATCCGGCAGTTCGTCGGGGGCGTTGATCTTGCGGATGCCTCGTCCGCCGCCACCGGCGACGGCCTTGAGGAGAACCGGGTAACCGATCTTTTCGGCGATCTTGAGGGCCTCGATGTCGGTTGCGACTGGACCGTCGGAGCCGGGGACGACCGGACACTTCACGGCAATGGCGGCTTTTTTGGCGCTGGCTTTGTCGCCCATCGCCTCGATCGCGCCGGTTGGCGGACCGATGAATTTGACACCAAGGGCTTCGAGCGCGACCGCGAAGTTGGCCCGCTCGCTGAAGTAACCATAGCCGGGGTGAACGGCCTCCGCTCCGCTGATCTGGGTGGCCATGAGGACGTTGGCAAGGTTGAGATAGGAGTCGGAGTTGGAACCAGCACCGACGCAGATAGCTTCGTCGGCGAGCTTGACGTGAAGGCTATCCCGGTCGGCCTCCGAGTAGATCGCGACGCTTTTGACTCCGAGTTCGCGGCAGCCGCGAATGACACGGCAGGCGATTTCCCCGCGATTGGCAATGAGCACCTTTTTCAGCATTAAAACTTTTCGTGTCCTAGATGTGGGCAGTGGATTTTTCCCGACTCGTCGATGACGTATGCCTCTTTCCCGACAGGACAGTGTGACACACTTTTTGCACCGGGGATATCGTCCACCGAGGTAGGTTTGAAGTCTTCGTCGGTCGCCTTTTGAACTTCAAGAAGTTGGCGAACCTGCATCAGATTGCTTCGACAGACCTCGTCTTCGGCGCTGGCTTTGGCGTTACCCAGCACGGTTTTGCCGCGGCCATCGGCCTTCATCGTCGGCTTGGCGTCGCCCGTGCCGCGCATGAAGATGACGACGGCGACGAGGATGATCGCGACAACGACCAAGCTAGCGACCAGGGTCTGGCCGCGCTGTTTCACTCGACCTCCACAAGCGCGAGAACCTGACCGTACTCGACGGTTTCGGAGTCGAGGACGTTGACCTCGGAAATTTTGCCCTGCACCGACGACACCACGTCGTTCGCAATGCCGAGAGCCACCACGGAGCCGACGATGTCGCCGACTTTGATTTCGTCGCCAACCTTCATGGCGTGGTCGCCCTGACGGAAGATGCCGACGTTGTGGCTCTTGATGGGTTTGGCGGTGACGGCCGGTTCTTCGGCCTTTCCGGCGGGTGCAGCGGAGGCGGCCTTTGCGGGCTTCTTGGCCTTCTCATCCAAGACGGCTCGGAATTTGGATTCTCCAAGCTCTAGTTCGACCTCGTCCATGCCCGTTTTCTTGGCCAGGTTGAGTGCATGGCGGACAAGTGCAAAGTCCAGCGGTGCCATATCGAAATAGTTTACCAAGGCGGGCGATTCCTGCAAAGTGAGAGAACGTTTACATCCCTCGCAGAACGACGGTCTAGCAAGAAGTGTGCCAAAAATCCCGGTCCTAGTATTTGTACTTAGCAGGGGCTTATCCCCTATGTGGCACTTAGGTCCTGAGGGTTCCTTGGACGAGTGTTCAAGAAAGATAGATGGGCCATGTGGGACATTAAAGAAGTCATCAAAAAAGCGAGCGATCTGCCGTCGATGCCGGAAGTGGCATTCGAGGTGATTCGCATCGCCGACCAAGCGGATTCAAGCGCTTCGACGGTTGCGGCGACGCTTTCTCGCGATCCGAGCCTCAGCGCTCGCGTTCTGCGATTGGCAAACTCTGCCTTTTACGGAATGGCGCGAGACGTCCACTCGATTCAGGAAGCGGTTGTCGTTCTCGGCATGCGCACCACCAAGAGCCTTTCCCTCGTGGCCGCCAGTTTTCCTTGGCTTCAGATCGCCCTTAAAGGCAAGGGCCTGAGCCCCAAGCACCTTTGGAACCACTGTCTGGCTTGCGCTTACTTCAGCAAGATGCTGGCGATGCGCAAAACCGACATGGACGCGGAGCAGGCATTTTGTATCGGTCTGCTTCACGACATCGGCACCGTGGCCCTGTACCTGACGCTTGAAGACGAATTTACGGCGATGACCCAGACGAGCCTGGCCGGAGATAAGCCATTCGACCAGATCGAGCGAGAGACCTTGAGTTTTGACCATGCCGAACTGGGCGCAACTCTGGCTGAGAGCTGGAACCTGCCCAAGGCATACTGCCGAAGCATCCGATTCCACCATCGCCCTTCGGAGATGGAAGAGACCGACGTGCTGACCGACATCATCCACATCGCGGACATCATGGTTCGCGAGCGGGGCATCCATGAGAACCTGCCGGGAACGTTCTACGTCCGCGACGAGGCCGCGTTCGAAAGGCTTGGTGTTGAGGCAGACGTATTGAATGAGTGGCTGGACGAAGCCCTCAGCAAGTTGAGTGAAGCGGGTGGAAGCGCCTTCGCGGAGGCGGCTTAACTGTGACCCGCGTTCTCGTCGTTGACGACTCGATTTTTATGCGCCGAGTGATCTCGGACGCGATCAATCGAGAGTCGGATATGGAGGTCTGCGGAACCGCATCGAGCGGCGAGGAAGTCCTCGCCAAGGTGCGCGAGCTAAAGCCCGACGTGGTGACGCTCGACATCGAGATGCCGCGCAAGAACGGCCTCATCGCTCTGAAGGAGCTGATGTCGGAGGCGCCGACCCCGGCGGTCATGTTCTCGACGCTGACCTCGATTGGCGCAGATGCGACGGTTCTCGCGCTGGAAATCGGCGCGGTGGACTTTGCGTGCAAGCCGGAAGCCATCACGGGCGAGTCCTTGTCCGCAATTTTTCAGGAACTGATTCCGAAGATTCGTGCCGCTTCGCGGGCTAAATTCCGCCCGGCGCCGGTTCGGCCAGCTCCGGTCGTTCGCACACCGCGAACCGAAATGCGCGCGCCGACCTCGCAGAAAACGCTTTTGATCGCCAGTTCGACGGGCGGACCGAAGGCGCTGATGACGTTGTTCGAATCGCTGCCCAAAAACATGACGGTCCCGTGCGTGATCGTCCAGCACATGCCCGCCGGATTTACCAAGAGCCTAGCCGAGCGACTGGACCGCATCGGTGCCTTTAAGGTGCGCGAGGCGAACCAGGAAGACGCGCTGGAGCCAGGCGTGGCCCTGATGGCCCCGGGCGGCAAGCACCTGGAACTCGTGAACGCAACCAAGATTTTGTTGAATGACGGACCGGATCGCAACGGCGTGAAGCCATGTGCGGACTACACGTTTGAGTCGGCGGCGAAGTACATCGGTGCGAACGTGCTGGGCGTGATCTTGACCGGAATGGGTCGAGACGGTACCGCTGGGGCCTTGGCCCTGAAGAAGGCGGGCGCCACGATTTTCGGCGAAAGTGACCAGACCTGCGTTGTGTACGGCATGCCCAAGTCGGCAAAAGAAGCCGGTGCAACCGATGGCGAGTTTCCGATCGACCAAATGGGTGCGGCGATCACCGCAGCGCTCTCAGGAGGTCGACGTGCAAGCGCCTAATGACATTCAGTGGGCCGATTTCTACCGAAAGCTGAAAACGCAGACGGGGATCGACTTCAACCTCTACAAGCAAAACCAGCTTCAGCGACAGATTCTGATGCTGGGCGAACAGCGGCGAATGCCCGGCTTCGAAGCTCTAGTGGACCTGGTGCTGAAGAGCGAAGACGAGCGGCGATGGTTCCTGGACAAGTTGGCGATCAACGTCACCGAGGTCTTCCGAAACCCAGAGCTGTGGCGCGACCTCGAGAAGATCGTGAAGCACGAACTGGCCGACGGGGGAAGATCGATCCGTGCGTGGAGCGCGGGATGTTCGACCGGGGCCGAGGCGTATAGCCTGGCGGCGGTGCTGGACAAATTTGCTCCCGGCCGACCGCACAAGATCGTCTGCACGGACATCGACGAGACGGCGATGGCCCAGGCCAAGCGGGGATTCCTCAATCGCATGGAAGCGAGGATGATTCCGCAGGAGTTCGAAAAGTACTTCGAGGTTACCGAGGACGGCGCGAACGTCATCCCAAAACTGAAGGACTTTTTGACCTTCCAAAAACACAATTTGCTGGCAGATAGCTACGGCGTGGGTTACGACCTGATCATCTGCCGCAACGTCCTGATCTACTTCGTCGACGAGGCGAAAGATCAGATCTTTCAGCGGTTCTACAATGCGCTCCGCCCTGGTGGCTACCTCTTCTTGGGGAGCAGCGAGCGCATCTACAACACCAGGGAGATTGGTTTCGAATGTCCGAGACCGTATTTCTACAAAAAACCTAGCGAGGAAAAAGTATGGCGAAACGCATCTTAATTACGGATGACGCGCTTTTCATGCGCGTCACATTGAAGCGCATCCTAACGGATGCCGGTTACGAAGTCGTCGGTGAGGCGGCCAACGGTCTTGAGTCTGTAGCTCTTTATGGGGACCTGAAGCCCGATTTGGTCACCATGGACATCACTATGCCGGAGATGGATGGAATCGAGGCTCTCAAGGCTATTCGAGGTTCAAATCCAGAGGCTGTCGTGGTCATGTGCTCGGCGATGGGACAGCAAAATTTGATGGTCGAAGCTCTTCAGGCCGGTGCAAAAGAGTTCATAACTAAGCCTTTTCAAGCCGATAAGGTTATTGAGGTCATCAAGCGTCACGCGGCGTGATGCGAAGACCCACCGACTTTAGGGGAACGAATATATAGATGAAAGCAGAGTACATTGCTCCGTTTGCTGAGGCCGCAACCTCGGTCGCGGAGATGATTATGGGCACACCGCCCCAAAGAGGAGAACTTTCGGCGAAGCAAGTTCTTTTTACCGCTCTTCCCGTTAACATCCTGTGCGGAGTTAATGGAGATCTCGAGGGCCTGGTCATGTATAGCATGTCCAAGGACACCGCGATGAAGATTGCCGAGTTGATGCTGGGTACCGCGCCGCGCGTGTTCGACCAGATGGTGGCTTCGGCGATCTCGGAGCTTGGCAACATGATCACGGGTAACAGCTCGTCGATCTTCTCCACGAAGGGAATCGTGTGCAACATTACGCCGCCGACGCTGGTTCGCGGAAACAGCATTCGAATTTCGACCTTCAACGTCCCGACGCTCGTGATTCCGTTCAACTTCGACGGAGTTGGTGCGATCGAGGTCAACGTTAGCCTTCGCGAAACGAAGATCAGTCTCGCCGCCTAAGCCAGCTTGACTCGGACAAAAGAACCTACGCCTGCAACCGGTTTTGGTTGTAGGCGTATTCTTATTCACCAATGAGCGAACGAATTCATTTGACCGGGATCAGCCCGGATGCGTTTGTGAGCGACGCCGACAAATGGGCGCTCGACAAACTGAAGAAGCTGCCGCTGGTTCCGCAGCTCGTCGCCAAGTTTTATGAGATCGGCATCGACCGGTGGATGTATTGCTACAACATGAGCAGTTCGATCCGCTGCGGGCCTAACCAGTACCCCACGCTCTACAACATCATGAAGGAGTCGTGCAAGGTGATGGACATGCCGGAGCCGGAGCTTTACGTCTCCAACAACCCGTTCCCGAACGCGTTTGCGGGTGGGGTCGAGCGACCCTATATCACGCTGCGTTCGTCGATGATCGACACGATGTCGAACGAGGAGCTTTTCTTCATCATGGGCCACGAATTGGGGCATATCAAGGCCGACCACGTGCTGTATCGGTCGGTCGGGTACCTGCTGTTCCCTTTGCTGGAACTGCTGGGTCGGCGGTCGATGGGAGCGTCGGACATCGCGACCTATGCGCTGTATCTGGCGTTCTTCGAGTGGTCGCGTCAGGCCGAGTTTTCGTGCGATCGCGCCGGGCTGCTGGTGGGCCAGGATACACGGTTGGCGAGTCGATCGTTGATCAAGCTCGCGGCGGGCCCTTCGCGGCTGGCGGACGAGTTGAACGAAGAAGCGTTTATGGAGCAGGCGCGGGCGTATCAGGACGCGGATTCGCTCGATAAGCTCGGCAAGATCGTGCTGTTTGCGACGTTTGGCAAGACTCTGACGCATCCGATGCCGGTTCACCGCACGCAGGAGTTGGAGCGGTGGATTCAGTCGGGAGCATATGAGCGGATTTTGAGCGGCGAGTACGCGAAAGTGGCGTAGGCGATGGGCTCGCCTAGCGAGCGCCAGTCCGCAGTTGACAGTCCGCAGTTGACAGTCGGCAGTTGGCAGAGAGCCATAAGGCTTCCATGTCATAGATGACCAAGTCTGGTATCGGTCATGATAGGGGCATAGTTATGCCGCCGACGGGACAGATCGTTATCCTCAATGGAGCGCCACGCTCGGGCAAGTCGAGCATCGCAGAGGCGATGGTCGGCTGGGAAAACCTTGGCGTAGACCGATGGATGCGCGAGCACACGCCGGAGGAATTTCGACCGGGCATCGGATTACGGCCCGGTGGTGAACGGCCGGATTTGGAATCTTTCATACAAGAATCCTTTCGAGACTTTTACAAATGGATCGGCGATGCGGCGCGATCAGGACAGAACGTCGTCGTCGATATCGGCTTTCATCGGTGGTACTCCCAGCCGTTCGATCCGTTCTCAGGAGCCCTGCGGGCGTGGGCCGATCTGCCGGTTCTGGTCGTGGGCGTTCGATGCCCAATCGAGACGATCATGGCTCGACGGAACGCCGGGGGCGACGGCTACGCCAAAAGCACGGTCGATGAGCCGGTTCCGGCTCCGGTCCAGCGGTGGCAGGACACCGTTCACGAAGGCAAAGCGTACGACCTGGAGGTCGACACCTCGGTCCTGACGCCGCAGGAGTGCGCCAACCTGATCCTTGCCAAGCTAGCGGGCTAGGATCGCCTCGCGTACCAATCGCAACGCCGTCTGCTCGGCGCGGCTTCGGATATCGGCGCGGATGCCTCGGAACTTGCATTCCTCGACGTGCGTACCGCCCGGTGAGGCGATGCCGATGTACGTCAATCCCACCGGCTGACCGCCGACATCGGAAGTCGGCCCGGCGTTGCCGGTGACCGACATCGCATAGGTCGTGCCGAGGCGAGCGCGGACCGATTCGGCCATGAAGCGCGCGACATCGGCCGAAACTGGGTTCGAGAGGTCCATGTCGGTGGGCGCGTCGAGCAGAGTCTGCTTCGCGCCAACGGTGTAGGTCACCACGCCGCCCATGAACGCCTGACTGCTTCCGTCGACCGAGGTCAATCGTCCAGCGAGCCCGCCGCCGGTCATCGACTCGGCGGTCGAGATCGTCTCGCCGCGAGCCTTCAGAAGCTCAATCACCGCCGCTTCGAGCGTGGTGAGATTTGTCCCGTAGACGGCGTCACCCAGAATCTCGCGAATCGCCCGCTCGGCAGGATCGATCAGCGCTTCGGCGGCGGACACGGATGCGGCCCGGGCGGTTACTCGAAGGTGAACCTCCATCGGCTGAGCGTATGGCGCGATGGTCGGGTTCTCAGACACCATCAGGTGCTTGATCTTCTCTTCGGCGAGGCTCTCGCCGACGCCAATGACCCGCAGAACACGCGAGTGGATCACTTCGCCGCCACCCAGGCGCTCCAGCATTGGCTTCACCTGGTTGTACGCCATCGGGTCGAACTCACCGCGCGGTCCGGGAAGCGCAAATACGGTCTTTCCGTTCTTGCGGCACACGAGGCCCGGCGCGGTGCCGTTGGGGTTGTCGATCAGGTCGGCGCAGGTCGGCTTTTGGGCCTGGCGACCGTTCGACGCGACCCACTGAACGCCGCGCTGGGCGAAGAACCGCTTGAGCTTCTCTTCCACTTCGGGCACGATTTCCAGTGTGTCGTCGAGGGCGGCAGCGATGGCATCGCGGGTCAGGTCATCGGCGGTTGGGCCCAATCCGCCGATGGTGACCACCACATCGGCACGGCTGAGGGCGACCCGCAGGGTCTCGACCACACGGTCAAAATTGTCGCCGACAGTGGCGCGATGGCGGCAGGTGATCCCGCATTCAGCAAGGATGCGCGCCATGGTAGCGGCGTGCGTATCGATGATTTGGCCGAGAAGGAGCTCCGTGCCCACCGAAACGATCTCGGCGTTCATCCATCCATATTACTAGGACCAGGGCTTCTCTTAGGTTAAGGAGACGGCCCCGAAACTGCTATTATTACTTGGATGGCTCTTCAATCAAATATTTCCACGGACATGGTTGTTGTCGAGCCCGGAGCCACCGCTCCCCTTACGATCGAGGTCGAGAACAACGGAGATGTCGACGACCAGATTGAAGTTGGAATTGAGGGAATCGATGGCGAATGGATCGCAATTCCCGTGCCGGTCGTCGAACTGAAAGTCGGCGAGAAACAGGCAGTCAAAATCTTTTTTAAGCCGCCGCGCACCAGTGAAAGTTCGGCGGGGAACTTCCCTTTCATCGCCCGAGTTCGGTCGTTGACCAATGGCGACACGCGATCGGCGCAGGGTGTGCTCACCATCAAGCCGTACCACAGCCTCACGATGGAGATCAACCCGAAAAAGGGGTTTGTGACGCCGACGAAGCGACAGAACGTTTTCACTGTGTCGCTGACGAACATGGGTAACTCGGAGCACATGATTCAGCTCACGGCGGACGACCCGGAGGAGGTTTGCGCTTTTGAGTTCGACGACGAGCAGATCGTGCTGGCGCCAGGTCAGCAAAAGGATGTCGACTTCATCGTCAACCCCAAGAAAGGCTCTCCGTTCGGCTCCACGCGCCTGATCGGCTTTGCCGTCACGGGCCGAAGCCTGACGGTGCCGAGCGTGGTTGCGTCGGCCCAGGCCCAGCTTGAAATCCGCCCGTTCTTCACGCCGCTCAGTTCGTCGATCATCGCCGTGCTGGCGATCGTCATCGCGGTGTTTTGGTACACCCAGCCGAAGAAGCCGGTAGTCCACCTTTCGATGGTGGGCGGCCTGCACAAGGTGTTCAGCGGGATGCCGGTTTCGGTGCATTGGGCGGCGGAGAACGCGACGTCGGTGAAGCTGATGGCGGGCGGCGAGGTGTTTAAGGACAATTTGGGCCCCGAAGGGCAGGAAGATATTCCTACCTCGCTAGTGGGAACGCTCAAGATTCAAGCGATCGCCTATCGTGATAACCGCCAGAGCGATACCGCGACGCTGGATATCAATGTGGAGACCGCGCCGGTGATCCCCGATCCCACCATCGTGGATCTGAAGCCGTCGAAGACCACGCTGAACAAGGGCGAAAAATTCACGCTCACCTACAAGTTTGGCGATGGGGTAACGCGCGCTGTGCTGTCGCCGCAAAACACGGATTTGAACCTAAATCTCAACTCGATTTTGGTCGATCCGTCCGATGTCGGCGAAAACCTGTTCGAGGTCGCCGCTTACAACTCGGCGGGCAAGGTGGTCAAGAAGTCGTTCAAGGTCACAGTCGTGGACGCCTGTTTGGCGAAGATCGTGAAGTTTGACACCGACCAAACCGAAGTCGATCCTCCGGGCGGCACCGTCAACCTTTCATGGCAAGTGACCAATGCGATTCGGGTCGAGCTGACCTATACCAACGCGAAGAATCCGTACGTTTTGCAGACGGTTGGTAGCCAGGAAATTCAGGTTGTGGGCGACACGGACTTTAAGATTACGGCCTACGACAGCAACGGAAAATCGATCTCGAAGACGATTCAGGTGAAGTTGAAGCAACCCGACACTCCGCCCGACGGCGGCGTGGGTCCGCCGACCGATGGCGGGGGCGGCGCGACAGGCGCCACCAGGGGTACAACAACTGGGTGAGTTCTTCCCCGCGCGCCCTTCTCTCCGTCACCGATAAATCCGGCATCGTCGACTTTGCAACCGAGCTTTCCAAGCGCGGCTTCGAGCTGATTTCGACGGGTGGAACGGCCAAGGCTCTGCGCGATGCGGGGCTGGCGGTGAAGGACGTGAGCGAGGTCACCGGCTTTCCCGAAATGCTCGACGGGCGCGTGAAGACTCTGCACCCGAAGGTCCACGGCGGCATCCTCGGCATCCCGGGCAATCCGGCCCACGCAGAGGCGATGAAAGGCGCAGGGATCGAGCCGATCGCCATGGTGGTGGTGAACCTGTACCGGTTTGAGGAAACGGTAGCCAAACCGCACACGTTGGAGGAGGCTATCGAGTCGATCGACATTGGCGGTCCGACCATGATCCGCGCGGCGGCGAAGAACCATGACTCGGTGGCGATCGTGGTCGATCCGGGCGACTACGGCGCGGTGCTTTCGGCTTTGGATTCGGACGGCATGGCCGGGCTCCGACCCAAGCTGGCAGCCAAAGCTTTTCGGCACACGGCCTACTACGATTCAGCGATTTCCAACTACCTGACACAGAAGTTTGAGGGCGACCCCCTGGCGGCGGAGACAATCTCGTTTGGGTTCCGCAAGGTCCAGGGCTTCCGCTATGGCGAAAATCCGCACCAGACCGGCGCGCTGTACTCGAACTCGATGAACGGCGTCGGGCTGCCGCAAGCGCACCAGCTTTGGGGCAAGGAGCTTTCGTACAACAACATCACCGACGCGACTGGCGCATGGGAATTGGTGGGCGATATGCCGCCGACCTCCTGCGCGATCATCAAGCACGCGAACCCGTGTGGGGCGGCGGTGTCGGGGTCGTTCGCCGACAGCTACCGGCTGGCGCGGGAGTCCGATCCGATCAGCGCATTTGGCGGCATCGCGGCGTTCAACGGCGTGGTCGATAAGGCGGCGGCGGAAGCGATGACCGAAAAAGGCAACTTCCTGGAGATCGTCATTGCCGAGGGCTTCGACGACGACGCGTTGGAGGTGTTTAAGGGCCGCTCGGGATGGGGTCAGGACGTGCGTTTGCTGAAGGCGACTCTGCCGGCCAAGGCGTCGTATCTGGCGCTGAAGGGCATCCGCGGCGGAGCGGTGATCCAGCACTCGGACGAGGATCCCGGCTTTGAGTGGACGGTCGCGACCGAACTGAAGCCGACCGAGGCGCAGATGCGGGCGCTTCGCCTGCAGTGGGCGATCGTCCAGCATGTGAAGTCGAACGCCATCGTGGTGGGCAACGACTCGCGCCTGCTGGGTGTCGGCGCGGGGCAGATGAACCGCGTACAGTCGGTGCGGTTGGCCATCGCTCAGGCGGGCGACTTGGTGAAGGGCGCAGTGTTGGCGAGCGACGCGTTTTTCCCTTTCCCGGATTCGATCGAGACGGCGTCGGAGCATGGCATCGCGGCGATCGTTCAGCCGGGCGGAAGCAAGAAGGATGCGGATGTGATTGCGAAAGCGAATGATCTGGGGATCGCGATGTGCCTGACGGGCGTTCGGCACTTTAATCACTAGGATTCAGTCGGCAGTCGGCAGTTAGCAGAAAGGGGGATCCCCTCCGCGGGATAGCGTGGCTGGTAGGCTTGGTCACTTGTCGCGCAGTACTTGGAAACAGCTCTGCCAACTCCAAACTGATGACGCAGGACTATTCTTTAGCCTTCGACTATACGGGCCACCCGAGGATGACGAAAACCAAATTCCTCTCCTCTCAGGAGAGGACGTTGCCGCGACAAGGGAGCATGGCAACAGGTGAGGTAAGGATGCCTTCAAAAGGCGATCAAATCTGTCGGTTATCGACCACGATGCCGGCGGGGACGTTGGCGAGGATGGTGTCGCGCAAGTCGAGGTAGTTTCCGAACTGTCGTAGGCGCCACGTGCGGTCTCCCTCCGAGATCGTGGCGGTCTCGATCTTTTGTATTCCCCAGGTGGACAAAAGCTTGACCTGACTCAGTTCGTCCCAACGGACCGAATATGAAATCCCTTTGGCGCGAAACGTAAGGCCAGTTGGTTCGACGTCCGCCTTGATACCTCCGCGATCAGATGCTAGCGAGCTAATAAGGAAACCGAGGTAAACCCCTAATGTGACAAACGGCCAATCCGGTTGCCCGTAACCGGCGATCAAAATACAAAGGCTGAAGACGACAAAGGGCCATAGTCCAATCCTGTTTCTCTTCCCGCCATAGATGCCAAATTTAGGCTCGAAAGTTACCCATTCATGCAACGATTGAATCACTGAATCGGGATGTTCGAAGGTAACCAGCGCTATCTTGAGTTGAATCCCTTCGGACGTCGCCACACTAATGCGTGAATGGTTGCCTGCAACTTCGATCTGAAGCTGTTTTATGTCGTTCTTGGTCAACTCGAGGCCCTTTGGCCAACGGCGAATTCGCAGAACCTCGGGCGTGACTTCAATCTCGCGAATGGAACAAAGCGCGGCGAAAACGGCCCAAATTCCGAAAATGGTGAAGATAATGATTTGGTCCCTTGCCAGTTGCGCCGCACGGAAAGGAATCAGCAAGATGCACGCAACGCCACAGAACATGAACCCTTGAAAATTGGGGTCCTTGTACCATTTGGTCGCGCGAAAGACCATCCTGTCCACTCTTGCGGAAGGCGCGCCGTCGGAGAGGCTACTTCCGCTTTATCTTATACTTTAACTGAACAAGGCCGCTATCGTAGGCTTCGGCGTTGATAAGTTCCAGGCGCGTGCGCGGAATCTCGGTCGGGAACAGCGGAACGCCGTGTCCCAGCAGGACTGGATGCACCGACACCACGACCTGCTCCACCAGGTGCGCGTTGAGGTAGCCCGCCACCAACTCGCCGCCCCCCACCAGCCACGAGTTGCGAACACCCTGCTCCTTGAGGAGCTTTTCCAGGTCGGGCAGAGAGCCGTTGAAGTAGGCGGTATCTGGAGTGGTAATGTCCAGCTTTTCGCTTCGGGTCACGACCATGGTCCGCTTGCCGTGGTACGGCCATCGGCCCAGCTTGCGCACCACGTCGTAGGTTCCGCGCCCCATGATGAGGGTGTCGATGGTTGTATAGAACTCATCGAACCCGTAGTCGGCGTCGGTGAACAGCCAAGAAACATCGTCATCGGGCCCCGCAATATAGCCGTCGAGACTCGTTGCGATGAAAAGCGTGGTGAGCACGGAAATAACTTACCTCAGGGACCATTAGCCGCGGGGGCGTTTTGCGTGGTGCGATAGTTAAGATGAATTTCGGAAGCGGGCCGCCGGTTGGGAAGCACCCAAAAAACGATGATCGAGAGTACCAGGAGCACGAATGTGATCCACGGCCACGGACTCGAACCCCTCGCCTTCTCCACGTGGATTAGGATACCGCTCCAAAAACCCCACTTCGGCCGAAGAAAAATAAGAGACACTCGAAGACTTCGCGAGAGAATTAAGTGGGGGGCTTCTCCGTTGAAGCTCCGGGTCTCTGGGGAGATTGTACGAATACAAGAACGGCTTCCGCAGATCGGGTTTTCCGTTTGTACGAGATACTTTGTACTAAAGATTGGGGACGCTAGACGATCGGCGGGGACTCGACGGGCCACGATGCTTCGATTTGAACTGGCCCAGCGATGTGGCTGAGGAATGTGAATTGGGACCGGATGAGGCCGCCTTCGCGGCGGACAAGGATGCAACTGAATTCAGAACTGCGGTCGATTTCTTCGGGTAGGCAGGTGTTGAGGGCCTCGAGCGTCTCGCGGAGCCACAAGTAGAAGTCGCGGCGGGACTTGTGCATTTCGAAACTACGAAATATTATCTCGCGGGACCGACGCTCATTGATCAACGGCGTAAAGAGGCTAAAGGGGTTCCTGGTTCGGTTAAAAGCTCTTGTAACTTCTTTGAAGGTTACATGGTATCCGCCGCGACGGGCGACTTCAAGCGTCTTAAAGAATTTCTCGAGGTACGCGGCTACGTAGACGGGCACGGTCCATGGCATGTGGTAGCGAACCCAAGAGGAGAGCCGCATGAGGCGAGTTCGGCGGGACTTTGCCAGAGCCAACATCCCCCGTTCATAGCTATCCTTTGCTAGCTTTTGACCTGAATAGTAGTAACTCAGGCTGATCTCGCTGAGGACCATCCGTTCCAGATACCAATCCCACTTCACGTCGCTCAGCCAGACCAACGTTTCGGAGAAGCCCTCATCTCGGAAATCGGTGCGTTGAATGCCAACCGCAAATATTCGCCCATAGGCCAGCAGGGTTCGGTATTCGACGATGCGTGCAAAAGCAAACGGCGTCTCTCGGTAAACATCGAGGAGGCGTTGAAGCGCCAGTAGGCACTGCATTATTGAGTCCCCCTGCACGGCCCCACTTTGGACCAGTTTTTCGGCTGATTTGGCAAAGGACAAGCAGGGCCTCATCAAGTCAACTAGGGTTTCGTCGGCACTGCCAATATACTTCGGCGGCACGATCGGTCCTACCGGCAGCGTGAGAATGTAACTGATGCAGGCTTCGAGTTGAGGAACGGTCAGCGTAACGTCGCTTTCGATGGGAAAGATCGAAGCGAGCGCGTCGCCGACCGCCTCAACGTCGGCCGAAATCTCGCCTTCTGGATAGAACTTTTCGACGAACTCGCTGGGGTCCTCGGGGATACCCAACTCCGCGATCCGGCGCTTCCAGTAGGGGATACGAATTTGCGCCATCACCAGATCGGCCAGCGTCGATAGGATGATGAAGGCTAGGGCGAAAAGGAGGAACTCAATGATCACCCAGGCACGCCTTGGAGCCCCAATTCCTCCGCATTGCCGCGCATCGCTTGGATCATGTTGCCGATATGCTCGTCAAGCTCCACGCCGATCAGTTCAACCCCACGCGAGACGTCATCGCGGTTGACACCTGCGGCAAACGACGGCTCCTTCAGCTTCTTCTTGACGCTCTTGACCTCGACGTCATGAACCGACTTGCTGGGTCGAACGTAGGTCACCGCCGTGATGAACCCGCTCAGCTCGTCGCAGGCAAACAGATAGCGCTCCATCGTCGATTCCGGTTCCACACCGGTTCGCTCCGGCGCGTGGGCAGCCACTGCCCGCACGATCTCGTCCGAATAGCCCAAGCCAGGCAACAGCGCCATGCCCCAACGCGGATGCTCGTCCGGGTGGGCTTCGTAGTCGAAATCGTGCAGAAGGCCAGCCAGACCCCACGTTTCGACGTCTTCACCCAAGCGCTCGGCGTACCAGCGCATGCAGGTCTCTACCGCCAGCATGTGGCGGACGAGCGAGTCGCTTTTCGTGTGTTCGCGAACCAAATCGAGGGCGTCTTGGCGAGTGGGCATCTCTCGTTGATTTTAGCCGCGCCGCCCGCGTAGTACAGTTCGTGACCGACAAAGATATCTTTAAACGTGGGTTTGAGTACGACCTGTGGGCGAATAAGCAGTGGCTGGACTGCCTGGATCGCACCGGCGCGGGCGAGCCGGATCGAAGCCTGCTCCAGCACATCCTCGGGTCCCAGTTGATCTGGGCCATGCGTCTGGCGGGCGAGTCGCCGACCGCGATTCCCAAGCCGGACTTGACGGTCGAAACGATGGAAACGATCAACGCCAAGTGGCTTGGCCTGCTGGAGACCATCGACCTGCAATCGTCCATCGAGTTTCGGCGCACCACCGGCGAGGGTGCCCGCGCAGTTATCTCGTGGATCGTCCAACACGCCATCAACCACGGCACCTACCACCGGGGCGAACTGCGGGGCCTGCGACGGGCTCGCGGCGACGAGGATTTCCCCGAAACCGACTTCATCGGCTACGGTTTTTCGGCGGGCGGCGCCGAGCGCATCTAGGCCTGAAAAAGGCCCCTGCGAACGAGTCGCAGGGGCATCCCCTCCCTGACGATCGGCTACAGCGAACCGAGGAACTCGATCAGTTGATCGCGCTCCTGTGGCTTGGCTCGGACGTAGCGCTGTTTGGCCGCCTCCCCTTCGCCGCCGTGGCCGGTGATGGCCGCGTCGAACGTATTCGCGCGTCCGTCGTGTAGGAAGAACAGCCGCTTCGACAGCCCCCAAAGGGGCGCGGTCCGGAACATGTCTCCCTTGGCCTGGCCCTGCACCACCCCGTCCGCTAGCTGACCGCCCATGTGGTGCACCAGCAGGTCGGAATACAAGTTGGCGGGCTTATGGTCCAGCGCAGGGTTGGCGTTCGGCCCGGTCGTCATCGACGGCACGTGGCAGTTGGCACAACCGAACTTGCTGAACAGAATCTCGCCTTGTTTGCCCTTTTGGGTCAGCGGCGAGCGAGCCGGCGGCGCGAGGAACCGCATGAACGCTGCGAATTTCGCCACGTCCTCGGTGTCCTCGGGATCGGCAGCCACGTCGTCGCCAGGCTGGAGCGGATGCCCCTGCGGGGGGTTCTCGGTCGGAAACAGAGGTGTGGTGATCCCCATTTCGTTCAGATACGCATCGGCGGCGAAGACATCCAATGTCGCATGCTGGCTCTTCCACCCGAAACGTCCCACCCGGAGCCGATTGGTGATGGGATCCATCTCCATGTTGGCCACACCCGCCACGCCGTCCGGGAGCTTCATGTGCGTCCGGGCGAGAATGGCGTCGTCCGGGATCGCCTCGATGAGGCCGTCACCGAACGTGGGCGTGGTGATGCGGCGAGAGACAAATTGCGTCCCCGGCGGGACCACCTCCCCCGGGAAGCGGTAGCTAGCATCGAACTCTTTCAGCGACCGGGCTTGAATCACCGGTCCACCGACGTCCTCGAGGTCGCTATATTTCCCGTTCCGCATTCCGCCGATCCGAGTCTCCCGCGTGAGCTGAAGGTCGGTTCCGGCCCCACCCAGGGCCCCACGAATGTGGCACTGCCCACACGATTCTCCGTTGAAGACCGGCCCCAGGCCGTCTTCTTTGTCCTCGGTCTCGGCGAACGTGTTGAGCCCGTCGTTGAAGGCGACGAGGTCCGCGCTCGAGAGTCCGTGGAGGGGTTCGCCTAGCGTGTAGGACCGCCCCTCGGGATCGTCGGGCAAGGTGACGATAGTAAAAGTGGGATCCGACGATGAACCTCCGCATGCTCCGAGGAGGAACAGGCCAAGGGCCGCGACGGATCCCGTTGCGACAGTTTTTTTGCGATTTGTCATTCGCTTCTCCTAAGGCGAACCGAAGCTCGCTGGCCCCATTGTCGAGAATGAAGATTTGAATTTCGTTTGGGTGGGGGGATCGATGGTGCAGAGTGCTTAGGACAGGTTGTGAAGACCTGGATTTGATCTGGTGGTCAGGATAAATGGCGGCGCTAAGCGCCGGGTCGCTCCACTCCTCGGATTGTTGCTGTTGCGGGGCTATCCAGGGGTCTGCGCTCCCTCCTGGACGCTCCGACCACCTGGCTACCATCTGCGACCCCGATGGGGTCGTTCATCGCGAGCTTGGACGGTCTGTCCGTCTCCTTCGTTCCCTTCCTCACTGAGAGAGTAAGGGGGCAGGCATGGAGGGAGAGAAAGTCTTATTGGCGCGGTCCTTCAGACCGCCTTTATGCGGCGTCTTGGTACCCAGCCCTTGCGGGCCGGGCTAACTTTGATCGCCCCGTTGGGGCTCTAAGATCAGAACCTACAGTTGCACTGGTAAAGACATCTGCTTGTCCGCCGAAGTCCGAGAAGCAGGGACAAAGCAAGGCGAGGCTAGAATTTACCAGTGGTTCCACTAAAACAAGAGAAGGAACATTTCGCGCACAAAAGCTGAAGGCTAAAGGCAGAAAGCTCTCAAGAAACCCCCAACGCGTATACTCTCCCTCATGCGGAGTCTCGCCAGCATCGCCTTATGCCTCTTGGTCGCCGGGGCGCAGGCTCAAGAAAGCGTCATGCAACACCGAATCCAGTCTGTTTCTGAGGACCTCGACGGCCTCCGGCGTTTCTACAACATCAACAGTTCGCCCAACCGCGTCGCCCGGTTTGAGACCTACTACAAGTCCCAATTGACCGACCTCAAGACGGTCAATTTCGACGGCCTCGACCGCGAATCGCAGATCGATTATCTGCTCCTCAAGCACGAACTGGAAAGCTCCCAACGACGCCTCAGCATCGACGCCCGTCTGGACGCCGCCAGCGAGAAGATGCGTCCGTTCAGCGGCCTTATCATCGACCTTTGCGAAGCACGCCAGCAGATGAAGCCCATCGACCCCGAAGCCTGCGCGGCGGCGATGAAGAAGCTGGAGGACGCCATCAAGGACTCTCGAAAAGAGATAGAAAAGGGTCTAAAGATGGACAAAACCGACGCTTATCGGGGTGCGAACATCTTGGACGACCTGAAGCGGCACCTCGAAGAGTGGTTCAAGTTCTATAACGGTTACGACCCGATGTTCTCGTGGTGGGTGCAGAAGCCGTACGAGAGCGCGCACAAGGCGCTGGAGGACTATATTCCGTTCGCCAAGGAGAAGCTGGTGGGCATCAAGGGCGACGACACTGACACCATCATCGGCTCGCCAATCGGCGTGCAGGGGCTGAAGGACGAACTGCAGGCCGAGCTGATCGCCTACTCGCCACAGGAACTGCTCGACATCGCCGAGAAGGAGTTCGCCTGGTGCGAAACCGAGATGAAAAAGGCCTCGCGCGAGATGGGCTTTGGCGACGACTGGAAGAAGGCGCTAGAGAAGGTTAAGAACGATCACGTTGCCCCCGGCGAACAGCCCGAATTCATCCGCGACCTCGCCCTGGAGGCCATCGACTACGTCAAGAAATACGATCTCGTGACGGTGCCGCCGCTGGCCGAAGAAACCTGGCGGATGGTCATGATGAGCCCCGAGCGGCAGAAGGTCAGCCCATTCTTCCTCGGTGGCGACACCATCATGGTTTCGTTCCCGACGAACACGATGGACTACGACGCCAAGCTGATGAGCATGCGCGGCAACAACAAACACTTCGCGAGGGCAACGGTGTTCCACGAACTGATTCCGGGCCACCACCTCCAGCAGTTCATGAACGCGCGGTACCGACCTTACCGACAGCTTTTCGACACGCCGTTTTGGATCGAAGGTTGGGCGCTGTATTGGGAGATGGTCCTGTGGGATCGAGGCTTTACGGCGACGCCCGAAGACCGGGTGGGAGCGCTGTTCTGGCGCATGCACCGGTGCGCGCGCATCGTCTTCTCGTTGAAGTTCCACATGGGTCAGATGACGCCTCAGCAGTGCGTGGACTACCTGGTGGAAAAGGTCGGGCACGAGCGCTCGACGGCCGAAGGCGAGGTGCGCCGGTCGTTCAACGGCAGCTATCCGCCTTTGTACCAGGCCGCGTACATGCTGGGTGCGCTCCAGATTCGAGCTCTGCGCAAGGAGATGGTCGAAGCCGGAAAGATGACCGAGAAGCAGTTCCACGACCAGTTCTTGCAGGAAAACGAGATGCCGATCGAGATTCTTCGTGCGCTGATGTCGGGTCAGAAATTGACGCCCGACTTCAAGGCGACATGGCGGTTCTACCCTGGAGTGCCGTAGACCTAGAGCACGTCTAGCGAACCCGTAGCGGGCCAAAAAGGTACCCTCTACGGGTGAGTTTGGCAGATGCACTAGCAAACGGCGTGCTCCTTGGCGATGGTGCAAACGGAACCCTACTCGCGGATCGCGGCTACAAAAAGCAGCCGTACGACCTCGCGAATCTCGAAGCCCCAGAGCTCGTTCGAGCCGCCCACCGCGAATACTTCGATGCGGGGAGCGACTTCGTCGAGACCAACACGTTTTGCTCGAATCACTTTAAGCTGGAAGGCTTTGGCGTCAGCGTCCACGATCTGAATTTGGCCGGAGCGGTACTGGCCCGTAGCGTGTGCCCGGAGGGCAAATTCGTCCTCGGCGCGATGGGTCCGTGCGGAAAGCCGCTGGCCCCATTCGGACAGATTTCCCAGGAAGCCGCATTCGCTTCGTTTGTCGAGGCGGCGCAGGGCCTTGTCGCGGGCGGAGTCGATGGCTTCTTCCTGGAGACCTTCGTGGATATCGAAGAGATCGCCATCGCGGTGAAGGCAGTGCGGAGCGTCAGCGACCTCCCGATCCTGGTCAGCAAGGCGTTCATCGAGGACGGCGAAATGCTGGCCGAAGGCTTGCCTGGCCGCCGCGCGGGCGAAATGTCGGACCTCGGGGTGACGGCCCTCGGCGCGAACTGCATCGTCGGTCCCCAGCGCATGCTGGACCTGGTGCGGATGATGGCCGAAGAGACCGATCTGCCGATCATCGCATTCCCAACTCCCGGCCTACCCCAACTGGTCAAAGGCGAAATCACCTACGATACCTCGCCGGAATACTTTGCCAAGGCGACGATGCGTCTGATCGAGGAGGGCGCGCGGGTCGTTGGCGGTTGCTGTGGAACCTCGCCCGACCACATCCGCGCCATGCGCAAAATGATCGACCAGGGCGTGAAGCCCAAGGTCCGCACGATCATGACGCGCAGCGCGAAGGAGAAAGAGGACCTTCCCCAGGCCGAACCGAGTCAGCTTTCGCAGAAGATCGGCCAGAAATTTGTGATCGCGGTCGAGATGGACGTTCCGCGTGGCTTGCGCATCCAGAAGCTCCTCGATGGAGCCAAGACCTTGCGCGACATGGGGTGCGACGTCATCAACATTTCGGACGGTGCCCGCGCTCGTCTGCGCATGAATCCGGCGGCGGTCAGCAACCTCATCCAAACGCAGAGCGGCATCGAGGTCACCATGCACTTCAGTTGTCGCGACCGCAACCTGCTGGCGGTGCAGAGCGACCTATTGGGCGCCCACGCCCTGGGCATCCGCAACATCCTTTCCGTCACCGGTGATCCGGCCAACATCGGCGACTACCCGAGCGCGACCAGCGTCTTCGACATCGACGCCATCGGCCTGTGTCGCATCATGAGCCGTTTCAACGAAGGGCTCGACCTCGCGGGGTACTCGGTTGGCATGCGGTGCGCGTTCACCATCTGCTGCGCCTACAATCCTGGCGCGATGGACCAAGAATTAGAGGATGATCGCCTAAAGCGGAAGGTGGAAGCGGGGGCGCAGATCGTGTACACTCAGCCGGTCTTCGACCTTGGCGCGGCGGAGCGGACAGCGGAAGTCTGCCGCTCGTTGGGCGTGCCGCTTCTGCTGGGCGTTCTGCCTCTGCGATCGGCTCGGCACACGGAATTCATGCACAATGAAGTCCCGGGGGTCACGATCCCCGAGGATTTGCGCGCAATGATGGCGAACGCCCCTGACGACGCGACGGCGCTGGCGATCGGAATCGAGCAGGCGCAAAAGCTCAGCGCGGAGATCAAAAAGCTCTCGCAAGGCATCTATCTGATGCCGCCGTTTGGGAATGCGGGCATCGCGGCAAGTGTCATGGAGGCAGTGAAATAGATGCGAAATAAGGATTTGTTGACGGTCGGTGCGTTCGGGCTATCGGCCCTCGGCGGCGCGATGCTGGTTTATGGCGCGCTGGTGGAGTCCAAACGGCTGGTGCTGGAGCGGCTTTCGATCCCGGTGAAGGGTCTGCCGGATCGGCTCGACGGCTTCCGCATCGCGGTGCTGGGCGACTTCCACGTGGGTAACAAGTACTCGCTGGAGACGGCTCAGCGGGCCATTGACATGGCCCTCGACCAGGACCCCGACATGGTGTGTTTGGTCGGCGATTTCGTGTCGTATTGGAAGGTCGAATCGCCGTGGTTATTGGGCGACGCGCTGGAGTCCCTGCTCATCATGGACGGGAGCGTGGTGGCTATCCCTGGTAACCACGATTACCGCGCCGGATCGCCCGAGATTCTGCGGATCATCCTCGACGAACTGAATATCAAGCTTCTTCGCAACGAGTCGTGGGTACACAAGGGCATCTGCTGGACTGGCATCGACAGCTTTAATGAGGGCCACGCCAACGTGGCCAAGGCGTTTTCGAACGCGACCGACGACCCGACGATCGTGCTTTGGCATGAGCCAGATCTGGTAGATATGCTTCCGACCGGCCAGGCGATTCTCCAACTCAGCGGGCACTCGCACGGCGGCCAGTTCCGATTCCCGGGCAACCTAACACCGATGACGTCGGCCAATGGTGATCGGTACCGGGATGGATTCTATCCCGACGCCTCGACGCCGCTATTCGTGACGCGCGGCGTGGGGACCACGGGCCCTCCTTCGCGATTCCTGTGTCCGCCACAGGTTGCGATTTTGACGCTCGAAGGCGTTTGATTTCGTTTGTCGCGATCCCTACCTCACCTGTTGCCCCCGATTCCGCTTCGCTACATTTCCCTCGCGATGCTCGGCGGGGTCCAACGACAAGATTCTCCGTCGCGGCAGCGTCATCTCCTAGAAGGAGAGGAAATGGGCTGTCGCCAGGTGCCGGTGGGCCTCATAAATGACCAGCCCCAATTGCCTGCTCAAATGGTTAGCTCGGGTCTCTGAACAGGCCGGCTAGCCACGCTAGGGGGTCGGTAAGCGAGCAACGCGAAGCGAACATTGGAGGTAAGCGCAGGAGCATCCCTCACGGTTCGCCGCCCGCCGCGAGGGGCTCTTCGCGGACCTCCGGCATGGTGAACGCGAGCAGGATTACGATCACGTACGCAAAGCCGACGTAGTAGAACGCCAGCCGGGCGTCTTTGAACTGCGCCGCGAAGATCGTCGACGCGGCGGTGATGATCCGGCCCGTGTTGTAGCAGAAGCCCGCCCCGGTTGTGCGCAGAAGGGTCGGAAAGAGGGCGGGGAAATAGAGGGGGAACGCCCCAAAAACGCCAAGCCCGAAGAACGCCGCGGCCGTGATCCAAACTCGCGACTCGTCCGATGATCGAGGCACACCAAAGCCAAGCACAAAGGCGATCAGCGCACCGGTCAGCAGGATGGTAAAGCCCTTCCGGTAACCCAGATATTTCGTCAGCGCCGCCGCGGCAAAGTTTCCCCCCACGTTCCACAGCGTGTACGTAATGGTCATGGTGGAAACCAAATCCGTAAGCTGAGCGGGGGTCAAATGGGCGTTATCGGGATGGGCGCGGATGAGCTGAGCGCCGTAGTAAAGGATCGTCCAAGCCCCGCACAGCGTGATCGAGGACATCGTCAGAACCTTGAGCGTGGTCGGCAAGACCTGACGGCTGAACAGAGCGGAAATTGGCGGCGCGGCCTCGCGCTCTTTGGCGCCTTTCCACTCGTCGGGTTCGGGGATCGCTTTGCGAATCCATAGCGTCACAAAGGCGGGTATCACGCCCACGACGAACACCCACCGCGGATCAAAGTCTTTCATCCACTTGGCCGTGAACGACGCCATGATCATGCCCGCCATGTAGCCGCTCTGCAGGATCGCGCTGCCCCAGTGGTGGTAACGCTTCGGCAGAGTTTCGGTTGCCAGCGCGGAACCGGCCGCCCACTCGCCGCCGATGCCGAGCGCGGCGACAAAGCGGAAGATCATCAGGTGCCACCACGCGCCGGAGATCGCGGCCAGGCCGGTAAAGCAAGCGTAGGTGAGGATCGTCAGATTGAGGGTCTTGGTCCGGCCAATGATGTCGCCGATGCGGCCGAAGACAGCTCCGCCGAGCGCCCATCCCACCAGAAAAACGGCCTGAATGATTGCCGCTTTGGAGAGTGTTTCGGGGTCCTTCGGTCCTTTGCCCAAAAGCTCGGCTACGAAAGGTAAGGCCACCAATCCGTACAAGAATCCGTCGAGGCCGTCGAACGCCCATCCCAGCCATGCTGCGACGAAGGCCGTTCCCTGCCGTTTGGTGATCATCGTCGATCGAACCGCTTGCATTGTTGGGGCAATTATAGCGGTTCGAAGCCGACCGCGCTACGACATAATTCCCAATTCGCGATACCGCGCCGCCATGATCGGGCGAATCTTCGGAAGTTGAAGCGTGAACCACAGCGCGCCCAGGAGAGTGCACGCCCCGGTGATCATCACGGTGTGCGGTGCCCCCAGCCAGTGCGCCATCGCGCCCGCCAGCAGGCTTCCGAGCGGGGCCGACCCAAAGAACGCCATGGTATAGTAGCTCATCACCCGTGCCCGCTTATCCTCGCTCACCACCGATTGGATGATGGTGTTGCTCGCCGCCGAGCTTTGCATCAGCCCGAAGCCGACGAAAACCAGAATCACCACCGACAGCCAGAAGGAATTCGAAAGGCCGAAGAGGATCAGCCCGCATCCCAGCGATACCGCCGCTACTTGGAGCATGCGCGTGAGGCCGACGACCGACTTGCGCAAGGTGAGCGAGAGTGCCGAGATCAACGCTCCGACACCAGTAGCCGCCATCAGCCAGCCGAGGGTGGTCGCACCGCCATGGAAAATGTCCTTGGCGAAAACCGGCATCAGCACCGCATACGGAAAGCCCATGAAGCTGACCAGCGCGAAGAGCGTCAGGATCGTGCGGATGGGCGTGAACGTCCGCACGTAGTTCCAGCCTTCGCGCATCTGAACGGCGATTTTGTTGGTCGCCTCCAGCGTCTGCACCGGCCGAACCTGCATCGCCCACAGCGACCAGATGACCGCGATGTAGCTAATGCCATCGATGAAGAAGCACCATCCTTCGCCCACCGCACCAACCACCAATCCCGCGATGGCCGGACCCACCAGTCGAGCGCCGTTCACCATCGACGAGTTGATGGCGATGGCGTTGCCGAGGTCCTTACGGTCATCCAGCATGTGGACCAAAAACGACTGCCGCCCCGGCATGTCGAACGCGTTGATAAGCCCCTGAAAGGCCGAAAGGGCGATGACTTCCCCCAGCGTAATCACGTTGGTGAGGGCCAGCGCGGCGAGCGCGAGGGACTGAATCGCGGCCAGCGCCTGCGTCCAAATGAGCATGCGTCGACGCTCCAGCCGCTCGACGATAACCCCGGCGAACGGTCCCAAAAGGAATGCCACGATCTGGCCCGAAAAGCTGACGACGCCTAGCAACAGGGCCGAATGCGTTAACCGGTACACCAGCCATGTGGTGGCCAGCCGCGTCATCCAGGTTCCGATGACGGAGATGCTCTGGCCGAAGAAGTACAGCTTGAAGTTGCGGTGGTTGAGCGCGCGCCACGCGTGGGAAACCGATTCGGTGCGGATCATTGCGCCCCCAAGCGCTTGATGATGCCTGCCGCTTCGAACAGGATTTCGCGCTCCGGCTCGGTGAGGTCGGAGACCGCCTCCAGGAGCCACGTTCGCCGCTCGCGGCGCATCTGGTCGTTGACCTGCATGCCCCTCTCGGTGGCGATGATGTTCATTTGGCGGCCATCGGTTGGGTGCGGAATGCGGGACACCAGTCCCGTCTCTTCCAAGTTTGCGACCGTCGCGCCCATCGACTGCGGCTTCATGCCCTCGGCCCGAGCTAGATCGGAGGTAGTCATCGGTCCGTGCCGCGCCAGCCGACCTAGCACCGCTCGCTGGGTCAGTGAAAGTTCGTGCGAACTGCTCGCCCGCCGCATGCGTCGAACCAAAACCCCGATGCCCGAAGCCAGATCATCGATCGCCGAATTGAGCTGTTCGCTGTCCATATAACCAGATACTACGCAACTATGAAGGCAAACTGTACAGTTTTCCTTCATAAATAGAAATTTTTACTTGATAGTGAAACGCTCAAGAAATATGTTGGCGTATGTATCACATGTAAACAGTTGGAGAAAACCATGAACACACTGATCCCATTTCGATCCCTCGACGACATTCGACATTTCGACGACCTCTTCAGCCGGTTGATGAGCGGTGCACCGCAGGTCAACACCCAATCGAACTTGCTGAGCATTCCGCTCGACGTGATCGAGGACGAAGGCAAGGTCACCATTAAGGCCGCCGTCACCGGAATCAATCCCGAAGAGCTGGAGATCACCATCGAAAACAACGTCCTCACCATCAAGGGCGAGCACAAAACCGAGGAGATCAGCGAGAACGCCAAGGTCTTCCGACGCGAAAACACCTATGGTTCGTTCAGCCGCTCGATCCGCCTTTCGCCTCAGCTCAACCAGGACGCCGTCTCAGCCAATTTCAAGAACGGCTTCGTGACCATCACGATCCCGAAGGTGGAAGAGGAGAAGCCCAAGGCCCTCCGAATCCCCGTTCAGACGGAGAATTAATCTCCTCCTGTTAATGCGCAAAGGCCCGGACCCCCAAAAGGGGCCGGGCTCTTTTAGTTATTTGTAAAGACGACGTTCACGGGAGCACGCACGCCGGATTCTTCGACCTCGAAGAATTCCCGCTCGGGTCGTCCGCCGCGAAACATCGACCCCGGGAACGTCTCGATGGAGACATTGAAGGCACGCACATTGTTGTTGTAGAACCGCCGCGCCGCCGCGATTCGGTCTTCGGTGTTCACCAATTCCTGCTGAAGTTGGAGGAAGTTCGCCGACGACTTGAGGTCGGGGTACGCCTCCACCCGCGCAAATAGACCTGAGAGGGCGGGCACCAGCGCTCGCTCGGCGGCCAATACGCCCTGTGGGCCGTGGGCGTGAACAGCCTCATTGCGGAGCGCGATGACTTGGCTGAGGACCGTCTGCTCCTGCTTCATATAGCCTTTTACGCACTCGACGAGGTTGGGAATCAGGTCGTGCCGCCGCTTCAGCGCCACGTCGATACCCGACCAGGCCTCGTCGCACAGGCGATCCAGCCGAACGATGTTGTTCGAGATCGAGATCGGTACTCCAATGAGGAGCACGATCAGCACAAAGACGATGATGATGGCAATTTCCATTTAGTAACCGTGGTCCTGACGATAGTATTCAGGAATCTTATCCAAGAATTGCTTGAGACAACCCATCAAACCTTCATAGTCGTCGGCTGAGATGTGCCCCAATAGGTAGAGCATGGCGAACGGGCCATTCATCTGCCACTCCAGCGCCGGCTGGCGGAGCAGGGTTTCGATCGCGGTCGGATGAAGCAGGTCAAGCGACATTCTTTCATCGGATGTCTTTATGAAATACCGTCGATTGAACTCTTCGGATTCAACTTCCATCTCACGGTTGCCGAGCATTTTGCCAAATCGGTCCATGCCGGTCTCGGGGCGCAGATGCATGGTGGGCAGTTGCATCGGCACCATGCCCACGACGACGCTATACCAGAAGGTGCGCGTATCGCTTCGATTGTCGGTCGTGGTGGTGTGCTCGTCGTAGGAAAAGTCACAAAGGTACCAATAAGTGCCTTGCTCGTCTTTGCCAACCAGAGCCCGTGGGATACGCGGCGAGCTTCCCGTTTTGAACAAAGGAAAGAAGTCAGAAAATTCAGCGATAGGGGCATCTTCCTTTCGCGATCGAAACCAACCGCGCGTATCTGACTTCAATTGCATTCCGTTGGGCAGATAGGTGAGACCGCGGCGAGTCGCGAGGGCCATCAGGTCTTGCTCTCTCAGGTTTTGGCGTCGTGCCGCGTCTATAACCAGAAGCACGATGAGCCCAAAGAGAAAGAAGAATCCGACGCCTATGTAAATGCCGAAGTCCTGGTTTCCCACCTAGTTTGGCGCTCCAAAAGCTCCATGGTCCTGCTTGTAGAAGGCCGGAACCTGAGCCAAGAACTCGCGGATGCAGACCGTCAATCCTTCGTACAGCTCCGGCTGGATCTGACCCGACAGGTGGAGCATCACGTACGGTCCCGCCATTTGCCACTCGTACGCCGGTTGCCGCAGGAGCGTCTCGATCGCGATGGGATTCAGCAGGTCCAGCGTCATCTTTTCGTCGGTGGTCTTGATGAAATACCGCTTATTGAACTCCTCCGATTCGACCTGCATCTCCCGCATGCCGAGGAACTTACCGATCGAGTAGCCGACGTTTTCCGGTGCAAGCGACATCGTGGGGAGCATGAGCGGCACTTGGGCCACGACCACGCTGAAACGGTAAGTCGTGGAGCTTTTTCCGTTTGAAACCGTATACCGATAGTCAAACAAGAACCAGTAGTTGCCGTCGCGGTCCTGGCCGACCATTGCTGGTTCGATCCGCCGTGCCGAGCCATGCCCAAACAGAGGAAAGAAGGTGGCAAACCCAGCCTGGATGCCCATCTGCGGAGGGGGAGTCGAAAGTCCGAAGAGCCCGCCAAGGCCCATCGAATTAGGGAGCGGTATACCGCCCTCAATAAAGGTCAGGCCCATGCGGTTGCAAAGCTCTTGTAGGGCCGCGTAGCGTTTCTTCTGTTGCTGGTTGGCGAAGATCAGTCCAACGATCACCATGACCACGAAGAGCACGAAGATGACTATCTGCATTGCGCCAACCTCTACAAGGAACGAACCCTAGGTTACTTGGGTTGCAGGCCGCGCGTCCACCAAACAAGATATGCTTATCATCACCGATGGACGAATTGCCTGACCTCCTGCCTGAACCTGACGGCGACCTCGTGCTCATCGAAGAGGTCGCTAACCACTGCCAGCGGTTCTTTGGACCGTGCGTCGAGGTCCTGCACGAGAACATCTCCGAGTTTGTCCATATCGACATTTATCGCTTTGGCCCCGATCCGGTTTCGAACCTCGTCACGTTTGTGACCACCGGCATGGCTGAGAAGCCGATGAACGTGCCATCGCAGGTACAAGACCCCGAGAAGTATCGCTACGCCGAGCTCGTCCTCCAGATGCCGGTCGAGTTGTTCGCTGAGTTTGGTCAACCCGCAAGCTGGCCCATCGCCACGCTAGTCAAGCTTGCCCGAATGCCGCATCGCCACGAAACCTGGCTGTGGGGTGGTCATACGATCGGCGACGATCCAGCCGAGCCGTTTCCGGGCACCGACCTTTCGGTGGCGGTTCTTTGGCCGCCGATGATTCTGCCGCAGGGCTTTCCGGTGCTCGATCTTTCCGATGGACGCCGAATCGTCTTCCTCACCCTAGGCTTTTTGAACGCAGAGGAGCGCGCGTTTTCGAAGGAGCATTATCAGCAGGGTCTATTCGAGGAGATCGCGCGGCGGGGCCGAAAGCCGGAGGAATTTCTCGTCCTCCATCCCGATCGGGCTAGCCTCTTCGCCTAGTCGGGGCTAAGCCTTCTTGACCTTGGGCTTTTTCGGCTTTGGCGCCGGGGCGCGGGCGGCAGTGTCAAGCGCGTCCTGCAGATGCGCCAAAAGGGCTTCGTTGTCGCGAAAGCTCCAATACTTCATCTGCATCGGACCATCCTTCGAGAGGTAGCTGAACTGTTGGCCGCCCGCCTCTTCATAGATCGGAATCGACACCGAATCGCCCTTCAGGTACACGACGCCTTCGTCCATGATGGCGAACATTCTTCCCCTGGTGTACAAGCCGTATCCGCCAAACATCGCCCGATGAGTCAGCTCGGGTGCGTCGCTTAGAAGTTCGGCCGCTTCGTGAATCGTCATGCCCCATTTTAGACCTTGGTGAATTCGGATTCGCTCACTTCAAAATGTAAACTATCCCTCGCATGGTCATCCTCGCCAGCGCGTCGCCCCGTCGCCACCAACTCCTTAAGCAGGTCGTCGAGGACTTTCTTATCGTCCCGACCGACATTGACGAGGATGCGCTGACCACCGACGATCCCATCCAAACCGCCGAAACACTCGCTTTCGAGAAGGCGAATGCGATTCCCAAAACGTACGAAAACCCAGTCATTATCGGCTGTGACACCGTGGTCGCCCTCGATGGCCGCCAATACGCCAAACCTAGGGACCGCACCGACGCCATCCGCATTCTTCAGACGCTACGTGGCCGCACCCACCAGGTCATCACTGGTGTCGCCGTGCTCACGCCGCGCCAAAGCGTCGTCTCGCACTGCGTCACTCATGTCTCGTTCAACGACGTCTCGGACCAAGAGATCGAGAACTATGTGGACACTGGCGAGCCGATGGATAAGGCGGGAGCCTACGGCGCGCAGGGCATGGGGAGCTTTCTGGTGAAGTCGCTCGATGGTCCGTTCGACAATGTCGTCGGCCTCCCGCTCGACCTCACACGGGAGCTACTCAATCAGGTGAGGGCCTGATGGCGTCCTTCACCCATTGCCCCAACCCGACTTGGTAGACTAAAATCTACCAACCGATGCGAAACGACGCGCTAGACCCCAACCAGCTTCCCGGCGACGGGGACGAGCTGTCGCTTCGTCCGCGGTTTCTGCGCGAGTTCATCGGCCAAGACCAACTGAAGGAGAACCTGCGCGTGTTCATCGAGGCGGCCCGCCAGCGCGAGGAGCCGATGGACCATCTGCTTCTGTACGGCCCGCCAGGCCTGGGCAAAACCACCCTCGCCCACATCGTGGCCAACGAGATGGGAGCGCCGATCCACGTCACCAGTGGCCCCGCCATCGAGCGATCCGGCGACCTCGTCGGCATCCTCACCAACCTGGAAGAAGGCGCGATCCTTTTCATCGACGAAATCCATCGTCTCAGCCGCACCGTTGAGGAGTACCTGTATCCCGCGATGGAGGATCGAAAGGTCGACATCATGATCGGCCAGGGCCCAGCCGCCCGATCCGTCCGCATGGAGGTTCCGGCCTTCACCGTCGTCGGCGCGACCACCCGCCAGGGCCTGCTGACGGGCCCCTTGCGCGACCGCTTCGGCATCATCAGCCACTTCCGCTACTACGAAGAAGGGGCGCTTTTCGAAATCGTACGCCGCTCTGCCAACATCCTCGGCTACAACATCGCCTCGGACGGCGCCGAGGAGATCGCCCGTCGGAGCCGTGGCACGCCCCGAATCGCCAACCGACTCCTGCGTCGCGTGCGCGATTTTGCCCAAGTGGAGAACCACAGCGAGATCCACAAGCCGATCGTGGAGAAGGCGGCCCGCGCGTTGGAGATCGACCATCTCGGCCTCGACCGCGTCGATCGAACCCTTCTACGGATGATCATCGAACGCCACAAGGGCGGACCGGTCGGCATCGACACCATCGCCGCCAGCACCGGTGAAGACAGCCAAACCATCGAGGACGTGTACGAGCCGTACCTCCTGCAAATCGGCTTGCTTCAACGAACGCCGCGCGGTCGATGTGTAACAGATTTTGCCTATAAACATCTTGAAATGACACCTCCCGACCAAGGAGGAAGTCTATTTTCGTCGTAGGCATTCTCGGCATCTTCGTGGCGCTCAACACCCTTTGGGATGGCTTTGAGACCATCGTGATGACACGGAGCGTCAGCCGGAGTTGGCGGCTGAGCAAGCTGTTCTATTACTTCGCCCGCAAGACCTACTATCGGACCGCCGCCAAGGTGAAAAACGAGCGGTGGCGACACGCCATGCTGATGGTGTACGCGCCGCTCTCGGTCATCATCCTCTTCGTCCTGTGGGGAGGCTTCCTCATCCTCGGCTTCGCGATGATCAACTACGGCTTCGCTCTGCCGCACAACAACGGCCCGCTGGGGCCGTTCGAGGCTTGGTACTACAGCGGCGTCACCTTCCTCACGCTCGGCTATGGCGACATCGCGCCAACCGGTCCGGTCGGTCGCATGATGGCGGTGGCCGAAGCCGCTACTGGCCTCGTCTTCCTCGCCAGCGTCATCACCTATCTGCCTGTTATGTATGGCGTCGTGCAGAAGCGCGAGTACCCGATTGTTCTGCTGGACACCAAAGCAGGCTCCGAGCCGACCGGCTTTGAGCTTCTAAGGCGGCATGCCTCGGCGGGAGCGATGAGCGCCCTGCCGGCGTTGCTCGAGAAGTACGAGCAATGGGGGGCCGAGATGCTGGAGGCGTACCTTTCGTACCCAATCATTGCCTACTACCGCAGTCAGCACGACGCTCAGAACTGGGTGAAAACAGCCACGGCGATCATGGACG
Organism: Armatimonadota bacterium; assembly: GCA_016125185.1. Lineage (NCBI taxonomy): Bacteria > Bacillati > Armatimonadota > Armatimonadota bacterium. The sequence continues at coordinate 79,115 of WGMG01000004.1, read as the reverse complement.
CCTGCACCCTGATCGACGCCTGCTACCAGTCCGAAGAGGACGATGCGAAGGTACTCCGTTTTCAGGCCAAAGCCACCTTCGCTATGCTTCGCCATGTCATCGTGGACCTTGCCTACGTCATCAAAATGCCGCCGACGGACGACTGCTCGCATCGCCTGAACGAAGACGATTTTGAGTACATGGTGGCCGAACTGCGCGACCTCGGACTGCCGATAGCCGGCGCATACGAATCGCTGTGCGACGCGCGCTGGATGTACGAGCCCTATTGCGTGGCCCTGGGTCGCGGACTCCTGATGGACTTGCCGTTGTGGGTCAATCGCCAGGCCGAGCCGGACAACTGGGAAGTGGCGGCGTGGGACGGCGCGCGGCACAACCCGCGCGGCGCGATGTCAACCAAGGAGCGGACCAAGTAACAGGGCGAGCCCCAGGGCGGCCAAGTTGTGAAGGCCGTGCAGAATCATGTTCGCGACCAGCGATTTGGTTTGGTAGCTAACCGCACACAGCATCAGCGCGATGCTCATCAGCGGGAGAATGCCCAAAACACCCTGCGGGTGGATCGATGCAAAGATAAAGCTGGACAGCAGTGCGGCCCGAATCGGGTTGCCAAGCAACTTGGTGAAAGCCGGGAACAGGAGCCCGCGGAACATGATCTCCTCCCAAATCGGCGCAAGAATGCTCGCGGCAACTGCCAGCATGAGGATATTGCTGACACTCGGATTGTCGGTCAGTTCCTTGCCGATCGGGTGCGGGCCGCCGGGTAGGTACGGAGCCAGGATCGAAGCGAGCATCATGACCGCAGCGATGATGGGAATGTTTCCGAGGAATGCCGTCAAGGCCCAGAGAAGGTTTTCCTGGAGACCCTTCAGCGAGACCCCCAGTTTTTCGGGCATGATCCGCCAGCCGAAAATCGGCACACGCAGACAGATGAATATCGCAATGTAAACCGGTACAAAGCTTATCAAATCGATTGGCGCTCGGGTCCCCGTCAGGAGGTAGGCGAGCGTGCTTCCGCCAAGGACGAAGGTCAGCAGAAGGACCAATGCGACGAACGCGAGGCGGTCGGCTCGACCCCAGTCGATGTCGGCCATCGGAAGCCCCCTCGGCCGGAGGAGACCGGCCTGCCGCTTGGAGAAGTAAATGGCCCAAGCGATCATGCCCATGATTGCGCCAACTAGGCCGATAAACACCACCGAGCCCATCCGCATCGCGAGCGTTGGATCGAAGGTCTTCTCACGAATTTCCTTATCACCCAGCCGCTCCTTCACCTCGACCATCGCGATCTTCTCGGCGATGTTCTTGGTGTCCAGCTTCTTCAGCAGTTCGCTCGACTCGTCCTTGCTGGGCGGCGGGTCGGCAAATAGCCTCGCAAACGCCCGATTATTCTCGTCCTTTGAGTTCGCCAGGTTCTTAAGGTCGTCCGAAAACGGCTTTTCGTGGTCCTCGTTGCGGAGCACGATGCGCAGTTTCTGGGCGTTCGGATCGGTCTTCGAGGCGTCCAAAAGCTGGTCGACTTCCTCATCGAACAGCTTCATGTCCTTATTGTCCTGCCCGGTCTTCATCTGCAGGGCTTTGGCCGACAGCTTCATCGAGATAGATTCATCGCGCGCCGTGTTGGGTGGCACCGCCGGTCCCTTCTTATCGTTCGCCGATAGCTCCAAAAACACGAGCATGATCAGTGCCACGGCCAGCACCCACCACGCCCATTTCATGCGGGGAAGCGGCGGCTCGCCCAAATCGAAGGATGGGGGCAGGTCGAATTGGGCGGGCGGGCGTTGCATAGATTTAATGTTTCTACGCTCAGAGTACCGCCGGTACACTGCCGAATATGCGACTTACGCACCTGGTTGCTTGCGCAGGTTGAGCGGCGAAACTGGGTCCGACCCAGTTGACGGAGGTTCTCCGTCAGATTCCGCCTAGCCAAAATCCGAATCTGCTCGTCGGTCTGGAAACACGCGACGACGCAGGGGTTTTTCGCGTCTCGGACGACCTTGCGTTGGTGCAAACCGTCGACTTTTTCACGCCGGTCGTCGATGACCCGTATGCTTTTGGTCAGATCGCGGCCGCCAACGCATTGAGCGACGTGTACGCGATGGGCGGCAAGCCGATGACGGTGCTGAACATCGCCTGTTTCGACCCGACTGCGGCTCCCGCCGACGTGTGGGCGTCGGTGCTTCGTGGTGCGGCGGATAAGACCCACGAGGCGGGGGCGACCATCCTCGGTGGGCACAGCGTGGATGACAAGGAGCCCAAGTTCGGCATGGCCGTCACCGGCACCGTCGATCCTCGTCGAATGTTTGCCAATACCGAGGCTCGCCCTGGCGATCTGATCTATCTGACCAAGCAACTGGGCACCGGCATTGTGACCACCGCCGCGAAGTTCGACGACTGCCCGGCATCGACGCTGGATGAGGCGATCGCCAGCATGGCGATGCTGAACGACCGCGCCGCCGAGTTGGGGCATGTGCATGAGGTTCGATGCGCGACGGATATTACTGGCTTCGGATTGGCGGGGCATTTGTTCAATGTCGCGCGGGCGTCGTCGGTAGCCATCGAGGTCTTTGCCGACCGTTTGCCAGTCTTTTCTGGCCTGCCGTCGCTGATCGAGCGAGGTCACCTGACGGGCGGGTCGCGTCGCAATCGAGAGTTTCTTGGCTCTGCCTTTGTGGTTTCAGATTCGGTCGATCCGTGGCGGGTCGAGGCTATCTTGGATGCCCAGACCAGCGGCGGTCTCGCACTGTTCACGGCGAAGGAGATCGAGGGAATGGAGCCGATTGGGGTTGTGGCTGAGGGTTCGGCTGAGATTCGGGTGGTTTAGCCTCGCCGATCATGAAGATTCTCTACCTCGCCTCTTCGCCTCGGTCCCGCAACTCATTTTTCATAGCAAACAAGGGCTCTTGCTCTATTTCCCTTCGGCGGAGTCCAACGACGAGCCTCCGCCATAATGGCGGGGTCGTCCCTAGTATCGGGACTCCTCGGACTCTTTCTCGTTGCGAGACTTTCTCGGGGTGACAAGCACCCCGGGCTACCATCTGTGATCCCTCCGGGATCAGGTTTCCGATTGCTGTGCGACAGGCTGTAGGAGGAGAGGAATTGGGGCATCGATAATCTTGGGTGGCCCGAATAGTCGAAGACTATGCGGGTAAGTGATCACCCGCGTGGTTAGTCGGCTTGCTCAAAGTTAACCCGCGCTCCTAGAACACAGTCGCAAGCCAGCAACCTTACAACGCCAAACAGGCCTAAACCACCCCAATCCAACCCGGACCCAGGTAAATTTAGGGGGTACCTCGATGTATCGGGGAACCTAGGTGCTTGCATGAAACCGGTCCGTCTCTTCGCCCTGTCCGCATTGGTGCTCGCGGTTGCCATGATCACCGCGCCATCATGGGCTCAGGACCAAAACCAGCAACAAGACTCGCCGACCAAAAAGAAGGACACCACCGGCACCACGGGAAGCACCGACTCCGGGACCACGCAGGACAAAAGTAACCCGCCCGCCGACAACTCGTTCGACATCAATGATGTTCTCGGCAAGCAGAAAGACGCGGGCCACAAGCCAAGAAATACCGACGCTCCCACCGAATTCGGGCTCGGTCGAGTCACCTTCATCGGCGCGACTGGTGCCCCGGTCACGGGCTATAAGCCGGTCCTTTTTGAAAGTGGCCCGTTCGAGGGCCTGGAGTCCTTCGGCTACTCCTACTTCGCCGCCGCCCGCCAAGCGGTGAAGAGCAAGAGCGGCCCGCAGTCGCAGGCTCTGATCGATGCGCCTACGAACCCCAACGCAAGCCCGACGGTCAACGGCTTGGCGAACTCGGTCGGCCCAAATCAGATGACCTTCAGCAACATTAACACGCCGGCGCCCGATCGCTACCAACTGGGTCCTGGCGACAAGCTGACGGTTCGCTTCTGGAGTCCTACTGAAGAGGCCGTCGAGAAGATCGTGGTCGTGGATGCGGCCGGAAGCATCAGCATCCCCGTGATGGGAAGCAAATTGACCGTGCGAGGAATGACCCTCGCCCAGGCTCAGACCGCCATCGAAAAGGAGATTCGCCGCGGACTGAAGGACGCGCAGGTCACCGTCAATCTTTCCGAACTCCGAAGCATCTCGGTTTCGATCGTCGGCGAAGTCACAGCCCAAGGCAACTACCAATTTCCGTCCGTGATGACGCTTTTCAACGCGCTTTACGCCGCTGGCGGACCCACGATCAACGGCTCCATGCGCAACATTCAGCTTCGCCGGAGCAACGGCAAGGCCATTACCGTTGACCTCTATTCCTACCTGCTGAAAGGCGACGCCTCGCAGGATGTGCCGCTCCAGCCGGGCGACCTCATCCTGGTACCCATTGCCACCCAACGCGTGGCGGTCAAGGGTGAGGTCGGACGTCCGGCCGTGTACGAAACCACCAGCAGCGACAGCCTGAAGGACGTGATTTCCTATGCGGGCGGTGCAAAGTCCACCGCCGTGGTCGACCAGATCGAAGTGGCCTCCACCGAGCCCGGCGTTAGCCGCCGCATCATCAACGTGAACATGGCGGAGGCGGCCAGCGCCAAGCTCAAGACGGACGACATCATCACGCTTTACCCCGTCCGAGGCGAGTTCCAGAACACGATCGAAGTCGAGGGCGCGGTGGACCAGCCGCGCAAGTATCAGCTCGCGCCAGGCATGACCGTGGCCGACGCCGTGCGCGGCGCACGCGGACTCCTTTCCGACGCCTTCACTGCTCGCGCCGACCTGTACCGCGAGAACTCGGATAAATCGCTCAAGCTGGTGCCGATCGACCTCAGCAAAGCGCTCGGCGGCGATAGCGAAGCCAATGTGCCGCTCCAAAACCACGACCGTCTGCACATCTACTTCCAGAAGGAAGTCTCGTGGCTGGACAACCGCATGGTTACCTTGCGCGGCGCGGTGCGCAACCCTGGCAAGTACGTGCGAATGGACGGCATGCGGATACGCGACCTCCTGCTTCAGGGTGGCGGCCTTCAGCCCGACGCTAGCTACGACACACTGTTCGTCAACCGCAAGAATCCGGACGGCAGCGAGGGTCCGCTGCTCCAGCTCGACGTGCGTAAAGTGCTCCAGGGCGGCGACGACAACGTTGCGCTCAACGACCTCGACCTCGTGACCGTGTTCAGCGTTTCCGATGCCAAATTTACGCCAGAGCACACGGTGTCGATCAACGGCGCGGTTCAGCACCAGGGCAACTTCCCACGGGCCGAAAACCTCATGCTCACCGACCTGATCAAGCTCGCCGGTGGGCTCATGCCGTCGGTGGGAACCACGGTCCAGGTGTCCCACTCGCGCGTGCCGGAGAACACCAAGATCGAGACCTATCAGATCGCCGACCTCGCCAAGGGCGCGGTCGATATCGCTCTGCGCGATGGCGACGTGGTGACGATTCCCTACCGTGGCGACTACCAAGAGGCTCCGCTTCTGGTCGAGCTTCGCGGTCGCGTGGCCAAGCCTGGCGTGTACGCCGTCAATTCACGATCCGAAACCATCGCCAACCTGATAAAGGAAGCGGGCGGACTCACCACCGATGCCTGGGCCGAGGGTGCGCAGTTCCTGCGCGATCCCAAGAACCTGCAGTCCGACGCGGAGGCCAAACTCTCGCCGCGCATTCGACGCGTATTCGACGTGATCCACGAAGCGCAGTACGTGCGTGCGCTGGCCAAGTCGGACCTCGATAAGATTCGCATCCTCAACTCGCAGGGCAACCAGGCGCTAAACGGCCTCTCGATCCTTTCTGGCCTCGGCTCGACCGCCACCCAGCTACCTGCTTCGGGGGCCGACATGGAGGCGGCGAAGAAGCTGGTGCAGAACCGCGAATTGGTTTCGCCCGCCCGCGAACTGAACAACGAGGAACTGTTGGAGAGCGGCAACATCCCGATCCGCCTCGATATCGCTCTGAACCAGCCGACCTCGCCGAATAACATCGTTCTGAAGGACGGCGACATCATTGTCATCCCCGAGAAGCCGACGACCGTGGCGGTACGCGGCGCAGTGTTCGTGCCGTCGACGATTCTGTACGATGGCTCGCACGACCTGCAGTACTACCTCGACCGCTGTGGCGGGCCGACGATCGACGCCGACAAGGAGGAGATCATCATCATCCGCGCTTCGGGATCGATCACCAAGGCGAAGGGCAAGACCCGCATCGAGCTTGGCGACACGATCTTCGTGCCAACTCGCGTGATGGTCGCCCAGCTTTCCGACGGTCAGACGAAGGTAGATAGCATCTTCAAGCAGGTGACGAACATCGGCTTCCTGTACGTGATCCTGCGCAATCTGATCAAGTAACGGCTACCAGGTCTGGGCCCCGACCGGGAACGCTCGGGGCTCGACTCAAGTAGAATAAATCTATGAATCAACGGTTACCGGAATGGCTTACCGTCCGGGTACCTCGCCAAGACACGATCAAGCAGGTGGAGCAGATGATGCGCTCCAAAAACCTGCACACCGTCTGCGAATCGGCACGGTGTCCCAACCTTCCCGAGTGTTGGAGCAAGAAAACCGCGACGTTCATGATCCTCGGCGACACCTGCACGCGCTCGTGCGGGTTCTGCGCCATCAAGGTTGGGCGCGGCCTGACCGTCAATCCCCACGAGCCGGCCGACGTCGCCAAAGTCGCGGCCGACCTGGGCCTCAAGCACATCGTGGTTACCAGCGTAGCACGCGACGACCTGCCCGATCAGGGCGCGGGTCAATTCGGCCTCACCATTCAGGAGCTTCATAAGCAAAATCCGCTGTGCATCGTCGAGGTTCTGACCCCCGACTTCAAGGGTAATCGCGACTGCATTCAGACCGTGTGCGACGCCAAGCCGGAGATTTTCAACCACAACATCGAGACCGTAGAGCGTCTGCACACGCTGGTGCGCCCGCAGGCCAAGTACAACCGAACGCTGTCAGTGCTGGAGACGGTGAAGGAGATCGATCCGTCGATCTACACCAAATCGGGCATCATGCTCGGCCTCGGCGAGACGCAGGACGAAGTGGTGCAAACCCTCGAGGACCTGCGCGAGATCGGCGTGGACGCCGTCACCATCGGCCAGTACCTGCGCCCCACCATGCGCCACCTGCCGGTCGTCGAATACATCCACCCGCGCGTGTTTAAGGAGTACGAAAAGATCGGCTCGGATATGGGCTTTGCGTTCGTGGCCAGCGGCCCGTTCGTGCGGAGTTCGTATAACGCGGTAGAGTTCAGCAAGAAGGTTATGGGCGATCGCTTAAACCAGCTTGACGAGTTTGAGCGGGCAAAGTACCTGAAGGACCTGGAAGACCAAGCCGAGCAACACGCTACGGCGTAAGTTTCAGGGCTAGAAACGACCCCGGAGGGGTCGCAGACAATAGCCAGGGTGTCGCAACGACCGAAGGGAGTGAAGACCCCTGGAAAGTCCCGCACCCGCGAAAAGTCCGAGGAGCGTCTTGTCCGCCAAAGCCCAGTACGGAGGCGAAAGCGACCCGGCGATTAGCGCCGCCCTTTGTCCCGAGATCGGGCCGACTCCCAGGACCAGCGAAGCAGGCTTCGCTAGTCGAAAGCTCAAGCAGGCTTGAGCACTCCCAAAGGAGCTGACCTCACCTGAAAATAGCACGTGCCAGCCAGAGCTATCGAGGACCCCCATTTCCTCTCCTCCTAGGAGAGGACCTTCGCGCGACGAAGGAGCTAGCGGAGAGGTGAGGTAGGGATTTGTTCTTCTAAGCGAGACAATTCTCGCCCCGCTTCGGCTTGTGACTTAAAGCTTGCGGCTAAAAAATCACTCCGGCAGATCGAATGTCTTCAGCTCGTCGATACGCACCACCAGCGCGGTGGCATTATCGCTGCCGCCGCCCAGTAACGCTTGACCGACAAGCTTCCACGCCGCCGACGCCGGACCGTTGGCACCCAAAATCGCGCCGATCTGGTCGTCTTCCACATGGTTCAAAATGCCGTCCGAGCACAGGAAGTAGATGTCGCCTTCGCGAATCTCGAACTCGTACACGTCGCACACGACGTTCTCTTCCACACCCACGGCGCGGGTTAGAACGTGCTTCTGCGGGTGGACCGCCGCCTGCTCGGGCGTCAGCACGCCCATTCGGATCATCTCGTTCATGTACGTGTGATCCTCGGTCAACATCGTCAGTTCGCCGTTGCGCAGTCGATACGCGCGCGAGTCGCCCACCTGCACTACGTAGCCCATGTTCTGCAACAGCACCATGCCGGTGAACGTGGTTCCCATACCGCGCCGATTGGGCACCGAGCGCGAGACCATGAACACGTACCGATTGGCCGCCGTCAGCGCTTCAACCAACGCCTCTTTGGCGTCCGCCGCCGGATGGCTCAGATAGACATCGATGAACGTTTTGGAGGCGAGCTCGGAGGCGATTTGACCCGCCGCGTGGCCGCCCATGCCGTCGCACACGACAAAAACCTGCCCGCGCGAAGCAAGCACGGCCTCGTCGTCGGATACATAGAATTCAAACTTGTCCTCGTTGTTTTCGCGGACGCGTCCGAGGTCGGTTTTCGCACCGATCGAGACCTTGGCCAAGGCCCGCAATTCTGCCGGGGGCAAAAGGTCCGCAACGGCGTATTCAGCGGTAATTTCGTCCATCGCCGGTTATGCTACCACCGCGCGCTTCACGGTTAGTTGAATCGCGCCGATCTTGATGACGTCGTCTTCGTTCATCAGGGTGCGCATGTTAGGCGCCAGCTTGCTGTCGTTCAGGCTGGTGCCGTTGGTGGAGCCGGTGTCCGTCACATAGATGCCGTCCTCGGCAATCTCGATGACACCGTGTCGGCCACTGATGTACGGATCGGTGATTGCCACGTCGTTGTCTGCCTTGCGGCCAAACGTATTTGCGCCGAGCTTGAGCGGGAAGTCTTTGCCGTCCCAGGTGAGGATTGCGGGCGCGGTTTCCTTCTTGGGTGCGGTCGAGATGGCCGCCGTCTTGTTGTTCGCGAAGGCCTGGGTGGCGTTGCCCGAGGGTCCGCCGGGAAGCTGAACCGAAACTTCGAGTCCAGCGAACGAAATCTTTTCACCGCCCGCCAGCGGGGCCTTCTCGCCTGCGGCGATTGCGCGTCCGTCGATCTTGGTACCGTTCGAGGAGCCAAGGTCTTCCAGCGTGAGTGCGCCGTCGGTGTTGGTGATCTGCGCGTGTCGTCGGCTGATGCGCGAATCCATCAGCGAGATATCGCCTTCGCGGCCGATCGTGGTCGCGCCGGGGCGAAGCGGATGCTCGCGCCCGCTCTGCTCCACCAGCATGGGAACCTGCACCGCTGGGGCGCCGAATGCGTCAGCCGGGAGCGCTCGGTCGAAAATGAGGCCGCAATCGACGCAGAACATCACGCCGACGGGATTGAAGGTTTTGCAAACCGGACATTGCACGGGCTTGATGGTCACCGTCGCGTTGATCGTCGGAGCGGAGCCCATCATCGTCTTGTTGGGGTCCATCGACGGCGCGCCGGCCATCATCGTACGGTTCGGGTCGGTGTTCAGCATTTGCGTGCGGTTGGCACCCCCCATCATCTGTGTTCGATTCGCATCACTCATAACGGCTATTCTCTTTGACGACAGTGTTTCTATTTTAGGGCGTCTTCAAACGCTCTAATATTTCTTTTTCGGTCAATCCTTCAATTCTAAGAGTCTTTTCTCGCGAAGAAATGCCCCGAACGATCTCTATTTTGCTTTTGGCCACCCGCAACGCCTTGGAAACCAGCCGACAAACCGCCTCGTTTGCCTCGCCATCGACCGGCGGTGCGTTGACCCATACCTTCACTCCGACTTCCTCAACCGCGATTTTGTTCTGCGAAGATTTCGGCTGAACCGTCACCACGACGTCGGTGTGCATGGCGATTAGCCGCCTATGCCCAGCTTCTGCTTCACTCGCCTGATGTTTGCCTTCGCGGTTTCTTCGTCCGGCCAGCGCTTCAGTTCCAGCTCCCAAATGCGGATCGCGTCGCTGTACTTCTTTAGCCGTTCGTAGCTCTTGGCCAGGACACGGTACGTGTTGGGCCTCGGATTGTACTTCAGCATCGGCTCCAGAATTTCGACCGCCTTGGCGTAGTCCTTGTTCATGTTGTAGTACAAGAAAGCCAGCGGCAGGGCGGCATCGCCGTCCTTCGGGTGGGCGTTCAGGTATTCGGTGTAGGTTGCGATCGCGTCGTTCTTCAGTTCGATGTTCTCCTGCATCCAGCCCAGGTTGGTCGCCACTTCATAGTCGTCGGGCGAGTACGCGTACTGCACCTTCAGGAGCGAGATGATGGTCGGAAACTCGCCGTCGTCGAACCAGACGTCGATCTGCTCGTTGACGCGGTTGTCGACATTGCCCCAGATTTCGTCCAGACGATCTTTCGTCGGCACAACTGCCAAGGCTACAGGCGGATCGAGTCGGATGTTCGACTCATTTTTAACCAGCCCCTGCGTCGCGAGAATGAATGCCGTCGAGGCGATGAAACCCATGATTAATTCCTATTGTAACAATTCGTCGAGCAGTTTTTGCACGAGTCCGGGGTTGGCGCGTCCTTGGCTCTGCCGCATGATCTGCCCCACCAGGAAGCCCTTCACGCTGGCTTGACCGGATCGGTACTTCGCCACCACATCGGGATTTTCGGCCAAAACCGCCTCCACGATAGGGCGAATCGCCGAATCATCGGTGATCTGCGTCGCGCCACTCTCCTTCACCAGTTCACCCGGCATCTTGCCGGTCTGATAGGCGTCAGCGAAAAGCTTCTTGGCGATCTTGCCGCTGATGGTTCCGTCCGCAATCAGCTTGGTTAACTCGACGAGGTGGCTCGGCGTGATCTTGCTTTCCGCCGCAGTCTTGCCCTCTTCGTTCAGCATCTTGGCAAAGTCCGAGTTCATCCAGTTACAGATGGCCTTCGGTTCGCCGCCCTCGACCACCGCTTTCTCGAACCACGTCGCCCATGCGACGTCGGAAATCAGCAGGTTAGCATCGTACACGCTGAGGCCGTACTCTTCCGTGTACCGCTTGAACTTCGCCAGCGGAAGTTCGGGCAGGGACGATCGAAGCGACTCGATGTACGCTTCGTCGAACTGCATCGGCACCAGGTCCGGGCAGGGGAAGTACCGATAATCGTTTTCGGCCTCCTTCACGCGCATGGCGAAGGACGACTCGCGCTGTTCGTTCCAGCCGCGCGTCTCCTGGAGTACTTTTTCGCCTGCGTCCAACACCGCCGCCTGGCGGCGAACCTCAAATGCGATACCCATCTGCACCGAGCGGAATGAGTTGAGGTTCTTGAGCTCGGTTTTGGTGCCCAGCTCGTCCGTCCCCGATACGCGAATCGAGATGTTCGGCTCGCACCGCATCGATCCCTCTTCCATCTTTCCGTCGCAGACGCCCAGGTAGATGAGAATCTGGCGAAGCTGGGTCATGTACTCCTTCGCCTCGTCGCCATTGCTGATGTCGGGCGGGAAGTCGGTGACGATCTCCATCAGCGGCGTGCCAGCGCGGTTGTAGTCCACGCCACTCCCTCCGCTCGGCAGGTGCATCAATTTGCCCGTATCCTCTTCTAGGTGGACGCGTCGAATGCCGATGCGCTTGGTGCCACCATCTGTGGTCGGAATATCGAGGTAACCGTGGTAGCCCAGCGGGTTTTCCTCGCCGTATTGCGATACCTGGTAGCCCTTGGGCAGGTCGGGATAGAAATAATTCTTTCGGTGGAAGATGCTGTTCATCGCGATCTTGCAATTCAGCGCCAGTGCGGTCTTCAGCACCATTTCGATGGCGGCGCGATTAGGCACCGGCAATGCGCCGGGCAGGCCCAGGCAGACCGGACAGGTTCGAGTGTTCGGCTCTCCGCCAAAGGCAACCTGGCATCGACAAAACATTTTCGACTTGGTTGCCAGTTCCGCGTGGACTTCCATCCCCACGCTACATACATAGTTCGCCATGAATCTATTCCAGTTTACCGACCGTATGAATATGTTTGGGATAAGCTATCTAATCGAAAACGCCGACCGGCCCATCTATGGAAATTAAACTCCCATCCACCTTCAAAAGCACGAAACATTCCCCCATCGTGAAGTGGCTCCTCGAAGGACATGCCGAAGAGCCCGTCGGACCTTACGAACCCGAATCCAGCAAAGAGGGAAAACACGCCGCTCATCCTTGGTGGCAGGTCATGTGCCTTACCGGCGTCGACTACTTCTCCACCCTCGGCTATCAGCCGTTCATCGCTTTCGAAGCCGCCAAGTATCTGTCGCCGTTGGCCACCATCATTCTGGTCCTCCTCACGCTGTTCGGCGCTTACCCGGTGTACGCAAAAGTTGCCCAAGAGAGCCCCCACGGTGAGGGCTCGATCGCCATGCTTCAGAAGCTGCTGAAGTGGTGGCAGGGCAAGGCATTTGTCCTCGTTCTGTTAGGTTTTGCCGCTACAGACTTCATCATAACGATCACGCTTTCCGCCGCCGATGCGGCCGTCCACTTCATCGAAAACGACTTCGTACAGAACAAACTGCACCTGCACATGCAGGGCCATGAAATCGCGGTCACGCTCCTGCTGATCATCTCCCTCGCACTCGTCTTTCTCAAGGGATTTAAGGAGGCGGTCAACATCGCGATCGTGCTCGTTTTCGGCTATCTCGTGCTCAACGCCATCGTCATTTTCGAAGGCATCCAACGCGTCATTGCCGATCCCAAGCACATTCAGATCTGGCAAGACAAGCTTCACACCCCGGCGTACCACAACGGTAACCCGATCATGCTGATCGCGATGGCCGCGTTGCTGTTCCCCAAGCTCGCGCTTGGTCTCTCCGGATTCGAAACCGGCGTTTCGGTCATGACCCTCGTGAAGGGCGGAAAGAAGGACACGGAAGAAAAGCCGGTGGTCCGAATCAAGAACACCCGCAAGCTCCTGCTGTCGGCGGCGTTGATCATGAGCGTCATGCTCATTTCATCGAGCATCGTCACCACCACGCTGATCCCGGCTCCGTTGTTCGAAAAAGGCGGACCCGCTTACGAGCGCGCCCTGGCGTACCTCGCCTACGACTTCTTCGGGCCGAACTTCGGCACCGTCTACGACGTCAGCACGATCCTCATTCTTTGGTTTGCCGGTGCGTCGGCCATGGCCGGACTCCTGAACCTCGTTCCGCGTTATTTGCCGAAATTTGGCATGGCACCAGAGTGGACCAAAGCGAACCGCCCGCTGGTACTCATCTTCACCCTCGTGGCCTTCATCGTCACACTCGTATTCAACGCCAGCGTCTCGGCCCAGGGTGGCGCGTATGCCACCGGCGTTTTGGTGCTGATGACCTCGGCCGCCATCGCTGCCACCATCTCGACCCGCCGCAAAAAGAAGTGGTCGAAGTGGGGTTTCGGCATCATCTCCGTCATCTTCATCTACACCACGGTCCTCAACATCTACGAGAAGCCGGACGGCATCCGCATCGCTGCGTGTTTCATCCTCGGCATCGTGCTGATCTCGTTCATTTCGCGCATTTGGCGCACGCTGGAGCTTCGCGTGAGTAGCGTCGAACTCGACCTGAAGGCGCTAGAATTCGTGCGACAGTGCGCGGCCCAAAGCAGTCATATCCGCGTCATTCCCAACCGCCCCGAGTCACAAGACCTTGAGGAGTATCGACTGAAGGAGATCGAGGCGCGCCGCGACCACGACATCGCACCCGACGAGCCGATCCTCTTTGTCGAGGTGACGATCAAGGACGCATCGAACTTCTCCGGCGTACTTTCGGTGCGCGGCTACGAGGTCGAAGGATACAAGATTCTGCGCGCGACTGGCGTGGCCGTGCCGAACTCGCTGGCGGCACTATTGCTCCACCTTGGCCGCCTCAGCGGCAAGCGCGCCCACGCATACTTTAATTGGGGAGAGCGCGGCCCTGGCGCGTACTTGATGAAGTTCCTTTTCTCGGGCGAAGGCGACATCGCTCCGTTGACGCGCGAGATTTTACGGCGAGTAGAATCCGATCCGAATCTGCGACCGGTCATTCACGCGGCGAGCTGAGCCCTGAGCCTCTGAAAGAAGGGTTGCGCGGACAACGACTCCTGCTTAGCTGGGAGTTGCCCGTGTTCGGTTCAGGAGCAAACCTCCCAAACTTTGAAACGAGCGCTATCCAAGCTTCAGTTTCCCATGCGGCAAGACCCCATGAACTCCGACCGTTCCGTTCACGACCTGAGTCACCCGAAAATCCACCGCCAGACTGCAAAACCCGATCGCCCGCACCCGATCTAGCCCGTACCGCCATCCCAAGAGCTCGACCATCGTCTCGATCGCGTCCAACATTGCCTCATCCAAAGTCGCCCCAAATCCCAGGCCAACCCATCCCGACGGCGTTTCTGCGACTGGGCGGCGTAGCGGCATGTCCGAAACGACCTCGAACGCCAGCGTCACCGCCTCCACCGCCGCCTCGATGGCCGTAATGCACACCTCGCCGTCACCCTGCACCGCGTGCCCGTCGCCGGTGCTGAACAGCCCACCCTCGACCTCGATGGGCAGATAGAGAACCGAGCCGACGCCCAGTTCTTTGCAGTCGAGGTTGCCGCCGGTGCGCCGAGGCGGAATCGTCGATTGGAGGCCAGGTACATCGGTCGGCATGCCGTACACCCCCATGAACGGACTCAGCGCGATCCGATCTCCAAACTGGTTCGTCGCCACTTTGCCGTCTGAATCGAATTCCCAGCAGAGGATCGCGCCTTCGCTCTCGACGCCCAGCTTGGCGTTCCACTCGCTCGGCCATCCGCCCACATAGGTGGTTCCCCACCCTCCAAGCGCCAGGCTCTCGATGCTGACCTTCAGGGTCAGACCGGGCTTTGCTCCGCGGACGAAAACCGGCCCGGTGAGGGCGTGTCCGGCGTCCAGGCCGTCCGGCCGTCGCTGAACCGTGCGCCGATCGATATCCGTTCCGTTGTGCGGCTCCAATCCCCAATTCGCGTCCAAGCATTCGAACGTCACCCGGTCGCCGGGATCGATGGTCAGCACAGGGGCAAGATCCCGTGAAAAATGGCCGTTTAGGTTCTCGCGAGTCGCCTTGAGCGAGTGGTGCATAGGAGCATTTTGGCGCATCGGAAATGGGCTTGTCAGCCAGGAATTCTGATCGCAGAAGAGACTGTTACATCCCGTTGGGACTCCTCGGACAATTTCAGGTTCGAATCCATCCGCGATCAGGCTTTCGATTGCCGGGCGACAAGCTCTAGCAGGAGGCGAACTGGGTGGGTCACCTTCGTCCGCCAGACAAACGAAATGCTTGCAACTAAGACGCTAGAAGCTTGTAGCTCAAAATCTCACGGCTTCGCGTTCATCGCCGTCAGCGCCGCGTCAGAGATGTCGTTCGCACCGTACAGCGCGACCGTCCCTTCAAAAACCATCGTGTATCCGTCTTTCGCCGCGACCTCGTTCACTGCCGCCCGCGCCTTCACGTAGTTCTCGTCCTTGCGATCCGAGACCCACTTCTGCATCTCGTCGGCAAACTCCCGCAGCCATCGGTTCGAGAGGTCGATGATGATCTGGCTGCGACGCGAATACTCTTCCACCAGCGTCCGCTCTTCCGGCGTCAGGTTGGCCTTCGTCGCCAGTTCTTGCGATCGCTTGCTGGTCGCGATCACGTCCGCCTTTAGGCGGTCCAATTCGGCATCCTCCGGCTTGGTCCGATCCTTCTTCAGCATCAGTTCGCGGATGCGCGTGGCTTGTTCGATGGTCTGGATTCGGTATTGGTCGATGAACTCCAGCACCCCTTCGCGAGCGCCTTTCATGTCGTCGAAGGTCTTCTTGGTCGTCTTTCCGACCTCGCTCTTATCGATCACACCGTTCAAATCGACGACGCCCAGCTTGATCGAGGGGGTCTGGAACCCGCTGCCCACCATCATTCCGGCGAGCCCAGCGGCCACAATCCACCCCGTCCAAGCTAGGCGTCCCGACTTCATTTCTTCGCCGCGGCCTTCGAGACTTCGTCGGTCAAGTCGTTGGCACCGTAAGGGGCAACGTTCTTGTCCATGACCAGCGTGTAGCCCTGCTTCTTGCCCACGTCGGCGAGACCCGCCTTGAATGCCTCAAGCAGGTCATTCTGGTTCTTGTCGTGGATATCCTGCAGTTCCTGCTTAAAGTCGTTGACCAGGCTCTGCAGATAGTCGCTCATCTCGCTCTGCCGGTTGCGGAAATCGTCCAGAGCCTTCAGTTCGTCGGCGGTCGGGCTCGACTTCAACTGGAGGTCCTTGAACTTCTTCAGCGAGTCTTCGGCCCCAGCCTTGATCTTCTCAAGCTCGGCCTTGTCGGCATCCGTTTTGTTTGGCTTGATGGTCAAAGTCTTGAACTTATCCGCATCTTCCTTCTTCATGATGCGGTACCGATCCAAGAACTGCACCACCGTCTCGCGGTCCGTGCGCAGGTTCTTTTCCGTTTCGATCAGGTTCTTCGCGACGGCCACTTTCTGGATCACGTCGTTCGAGTCGACCACGCCGATCTTTTGGTTGGCGCCCTGAAAGCCCGAGCCGGCCAAAATCGCCGTCATGCCCAGCGCCAAAACCGTCGTACCGGAGAGGAACCCTGTCCAATATGTCTTATTCATTCAGTTTCTATTTCCTTGTGTTAGAAGCTTGTTCCGATCATGAAGTGAGCTCGGGAGCTTCCCTGATCGTTAAACGCGTAATCGAGGCGGATGGGACCCAGAGGAGTGCGGAAGCGGATACCCACACCGTAGCCGTAGTGGAACGTCGGCTTCGCGCTCTGCTCAAAGCCAGCCACGCCCGCGTAACCGCCCCAGGCGCCGCCGTAGTCCACAAACGTGACCAAGCTGAACTGCTCCTGGATCGGCTTGCGCCATTCCAGAGTCGCCACCACTGAGTTGCGGCCCCAGAATCGGTCTTCGCTATAGCCTCGAACCGAATCATTTCCTCCTGCAAAATACTGCTCGAAGAACGGAACAGTTCCGGTTTCGGTGCCTCCTTTCAAACGAAAGGCGAAAACTTCACGCGAAATGTCGTCCGGGGTGCGCGGCTTCTTGTTGCGCGTGTAATACGTGCGATAGTCGAAGCTCAGCTTCACAAAGCCGAAGCGGCCGTCCTTGACGTTGCGGAGATCGGGGGGCGAGGTCGTCACCGGTCGGATCACCGAGTAGCCGGGCTCCAGATCGACCCGCAGGTACGTTCCCTTCGATGGGTCGATGTCCAGATCGCGAGTGTTCATGATCGACGTGAGGCCAAACGAGCCCACTTCGCCGTCCTGCTGAACATACGGTACGGAGCCAACCGACGTACTCAACGTCGGATTGTCGGTGTTGATGCGCTCGTACCGGGACGACAGGCCGAAGCTCATCTTTTCGCTGACCGGTCGCGTCGCCGAAATCGTCATACCCGTACGCCGTTCCTTGTACTGATCGGCCGTATTGGTGGTCCCTGCAAACGTGCTGCTAAAGCGGAAGTTCAGGCGGTCGTAAACCGACACTCGGAGTGCCGTATCCTTGCTGTCCATGAACGGGTTGGCGTAGTCCAAGCTCACGCTTCCGCCATAACCGGCCGTCGCCTGCGTATAGTTGAATCCGACCGTTTGGCCGCTCCCCAAGAAGTTTGAATCCGAGTAGCTGACCGCACCCGCCAGCGAGTTCTGCGGGTCCAACACGACGCCGGCGTTGAAGAGGCCGGTTCGCGCGTCGTTGAGGTTCATCACCAAGTCCACGCTTCCCTCTTCCTGGTCAGACTGCGACGGCTGGGTCGGGCTGACGCCCTCGAACCACTGCGTGCTGAGAATGCGGGAGTAGTCCTTGTACCACTTGTCCGGACTGTACGCGTCACCCGGCTTGGTCTTGATCAGGTGGTTAAAGACTCCGGGTCGGGTCGAGGTCATCCCTTTGACCGTCACCGAGTTGACCGTCAGTTCCTTGACCTTGATGATAACCGTCTCTGGGTTCTGCTGATCCGGGCCGATGCCCTCGACCAGACCGAAGAGTTTTCGGTCCGTGTAAAGCTTGGCGATCGCCTGGGCCGTCGGGCCTAGGTCCGCGTTATTGAAAGGCTTGAGGTCCTCGTCCTTCGCGCCTGCCGGCGGCTTGAACGAGACGACTTTGAGGATGTCTTGAGTAGGAATCGCGCTGTTGCCGACCACCGCTACTTCGCGCACGACTTCGTATTCCTGCACGTCGATGGTCACGTTCCATGAGTTGCCCTCGGCGTTGGTTACCGGCGTGGTGGTGTAGTCCACCTTGGAAAACCAACCCATATCGCGGATGTGCTGGCAGTCTTCCTTCAGGGCGCCCAGGTTCAGGAGCTGGCCTTCCTTCACCTTCATATTCGCTTTGATGGCGACCGTCGAGACCCGTTTATTGCCACGAATGGCGATCTCATTGATCTTCCCTGAATCCTGCGCTCGCGCCACTACGGCGATGGCGAACAGACACGCGACACTTGCAACTCTAGCCAGCACTAAACTCGATCCTCCCTGGGCAAACACAATAACTGTACCTGCGTTATTTACTTGGGACGTGCAGTTTGATCGTTTGATACGGTCGTTTTGTCGTGGCGATCCGATTCGTGAAATCGATGGACAGTTTGTAGGGCCGTAGTTGGTCCGTTCCGAGCGAGAAAGAGAGGGCGCGCAGGGCATTTGGCCCCCGTCGCGGACGGTATGCCAAGCGGAAATCGTATGCCGTCGGCTGGCCGGGAAGCGGCTGATAAAGCTGCTGCCGCCCCTGCAAGAAGAAGCCCTTCCCCAGGCCCTTGACGAACGACACCGACGTCTGCTCGAAGGCGTTGTAGTCCACACCGAAGTAGTCGAAGCCGAGGTCCTTCGCCAACTTGGTGGTGATGCCGTTCAGCAGCGAAGGCAGCGCGTAGCTAGCGAAGGCGTTGCGAAGCTCGGACTCCACGTTGCTGTTCACGCCCGACTGCAGGAAGTTGGTGAGGATGTCCGTACGGCCCAGAAGCTGGAGAATGCGGTCCTGACTGAGGTCGCCAGGCTGACTGCTCGCCGTCAACTGCAGGCTGTCGGTCGTCGAGAGCAGGTCGCCCTTCACGTCGATCGAGATGTCGTACCGTTCCGGCGTCACGCCGTTCTTCAGCGCCGTCAGCGAGGTCTCGCCGTGCAGGTTCGCGTCCAGCTTGGCGCTGTTGTCGAAGCCCGTGCTGGCGTACTGAAGCTTGAGCGTGCCGTCCGGCGACAGCTTCACGTTCCCGCCCGGCAGAGTCAGCGATCCGCTCTCGACCGTCAGTAGGCCATCGGCTTTGAGATTTGATAAGGTTCCTTTAACCGAACCTTCACCTTTGGCATTGATCTCCGCTAGCGAGGCCTTGATATTTATCGGTTGCTTGGCCGAGAATTTCAGGTCCAGCGTCGGGTCGATGACCGACTCGGTGGCCGTGCCCTTGGTGGGGTTCAGGGTGGGGATGATCGTCTTCGTGTCCTCAAACTCAATGGCACCCGAAATCGATGGTTTGCCCAGTGTGCCTCCGATCTTGATCGGTTGATCCGGCACATCCACTGTGGCCTGCACATAGGCGCCTTGCGGGAACGATTGGAATACGCCGAACTTATTCACCGCCAGCGTGGCATCCATGATCTGGCGGTCCTTCCACGATCCATCGTTCGGCTTTAGCTTCACAAAGTCATCGATCGACAGCTTGCCATCGAACGCCAGGTAGCCCTGATCCGGGATCGCCGGGTCAGTGTGGGAGTAATTCGAGGTCGTCCGCGCTTTCAGGTGCAAGAGGTAGCCGAACTTCGGATTGTTTTCCACCATCGCCGACAGTGATAGGTCTTTGAGGTTCAGGTCCAGCGGACGACCGATAATGTCTTGTGATTTGCCGTACCGCACCGTCCCTGCCTTGAGGTCCAGCGAGCCGTCTACCGTCGGGTTCTCGAACGTGTTGCCGATGTCGAAACCACCGCTCAACTTCACGCCGTCGTCTCCCAATTCGACGCCCTCTAGCTCCTTGAAGAAGCTAGACACATCTCGGTCTCCGTCCAGCTTGGCACGGATATCGACCGGCGTTTTCTGAGCCAAGCCGAAGTCCGAGTTCAGATAGAAATGCGAATCTAGGGTTCCTGCGATCGAACTGAGTCGGAATTTGCCAGTCGCGTCCACCTTCAGCGCGCCGTCATCCGGTCCGTTCACCGGCTGAACCGTGATATCTGTATTCGTACGGAGTCGCGAGCCCTTTTCGCCCACCATCCCCTGGCCGTTCGGCGTTAGTGCCGCTGAGACCTTCACTTGGCTATTCAGAATTGGACGGTCTTTCGTGCCCTTCAGCGTAAAGTTCGCCTCGTCGACGGACACGTTGACATTGGAAAGCGTCGGTGCCAGCGCAGAAAACTTACTGACCGGGAAGCCGTAAAGCGAACCCGCGATGTCGAGTTCGCCTGTATCTTTGATGGTGCCCGCTAACTGGGCGGTACCGTCCGGTCGAGCCAATTGATCCGGCAGCGTCACGACGCCCGCAAACGGAATGTTGACCTTGTTGTTCTTCGGTCCCTCCAGCAGACCGTCTCGGACCGAAATGTCTCGGTTCTGGTACCGGCCCTTGATCGAGAAGTTGCCAAGGTCCTCTTTGCCCAGCTTGATGTTGGAAACCTCGAGGTCGGGAACGTCGACCGTTGGGTTATCGAAGTTCCCGCCGAACACCATCTGCGCCCCGAGCTTGCCATCGAATTGATGAAGTTTGTCTAGATTATCTTGACTTAATCCAAGCCTCGGTTCTACCGCCTTCAACAAATCCTGGATCGGGATCCGGTAGCACAGCAGTTCACCTCCGATGCCCTGCGAGTCTGGAACATAGGTGGCTCCATCCAGCCGGAAATACTCGTCCAGCGAGCCGATGAATGCATTCGACGTCCACGCCTTGCCGTCGAACGACGCGTCCCAATCGCCCGAACCGAAGAAGGCTTTGTTGATGTGGACATCATCCACGCGGCCTTGGCTCTTAAAGCTTGCAAACGTTCCGTTGGCGACGTTCACCTCAAACGTCCCGCCCGTGCTTCCTTTGACCGCCAACTGGAGGGGCGCTTCATCCGGCTGCTCGCTTCCGCCGTCCGACTGCTTCACCGGGTGCATCGCCGATTCCGTCACATCGCCGAGATCGACTTTGTCGAACTTTCCGGTCAGCTTTCCGCTCTTGTCTTTGACCGAAAAGTCGCCGGCAATATCCGACAGTTGCCCTTTGGCGAAGTCTGCAGTTCCCCGCATGATGTGGAGGTTTTGGCCGTCATAGTTAACAAATCCCTCAGCGGAATCGACTGCGAAGTTATACGCCAGCACCTTCTTCGCTTCGAAGTTCCCTTGCACCAGCGGGCTCCCGATCGTGCCCGAGAGCGCGACGTTTTTGAGGTCCAGCACGCCACCCACCGGCCCATCGTACAGGTCGCGGATGTCGATGCCGTGGACGGCGAACGTACCGTCCAGCGTCTGCTGATCGAAGCCGATTCCCACCGACCCGGTGATCTGGCTCGCCTCTTTCATCGCCTCGATATCCTTAAATCGGATGTTCTTTTTGTCGCCGCTAAAGTCGGTCGCAACGGCCATGATCTTGCCCGGCACGCCGGAATATCCGACGCCGTAGGCCTGCATTTTGCCGATGTAGTGCGGCGCGTCCAGCGTGCCCAGAACCTGCCCCTGAACGTCTACCTTGCCCTCGGTGTCCGTCGCAAGTTGCCCTAGGTCGATGCCGTTGCCCACAACCCGCACGTTCATTCCCTTCTTCAGGTCGATGTCGCCCGAGGCGTATAGCGATCCCACTTGGTCGTTCAGCGACAGTCGGTCGAGGTGGAAGACGTCGCCATCGAACCGAAGCGCGAAGTCGGCCCGGCTAAGGTCCAGCTTTCGATCCGCCAATTTGATATGCGGATCGACCATGCCCTTCACCATCACATTGGGCTTCGAGACCGTGCCGTCGATCAGCGCCGCCACCTGGGCCTTGCTTCCCATGACTTCGGCTGGGAGCCACTTCGAAAAGTCCTTTGCGCTCGCCATGGGGGTCGAGACCGCGCCTTTGATCGCCTGCGTCTTAAGGTTGTAGCCGAAGTCGCCCGTCACCACCGTCGAGCCGATCGAGACCGGATGCAGCGTTGCGAGCACGTCGTCGCCCTGGACCGCTACATCGACGTCCATCCGCGTCGACTTGAGGCCGTACGCGGCGGGCGAATTAACGGTCGCCGAACCCTTCCATCCGATCTTATCGTTGGCGTAGGTCACGTAACCTTTCACATCCGCCGACCCAAACGACACGTCCTTGGGAATCTTGACCTTGAACGATTCGATCTGCGCAGGCGTCAGACCCGCCACTTGCACGTTGGCACCGAACGACACTTTGGGGTCGTAGGCCACGGTGCCGTCCACCTGCCCTTTCAGCCCGCGATAGTCCACATCCGCCTTCCCGGTCAGACCCTGCTCGGTCACGATACCGGCAAAATGAACCCGATCCGCCCGGTACTGATCCCACTCCGGCGTCAGAACATCGGAATCGACGTTGGCTGTGAACTGGGTCTTCCCTTTCTCGGACACCTCAAACCGGAAGTTGCCTTTCACGATTCCGCCCGCCACCTTCAGCTTCTCGATAGGGGCGAGCTGTTTCTTTTCTTGCCCCTGGCGAAGGCGCGACAGGACCGAGGCGACGTTTGCCTCAAGCTGCTTGCCGGTGATGGACACGAGTCCAGGCTTTTTGTGGAAGGTCACCACCCCTTTCGCGAGGCCATCGACTTCCACATTGGCTGTCCCTTCGCTGGTATCGCCCTGGCCGACAAAGTTGCCGGAGCTGATGGTCACATCGTTTTTTTGCCCGCCAACTGTCGTCCAGTCGCGGAAATGCACTTTGGTATCGCGAAGGCTGATCTGCCACGGTTGCTGCGATTGCCCACCTTCGGACGGGCCGAAGTACTTGGTGAGGTCGATTTCGCCGTTGGCCAGCCGGCTTACCCACAGTTCACCGTCCTTGATCTGCACCTTCGGCGCGAGACTGTCGACCGAGAGGCCCTTGACCGTTAGCGAAGGCACTTTGGCTACGAGGGTGCCGTCTTCCTTTTTGATGGAGACCTTGGTGGCGAAAAGCGTTTGCTGAATGAGGTCAACCGAGTAGTGCTCGCACTCGATCTTGAGCGGCCCCGCCGGGGTAGCGTAGTCCATGGTGAACCCGGTGCCCGGGGCGAGAAGAGTGTCGAGGCACTCGTACGCATAGATTCCGCCCGCGATAGTCACCACCGTTACCGGGGCGGCCATCACCAAGAATCGTATGGGTACATTCCACATTCCGCTGCCTATAGGATACGACGCTTCGCCAAGGCGAGTGCAACCCTGGGTCCCAAAAGTTGGGAGCGTTGAACTTGCAAGGGCTAGAAGCTCCCGCTCCCAAGCTACCCTTTGGTCACGACGATATCGCCGTTCGAGTCGGAGCCGCCGTCGGCGCGGACTTTGGCGCGGATCTCGATTTTTGCACCCACGGGTACGCCGGTCAGCTTCACTTTCCAGACGTTATCGACATCCTCCGAGCCGGTTCGGCCGTAGTGGCTATCGCCACCGACCACTTTGCCGTTGGCAAGGATTTCGATGCCATCGACATCTAGGCGGAAGGCCCCGGACGTGTATTGGAAGCGGATGGTGTACGAGCCGTCGCCGGAGACGCCGGATGTGATGTCCCAGGTCTTGGTTTGGTAGTCGTTCGAGACCTGCCCCGCCTTCCATTCCGCCGTCGGAAGGCCGAGGTTGGCGTCCAGCGGGCGAGCATTGATGTTCAGCTTGGTGAGGTCCACGCGGAGGCGGTCGACAAAGTCGCGGAAGTTCTTTCGGTTCTTGGGAGTCCAAAAGATTTCGGCGGCGGCGAGGCCGCGCGGGAAGGCCATATACTCGGCGTATTCGGGGGTGCGGATGTACTCGGTCCAGAGTTGGAACTGGCCGCCCAAAATGTGCTTGCGGTTGGCCTCGGGGACGGCGGCAGGCACGAGGTCGAAGTCGTACACCTTGCGGAGCGGCAGGAAGCCACCAATGGCGTGAGGCTCGGTTTTGGGGTCCGCCTGATAGTAGTCGAAGTACAACGCGCCGTTGGAGGCCATGACTACGTCGTGGCCAGATGCGGCGGCTTCGATGCCGCCCTTTTCGCCACGCCAGCTCATGACGGTTGCGCCGGGGGCGAGGCCGCCCTCGAGGATTTCATCCCAGCCGATGAGACGGCGTCCCTTCGACGCCAGGTACTGGTCGATCTGCTTCACGAACCAGCTTTGCATCTCGTGCTCGTCCTTGAGGCCGCGCTCCTTGATGAGCTCTTGCACGCGCGGGCTGGCCTTCCACTCGTCCTTGGGGCACTCGTCGCCGCCGATGTGGATGAACTTGGACGGGAAGATCGCCATGACCTCGTCGAGGACGTCTTTAAGGAATTGGATGGTCTTCTCTTCGGGATTGTAGACGTGCTTGATGACGCCCCACGTGGTCGCGACAGGAAGCTGTTCACCCGTGTTGCCAAGCTCGGGATAGGCGGCAATGGCGGCTTGCGAGTGGCCGGGCATCTCGATTTCCGGCACCACGTTTACGAACCGATCGGCGGCGTATTTGACGATTTCCTTGGCGTCTTCCTGCGTATAGAAGCCGCCGTAGGGGGTTTCGTCGTACTCGGCCGGGCTGTAGCGGAGCATGGTTTTGGCACGTTTTGAACCGACGGACGTGAGTTTTGGATACTTCTTGATTTCCAATCGCCAGCCCTGATCTTCGGTCAGGTGCCAATGGAACGAGTTCATTTTGTGGAGGGCGAGTGTGTCGATGAACTTCTTGATGAACTCTTTGGGCATGAAGTTTCGCCCAGTGTCCAGCATCGCGCCGCGCCACTTGAAGCGGGGCTCGTCTTCGATGATGACGGCGGGAACATCGTAGGACGTCGCGCCCTTCCAGCCTTCGAGGGGGACGAGTTGGCGGAGGCTTTGGAGGCCGTAGAAGACGCCGGCCGGGGATTTGCCGGAGATTTCGACGGTGTCTTTGTCGATTATGAGACGATAGCCTTCATCATTCAAATTCAAAGACTTGTCGATTTTGAGAACTACGGCGTTTTGTTTGCCGGTGCCATCGTGGAGATGGAAGTAGCCCCGGGCCATGTCGGCGACCTTCTTCAGGCCCTTGTCGGCCACGAGGACGGTGCCCTCGTTGAAGGAAAAGTGGCCCGGCTGTTGGATCACCGTGACCGGCTCGGGGATGATGGGATACTGGACAGTCGCGAGGGCGGCGGCAAAGAGGCTAACCACCGGCGTTCTCCTTCTTGTCGGTGAGGAAGTTCAGCTCGGCGATGCTAGTCCACTCGTTGCCGTTGACCTCATCTAGCGCCCGGAACTCGACGTAGCGGGCCTTCACGGGCTTGTCGAACGTCACCCGTTGGAGGTTGGCGTTGTTGGCAAACGTCCCGCTGGCGACGAGGGCGAGCTGGTCCTGGATGAGACCGGCGCGAATCTCGTACTTGCCGACGCGGCCATTGGCCTGCTCTTGCCGAGGAAGATAGTCGAGACCGGAGAGATCGACTTCTCGCCCGAGGTCCACCACTACGAAGTGGGGATGCCGGTGCACGCCGTCGCTATAGTTGGTGTGCCAGAAGGTCGAGGGGTCGCCATCGAATAGATGGGAGACCACGCCTTCGCCGGGCTCTTCGCTATCGAAGGTGAGGACGCGGATGTCCTTCTGCGCCAGTCGGTAGACGGGCACGAGGAGCGGGTAGTCCTTGCTGACCATCGGGCTCGGGACCCATTCGGGGATGGTCTGGAACACGCTCATGGTTCCGCCCTTGGCGAAGTCGGACTCGGGTGCGATCGACTCGGTGGCCTGGCCGTTCATGCGGAAGATTCGCCCTCGGGGGTCGATATCGCCGATCTTGAGCGTGCCTTCCTCGTTGCGCGAGACGGTTGGCACCGGGGCGACGGGGATGACCACGCGGCCATCGCCGAACTCGCCCTTGCGGACGGGCTTGAAGGCCACGCGCCAGGTTCGTGCGCCGGGCTTGCAGAGGTACTGCTGAAGCGGGCCGGGGCCGCACGACGCGCCGCCGAGGCCCATCTGCTGGGCGTCGAGGCTGACGATGGTTTCGTTGCGCGGATAGAACGGAATGTTCTTGCGTGGCTCGCCGTTTTCGTGGCGCGAGTTATCGACGTCGCGCGGATCGAACTTGCTGACGGTGACGGCGAGGTGACCCCACGCCTGGAACATCAGGCCGGTGCCTTCGGAGTCGGTGAGGGCGGCCCAGCGGACGTCCTCCTTGTTGCCGTTATCCTGCGGGCGGACGTACTGCTGATACTGGTCTTCGACGCTGCCCGAATAGAGGCCGACATCGGCGGCATCCTTGCGGTCGGGATAGCTCTCGAATGGGCCACGTCCGAACCATGTGAAGGTGTCGTACTGCGCGCCCATGCGAAGATCGAGGCCGATCTTCGGGAGCGGCGGCAGGTCGCCGACGGGGGTGAAGTCGTTATCGACGGTGATGGAGCCATCGCCGAGGACGGTGTAAGTGGCCTTGTGGAAGAAGCCCCGACCTTTGAAGCCCCGGCAGTCCATGAGGACGGTGACACGGGCGGCAACGGCGCTGAGCTTTTCGACGCTGGTGGTGATTTCGCGGTGGGCCATCGAGCCGAGGCCAGACGCCCAATAGGCACCCTGGAACCAATTATCGTTGTCGATGAACGCCCGGAAGGTGTTCATCCACGGACCACGGACGAGGGTTTCCTTGCCATCGATTTTGTAGCTGGAGAGGAGTCCGGAATCCTTGTCGAAGGACATGGACACGCCGGAGGCGGTGAGGTCGACCTTTTGGTCGGACTCGTTGACCGTTAGGGCGGGCATGGTGTCCAGGCGGGCGACTTGGGCCATCAGCGGGTTGGCAACCTGCAGTTGCTCCCACGCGATTTCGTGGCCGGCTTTCGCCCATTCGGTGTCGGTTTTGGTCTTGAGCGAGACGCGGAGGAAGTACTCGCGGCCCGGCTTCTTGATGGTCATGCCGATGGGGACTTGGACATCCTTGGTCGTGCCAGGGGCGATGTCGGGGGAGGGAATCGTGCCGCCGGAAATCTGCTTGCCGTCCTCGCTGAGGGTCCAACTCCAGTCGTACTGGTTGAGGTTGGTGAAGGCGAACTTGTTTTGGACGTGGATTTTGCCGGTTCCGGGCTCATCGGAGGTGATGGCCACGCGCTGGTAGATCTTTTTGACTTCCCAGAGCTTGGGTGTGATTTGGCGGTCAGGGAGGACGATTCCGTTATCGCAGAAGGGGCCGTCGTTCGGCTGGTCGTCCCAGTCGCCGCC
Source organism: Armatimonadota bacterium (assembly GCA_016125185.1). Taxonomy (NCBI): domain Bacteria; kingdom Bacillati; phylum Armatimonadota; species Armatimonadota bacterium. Next base: position 51,938 of record WGMG01000004.1, on the reverse strand, counting down.
GTAGGCGTAGAACGGTCGGCCATCGGGGCCGATCTGCTCGACGGACTGGTCGACCCAGTCCCAGATGCATCCGCCCATCAGTCGCGGGTAGGCGTCGAACTGCTCGACGTACTCGCGGAGGTTGCCGACGGAGTTGCCCATGGCGTGGGCGTATTCGCAGAGGAAGAACGGTTTTTTGTTGTCGGACTTTTGGCCGGATGAGCGGACGTAGTCGACGCTGGGGTACATCACCGATTCGACGTCGGCGACCTCGTTGTATCGTTCGTAGTGGACCGGTCGGGTGGGGTCAAGCTGGTGGACTAGGTTGGCGGTGGCTTCGAAGTTGACCCCGGAGCCAGCCTCGTTGCCGAGGGACCACATGACGATACTGGGGTGGTTCTTGTGGCATTCGACGAGGCGCTGGGTGCGGTCGAGGTGGGCCTTCTGCCAGATCGGCTGGTTGCCGAGCGTGCGATTGAGGTTGTAGCCCATGCCGTGCGACTCGATGTTGGCCTCATCGACGACGTAGATGCCGTACTTATCGCAGAGTTCGTACCAGTACGGGTCGTTCATGTAGTGCGAACAACGGACCGCGTTAAGGTTGAACTGTTTGTACATTTTAGCGTCCTGCTCCATGCGGGCGCGGGAGAGGACGATGCCGGTGTGCGGGTCGGCCTCGTGGCGGTCGGCGCCAAGGAGCTTGACGGGTACGCCGTTGACCTTGAAGATTCCATCCTTCCATTCCAGTTTGCGCACGCCGATCTTGGTGGAGACGGTGTGAATGGTGTGGTTGGTATCGTCCTTCAGTTGCAGAACGGCTGTGTACAGATTGGGAGTTTCGGCGGACCAGAGCTTGGCATTTTCGAACACGGTTCGGATGGTCGGCTTGCTTTCGGTTTGAGGCTGGACGGGGCCGCCGCTGACCTTGATTTCGGACTTGGAGACCTGCTTGCCATTGGCGTCGTAGATGTCGGCGTCGAGCGTGAGCGAGCTCGTGGCGACGCCGAGGACGTCGGCGGAAATGGAGACTTCGGCGCTACCGTTGAGCGGGTTGGCGTCGATTTTGAAGTCGCGGATGTAGCTCTTCGGTGTGCTCATGAGGGCGACATCGCGGAAGATGCCGCTCCAGCGGAGCATGTCTTGGTCCTCCAAGTAGGAGCCGTCGGTCCAGCGGTAGACCTCGACGGCGAGGAGGTTTTTGCCGGGCTTGATGAAGTTGGTGAGGTCGAATTCGGCGGGGCCTTTGCTGTCCTCGCTCCAGCCGACCTTTTGGCCATTGAGCCAGATGTAAAAGCCGGCGTAGACGCCGCCGAAGCGGATGATGGTGCGGCGGGTGGACCAGTCGGCCGGGACCTCGAAGGAGGTTCGGTAAGAGCCCACGGGGTCGTAGTTCTCATCGACGAAGGGCGGATTGGCGGGGAACGGGTAGCGGACGTTGGTGTAGTGAAGGCCGCCGTAGCCCTGCATTTCCATGGTGGAAGGGACGGGGATGGTCTTCCAGGTGTTGTCGTTGAAGTCCGTTTTATAGAAGTCGACGGGACGATCGGCGGGGCGTCCGCACCACCAGAACTTCCAGTTGCCATTGAGGGATTTGTAGAATGGCGACTTGTCGCGGTCGGCCTCGATGGCGGAATTGGCGTCGGCAAAGGGGATAGCCTCGGCGCGCGGCGGGAGCTTGTTGACGCCTACGACTTGGGGGTCTTGCCACTCGAGAAGGTTGGGGGGCAGGATCTGGGTCGGTTGGGGCTTGGCGCCTTGCCAAGCGAGGAGGAACATCAGCGAGAGAGCCGCCATTGGAAAAGTTTGCCTGATTAGGCGGGGTTTTTGAAGGTGTGGCGGGCGGTTTTCGCGGTTTTTTTGCGAAATCAGGAAAGCGCTTTCCTGATTTGGGGTGGTTGGTGGGCAAGATGCCCACCTTCCCAGGAGCTTGACTTCCATTGACCGCTTTCTTTCCCTCCGATTCGCCTACGGTCTGCTCATCCTCCACAAGTGGGTAGCGGGGTTAGTGGGCATGCTGGGGAGTTTATCGACAGCCCGATTCCTCTCCTCTTAGGAGAGGATCTTCGCGCGACGATAGGAGTCTGCGAAGAGGTGAGGTAGGTGGTACCACCTAGGTAAGCGTGATGCTCATAGCTCCCGGGGGCTTCCTTTTTGGTAGGTAATCCCGATTCGCTTGGCTGTCCGATTCTGCTTCGCCTCTCGGAATCGTAGACATTTCCCTATGGCGGGAACTTCGTGATGCCCACCTTCCCAAAACGTTGAACTTCGTTCATCGGATTTCGAGGGCTTGGAGTCCGCACCCTTAAAGCCGTTTTACAAGGGCCGTGTTACAATGACACTACGGTGGTTGGTCGAGAGGCGGTGAACTGGGAGCGGTGGGCGATTCGCGATTGGGCTTTCGGGCCGATCCTTGCCATCCTCATCACCTTGACCGTTGCCATCGCATTCAAGAATATCGCGATGGCGTGGTTCATGGCTTTGCTCACCCTTGGGGCGTACTCCGGGCTTCGATATCTTGAGCAGCGGGTGCCGTCGCGCGTTTTGTCGGTTCGTTCGTCGCTGACCATCGCGGGGGTTGTGCTCTTTGGCTTTGTGTGGCAGGTCTTCGATAGCCTTCGGACGACGAAGGCGTCGTGGCAAGAGCTTGTTTCGACGGGTCTTATCATGTATGTTATGGTATTGCCGTTCGCGCTCTTTCACTTCGGACCCGGGCTGCTTGGCGTCTTTAGCCGAGAGAGAAATCGGTCATGATGACGGTTGCCCCGAACCCGCATTGGTGGGCCGAGGAACCTGCTGTCTACCACTATCGTCGGAATCCTTGGCTCCTTCGACTTGCCTTTTTGGGCTTCACTCTTATCATCTTAGGGCCGTTTATTGCGGGAAAGATTTACACTTTCGTGTATTTCTTGGGAATATTCTTAACCTTTCCTTACTTTTGGCAACCCTTATACAAAATGAGGATCGAGACTCGGTTCAATCATGTCTCGGTCTACGTCAGCAACGCGCTGACCATCCACGAAGACATGCGAGAGATCGTCTCGCTGGTGCCCTACTACAAGCGCGGAAAGCTCGACCACTATCTCGTCACATTCTCTAACGGCAAAACGCTCGCCATTTTCCCGAGCCTCGAAAACCTGGACCAGCTTCTCGCCAAACTACGTTCCCACCTACCGGCGACGCAATCTTAATCCGAAGCGGGTAAACCTTACCGACGCGTGCCGATCATCGAAGCCACCCATCTGTGCAAGACTTACCTCACCACCAAGCGGGGGAAGGGGTTTGGCGGCGCGATCAAGAGCCTGATTCGGCCCGAGCGGACGGAAGTAAAGGCGGTCAGCGACGTCAACCTCACCATCGAGGAAGGCGAAATTGTCGGATTTTTGGGTCCGAACGGCGCGGGTAAAACGACCACGCTGAAGATGCTGACCGGGATTTTGTATCCGACCTCCGGCGAGTGCCACGTGATGGGGTACCGGCCCACGGACCGAAAGCCGGAGATGCTGAAGCGAATTTCGCTGGTGATGGGCAACAAGCAACAGCTTTGGTGGGACCTGCCGGCGATGGACTCGTTTTTGGTGTTCAAGGAGCTGTACGAGGTGCCTGATGATCTGTTCAAAAAGCGCCTGGACCAGTTGATCGAAGCGCTCCAGTTGGCCGACAAGGTGGACACGCAGGTGCGGCGGCTTTCGCTGGGAGAGCGGATGAAGTGCGAGTTGGTGGCGGCGTTGCTTTATGCACCGAAAGTTATTTTTCTGGACGAGCCCACGCTGGGTCTGGACGTGGTGAGCCAGAAGCGCATTCGGGAGTTTCTGCAGGAGCTTCATGAGCAGGATGGCTCGACGATCGTGCTGACGAGCCACTATATGCAGGATGTGCAGGAGCTTTGTCAGCGGGTGGTCATCATCGACCACGGGACGCTCGTGTTCGATGGATCGCTGGAGAAATTGGCGCAAATGGATTCGGGAGAGAGCCAAATTCAGCTTCAATTTGACCGCGATGTGGCTGAAGCCGACCTTGCGCGATTTGGGTCGGTGTCGTCGGTGGAGGGCAACACGGCGTGCTTGACGGTTGCGCGGGCCGAGGTTCCGGCTGCGCTATCGGGCATCCTGGGGGCGTTTCCGGTTCAGACGCTTTCGGTCGAAGAGCCGCCGCTAGAGGACGTGATTCGCCGCCTCTTTTTGGATCGAAACCTCAGCTTGCCGGATACGAAATAGCGGTCGACCATTTCCCGGTAGCGGGCATAGCTCGGCTCGTCCCACTGCTCTAGTTCTTCAAACACGCCGTCTTCGACCACCTTCGCGAGGTCGTCTCCGCGGAGCATCCATTGGTAGTAGTGCCGGTCGCCGTGAGCATAGGGGCCGTAGATTAAGCTTCCGGGAAGGATTTGGCAGAGACGCTGGAGGAGTCCTTCGTGTTGAACGTTCATCCTCAGCGTCAAATGGGGTGTGCGACCGTCACCGCCGAAGCTCCCTTGACCAGCAAAGAACCCCAAGACAAACCCTTTTTCAACCTGATTCATGTTTCACTGAACATTTTAACGTGAAACATTGGCATTTGGTATCATTTATTTGCACCCCAAGACAGGGAGGTGTGCAAAAACACACATGGAACAGATGGAATTTCCGCCTCGGTATGAGGCGACGAATGTTGAATCGAAATGGTATGCCGCCTGGGACAAAGCGAATCTCTTCGCCCCCAGCCCCGACACGACGAAAAAGCCGTACTGCATCACCATTCCCCCACCCAATATCACCGGCTCGCTCCACATGGGGCACGCGCTGTGCTACCCGTTGCAGGATGTGCTCGGTCGATATCAGCGACTGCTTGGTAAGCGGGTTTTGATCCTACCCGGACAAGATCACGCGGGTATTGCGACGCAATCCGTAGTTGAGAAACAGCTTCGCAAAGAAGGTTCGAGTGGCGCTCAGCTTGGTCGAGAGAAGTTTGTCGAGCGGGTTTGGCAGTGGCGCGAGGAGTCGGGAAGCACGATTTTGAACCAGTTCAAGGCGCTGGGTTGCGCATTTGACTGGTCGCGGCTACGCTTTACGCTGGACGAGCATTACGCGCAGACGGTTCTGCACGTGTTCGTCGATTGGTACAACAAGGGATTCATCTACCGCGGGAAGCGGGTGGTGAACTGGGACCCGAAGCTGAAGACCAGTGTTTCGGACATTGAGACCTTGCGCGAGGTGCGCAAAGGGCATCTGTATCATATTCGTTACGACTTCGTAGACGGCTCGGGTTCGATCGTGATTGCGACGACGCGGCCGGAGACGATGTTGGCCGATATCGCGGTGGCGGTGCACCCTTCGGACAAGCGATATGAGGGCAAGATCGGCAAGAAGCTTCGTTTGCCGTTGGTTGGTCGCGAGATTCCGTTGATCGCCGACCTGTACCCCGACCCTGAGTTTGGTACCGGCGCGGTGAAGATCACGCCTGCGCATGACCCTAATGACTACGAGGTGGGGGCTCGACACAACTTGGCGATGCCGGTCGCGCTGAATCTCGATGCTCGCATTTCGGCGGCGTGGAACCGTGAATTTGAACCTGAATTCGTGTCAGCGATCGAAAAGTACGAGGGCATGGATCGATACGAGGCTCGTAAGCAGATCGTGGCTGATCTGGAAGAAGCAGGCGTTTTGGTGGAGATCAAGGACCACGAAATTCCGATCATCATCAGCGATCGAAGCGGCGAAGTGATCGAGCCGTTGTTGAGTGAGCAGTGGTTTGCGCGGCAAGGCGAGTTGGCCAAGCCGGTCATCGAGGCCGTGCAGAAGGATGAGGTGAAGTTCACTCCAGCGCGCTACAAGGACATCTTTTTGGCGTGGATGGAGAGCATTCGGGACTGGAATATCTCGCGTCAGCTCTGGTGGGGGCACCGCGTTCCCGCGTTCTACGCGGAGGACGGCGACGTTTTTGTGGCCGTTTCCTGGGAAGAGGCGCAGAAAATGGCGGGCGATAAGCCGATCGTGCGGCAGGACGACGATGTGCTGGACACGTGGTTTAGCTCGGGCATGTGGCCGTTTGTGACGCTTGGTTGGCCGGAGGCGACGGAGGATATGAAGACATTCTATCCCACCGACGTGCTGATCACCGACCGAAACATCATCAATCTGTGGGTTGCGCGAATGCTGATGATGGGCTACGACCTGGTGGGCGAGAAGCCATTTGGCGACGTGATGATCTATGCGACGGTCATGCGCGAGGATGGTCGACGCATGAGCAAGTCGCTGGGCACGGGCATCGACCCGATGGGCGTGATTGAAACGCTTGGCGCCGACGCTCTGCGCTGGACGCTTCTGAGCCAGACGGGTGAGAACCAGGAGCTTCGATATAGCGACAAGAAGACGCAGGATGCGCGGAACTTCTGCAATAAGATCTGGAATGCGACGCGCTTCGTGTTGATGAACGTGGACAGCGTTCCAAGCAAGCCCGAGAATCTGCAAACGGTCGACAAGTGGCTTTTGAGCCGGTTGGTGGCGACGGAAAAAGAGGTCCGAGCGGCGTACGATCGGTTCGATCTGCAGTCGGCGTGTCAGGCGCTTTACCGCTTCTTTTGGAGCGAGGTTTGCGACTGGTACATCGAGATTTCGAAGTCGCGCCTGCAGGATGATGCGCAGAAGCGGACCCCGCAGTGGGTGCTTTTGACGGCGTTCGATGCGTTTCTGAAGATGCTTCACCCGGTCATGCCGTTCATCACCGAGGAACTGTATTCCCGTCTGCCGCTGGAGGGTAAGTCGCCGTTCATCATGGCGGCGGATTGGCCGGCGCTAGGCGACGATCTGGCGCACGCCGAGGCAGAGCAGGAGATCGAAGCTGTGTTTGCCGCGACGAGAGCCCTGCGGGCATTGCGGGCCGAGATCGACTTGAAGCCGCTTCAGCAGATCGAGACGGTGTTCTACGAAGGCGACCTGAAGGGCAACGAGGGCATCGTGTCGTCTCAGGCGTGGGTTCAGAGCCTTCAGCCGGGTCGTCCGTCGGGGCGATTTGTCTCGGCGACGTCGGGCGGACTAGATTTCCATATCGCGGTCGAAGGTTTGATCGACCTGGACAAGGTTCTGGAGAGCATCAAGCGCGACCTAGAGAAGTCGGCGAAGGATGCGGCGGGCCTGCAGTCGCGGCTGGATAATCCGCAGTTTGTGGAACGGGCGAAGCCGGAGATCATCGAGCGGGATCGGGCGCTACTGGAGGAGCTAAATCAGCGGATGGAAAAGCTGAAGGCTCGTCAGGCATTGTTGGAGGCGTAGGGCCTCACGAATCATCTACCCCTCCTTCCGGGAGGGGATTTCGTTGGTTCCTACTTGGTGTTGGTCACTGGTAAATCTCCGCTTTGCACACAAACCAGCATAACTCCTTTGTACGGCTAAATCTGCGGATTTTCCCCTCCCGTCGTTCCTAGGAATCGGAACGACACCCTCCCCAGATTTCCTACGGACAATCTGGAGAGGGACTTTACAACTCCACCCGTATCCAACTACTTCGTGACTGGGAGGAGGGATTGGAGGATGAGGAGGGAGATGGGGGCGGTGGCCATCAGGCTATCGATTCGATCGAGGACTCCTCCGTGACCGGGCAGGATCGTGCCGCTATCTTTCACATCGGCCTTGCGCTTCAGCCAGCTTTCGAAGAGGTCGCCGGCTTGACCGAGGACGCCGCAGTTGAGGCCCAGGAGCGCCATCCAGGCGAGCGGGTAGTGGAAAATAACGCCGAGCACAAGGCCAGCGAGCACGCAAGCGAGGAAGTTTCCGGCCGCGCCCTCCCAGGTCTTTTTGGGTGAGATATCGGGGGCCATTTTGTGCTTGCCGATCGCCTTACCAACAAAGATGGCGGCGGTGTCACCGCACCAGATCGGGATCGCAGCGGTCATCAGGAGCGGCCAGAAGGCGGGGTTTTTGGCCGATGCCAGCAGGAAGAAGGGCACGAGCGAGCAATACACCCAGCAGAAGCCGGCGGCTCCGGCGATGAATCGACTGTCTTTTGCCATGCCGTACCAAAGAAGCGGCATCGATACGAGAAAGGCAACTACCAGAATCGACAAAGTAGGTCCGGCAAGAAAGATCGAGAGTCCGACGGCGAGCAGGAGAGGAATCCAGAGGAGTGGGACGCGGATCAGTTTGCCGAGCTCGGAACCGACCACGCCCGCGATGAGGACGACGAGGATGCGGGTCGCCCATCCGGTGGGATCGAGAAAAAGAGCCCCCACGACAATGGCTAGGAGCACGATTGCCGTGAGGACTCGTTCTTTCACGCGTTTAGTTTACAAGGAGTAGGGGGTTTGGTCACGTTCATCTTTTCCTACCTCACCGCTCAAAAGCCATTTCCCTCGCGATGCTCGGCGGGAACTTCGTAAGGCTTTACAGTCCCTACTAGGCCTTCCTCGTTTGTTCGAGTTAGTGGATTGGCCCTCACCCGTCACCTGACACAGGTCAGGCGACACCCTCTCCCAATTTCCTACGGAGAATTAGGAGAGGGGATGTTAGTCTGTCGGTTGTTCGACTTCGGCGTTGATCAGCTTCAGCGCGACCTGGGTGCGGTTTTCGCACTTCAGCTTGCGCATGATCACGCTGACAAGGTTCTTCACGCTCTGCTCGCGCAGGGACGAGACTTCGGAAATCGTTCGGTTAGACATTCCCTTGGCGACCAGTTCGGCGACTTCATATTCGCGGCGGGTCAGGGCGTTGCCTTTGCGGTACGCTCGCTTGCCTTCGCGCGGGTTGGTGCGGGCAGGAACGCGGGAGGACAGCGCGGAGACCGACTCGTACAGGTCTTCGGCCGAGGCGGAGCGGGAGATGAGGGCGTCGACGTTGGATTCGTCCGCCTCATCGCTTTGGCTTCCGATCATCGCCAGCACAAAGTCACCCACGGCTCGGGCACCGAGAAGGAACTGAACTTCATCGACATCCAACTCTTGGCTATCGACGATCAGGAGCTGGGCGCTCGCTTGTTTAGCGCTGGAAACCAGGCCCTTGGCCGTCGTTTCTCGCGCCACGACCTGCAGGCTTCCTCGTCTATCCAGCAGGCCCGATAGGGCATCGAGGAAGAGCCTTTCTTTCGAAAACACAGCTATTCGCATCATATCTCTATCACAAAGGTCGCCAATCCAGAATAATTGGCTTTTGTTAGTCTATTCATAAAATACGCGAATAACCACCCTAATTCGCTATCCAGTACGAAAAAGGGGTGCAAATGTGGGAATTTCCCTGTTCCTTGGTACCAGGAACAGGGATTCTGCCTTACTTAAGGATTGACTTTGACCTTGATCGTCGTCGTGTACGGCGTCTTCAGTCCGTATTCGTCGGAGACCGTCAGCGTGATCGTGAACTCGCCGTTCGGTCGCATGGTGGCCGGGTTCTTCAGGTCGTTGCTGGCGGTTCGGAACCGGTAGTTGACCGATTGACCTTCGGCGTCGACTTGGATGCCGTCGGCATCGTCGAAGTCCCACGTGTACTTGAGGACGCTGCTTCCGCCGTAGCCGGTTGCAGAGAATGTTAGCGTGTTGTTGACGCTGCAGACCGCGGTGCGGAAGTTCGGTTCGGCGCGAATCGGGGTTCGATCGCTAATGACTCGGAGGTCGCCTACATAGAAGGCGGTCGAGACGTCGCCGCTGAAGCTGATGTCCTTGATGACCTTGTTGGTCTTATCGAAGCCTTTGATGGCCTGAAGCGGGATACCCGCCTGCTTCCATCCTCGCTCCACGCCGACCGTGGTCGAAGCCGGAATGAGGGCCTCGCTCTTCTTGCCGTCGGTGGTGCTGATGATCAGCCGCATGGTCTTGAGGGTGTCATCGGAAGCCGAGCTTGAGGTTCCACCCGGTCCGCCTTGGCCGAATCCGCCAGGAGCGCCCGGGAATCCGCCCGGTCCACCCTGTCGTCCACCGCCGCCGGTGGGAGCGCCACCGCGCTGTCCGCCGCCGCCAAAGCCACCGGCACCCGCTGCGCCGCCGAATCCGCCTGCGCCTGCCGCGCCGCCTTTACCGCCGCCGCCAGTGCCCGTGCCAGCAGCACCCGGAAGGCCACCGGCCTTACCGCTGCCACCGCTCGAAACGGTTGCGTCGAGCGACTTAAAGGTGATGCGAAGCAGGTTGGATTTGTCGTCGTAGGCCGAAGCGAGGTCGACCGGCTTCATCCATGTGAGGATGCCGCCTTGGAAGAGATTCTTGGTGGTGACGCGAATGGAGGTCGTGCCCTCATAAGCATCCTCCTCGGTCTCGGAACAGATGCCGCTGCCCCAGCTCCTCAAGGAAATGTCTTGATCCTTGATCGAGATTCCGGGCCGATAGAGCGTGGTTCCGTCCTGCGGGGCCGCGATCAGCGTGACCAGTGATGCTAATAAGATGCTGCTCAATTTTGATTCTCCAAGCGTGAATTGTAACGTTAGACGCGAAAACGTTCAATAGATTTCGCTCGTCCTGTATCTTTTTCGACGCAAATCCGTACCCCAGAGATTACACCAGGTTCGTTCGCAACTTCAAATTTCTCGGGCAAACCGGTGCGGAAGCGGCGAAGAATGATGTCTCGATCCATGCCTAGGACGCTATTGACGGGCCCACACATGCCCACATCGGTGATATAGGCGGTGCCTCCGGCGAGGATTTTTTCATCGGCGGTGGTGACGTGGGTATGGGTACCCACGACGGCGGTGGCGCGGCCCTCGCAGTGATAGCCCATCGCGATTTTCTCGCTGGTGGCCTCGCAGTGGAAGTCCAGAAATCGGTGCGGGGTTTGGAGGTTGGCGGTCAACTCGTCGAAGGCGCGGAACGGGTCGTCGTACATCGGGTCCATCATCACGCGACCGCAGATGTTCATGACGGCGAGCTGGATACCCTGCTTTTGAATCTGGATGAGGCCCTTGCCGGGGACCGTCGGAGCGACGTTGTGGGGCCGCACGATCGGCTTGCCGGAGTTCAGATACGCCTCGATCTCGCGCTTGTTGAAGGCGTGGTTGCCCAGAGTGATGGCGTCGGCGCCGTAGCCGAGAAGCTCTTCGGCGATGTTGCTGGTGATGCCGATTCCGGCGGCGGTGTTCTCGCCGTTGATGATGGTGAAAAGCGGCTGGTACTGGGCGATGAGGCCGGGTAGACCCTCTTTGACGGCGGTTCGACCGGGCCGCCCGACGACGTCGCCGAGAAAGAGGATCGTATATTCGGACACGGAGGTCATTATGGCAGTTCTTGGGTTACGGGCGGGGGACTTCCGGTGTCTGGATTTCGTTGCGGACCCTTCCTCTCATTAGGCCCGTTCGGTCGTTTCGGCTAACTTTCAGCGGTGGTTATCGGATGATAGCGGCGGACGATGGTGCAGTAGGCCCACTCGATCGCAATGAGTGGTAGGAGCGTCACGACATAGGCGCCGACGATCAGACCCCAAAAGGTCCCGAGGAAGGCGCGAAAAATTCGGTATGGGAGTTTGTTCGAGATGGGACTGGGTAGGAAGAAGTGCTGAGTCATCTCGTACATCCCCTTGGCGAACCCAATGTTCGGGATGGCGGAGGGATCGTTCTCCGGAGGACTATTGGTAGTAACGAAGTACGTCGTCATCGCACCAAAAACATTGAAATTGAAATAGTTGAGCGGCCAGGCTCGGTAGCTCCTCGTCAAGCCCTCAAAATTGATCAAGTAAGTGAAAACCATCATGATAGCCGCTGCGTAAATCATGCGATTTGCCGCCGCTTTCATCGCAAAATTGGCTTCCTTGTAGTCCCTCACCCGGATGTCATTATAGCGGGGTCCAGCAACAATCCAAAGCTCAACCAGGATTGGGCACTCACAAATGGATGTCCCTCGTTTGTCCCCTCCATCCCTGCACCCTTCCTCCCCGGGGAGGAAGGGACTTCGATCCTCAAGCGGAGAGATGAAGGCGTTACGTTTTTTGCCCTCGGGGCGCTTCAACCTTATAATGTGGCTATGGACCGGCGATGGTGGGCGGTTGTTTGTCTAAGCGTGATCGCGGTTGGGTGCGGACCAAAGCGCGAGTCGCCAACGCCAGCCACCGCCGCCACACAGCCCAAGACTCCTTCTGGCGAGCTCGAGACGATTCCGGGCAAGGACCAGAAGCTCGTCGAGATCTTCGACCAGCGTGGCGAGGGCATTGGCAACGCGGCCCAGCGCGGCATGATCTTTCGAGCCTTCAGCTTCGCCTTCATCAACAACTCCAAGCGCGAGATCGCCGAGATCTCGGTGAAACTGGAGACGCGCGAGTGGCCCTCGGGCAAGCTGGTGTACGCCTGCAAGCCGGGCACGGCCAAGATGTTTTCCAACCTCGCCATTCCCTACCACGGGAGCATTTTGCCCAACCTGATCTCGACCTATTCGATCCCGATCCGGTTCGATCTGCCCGTCGGGGCGTGGCGGGCCGATACCTACGACAGCTTCACCATCACGGAGGTGAAGGTCTTCAAGGATGGGCAGGACCTGCACGACTTTGGCCACCTCTATACCAAGCTGGCCAACAGCACGTCAAAGGAGGCGGTGGCGTTGTTTCAAAGCGACCCAACCCTATGCACCGCCGCCAGCACGAACAATCTGACGGCCACCCACGCCGCCTTTGCCACCAGCGGCGAAGAGGTCATTACGTACGTGCTGAAGCATGGCGGCTCGATCCGCGATCGGACCAAGACGGGTGGAACCGTGCTCGACTATGCGCCTCTTTCGCCGGATACGACCTCGCTGGACGTAGCGGTGCAAAACGGCGGGCCGAACTACATCAACCCCGTGGGCCAGACGCCGTTGCAGAAAGCCGTCATGGCTCGGAACTATGACGCCGCGAAGTGGCTCCTCGACCACGGAACCAAGCCAGATCATGAGGACCAGCGGGGCGACACAGCAGCGACGATGGCGATCACCGGCGGGCGTTGGGACATTCTCGACCTGTTGGTGTCCAAGGGGGCCGACCCGCTGCGCGTGAACGTCAGTGGGTATGGCTGGATGCACTATGCGGTGTGGAACTACGGAATGCTTCCGTACGTGGCCAAGTACCACGTGCCGGTGGACCAGACGCACCCGCCGACGAACCTTACGACGCCGCTGATCTTTGCCGCGCAGAACGGCCGCAACGAGGTCGTGCAGTGGCTGGTGGCCCACGGCGCGAACCCGAATGCCAAGGATGTCGGCGGAAAGACGGGCGCGGACTACTCCAAGAGGGCTAACACGCTGGGCACCGATTCGTTCTTTTGGGACGCCGTGAAACGCGGTCGCAAGGAAGCGAGCAAGGCAAAGACCGCGAAGGTCTGAGGCAGACTAACCTTTCTTCTTGCGGTCGGCGAGGCCCTGCTGAACGGCTTCGAGGTAGAAGCGATCTGTTCCGAGCGTATTGGATTTGCTGGCCAATTCGCTGGCGGTCTTGCCATCCGCCGATTTTGCCTTGGTGTTGGCACCGTGAGCCACCAGCCACCGAACCGCATCGTTTTTGCCCATGGAGGCGGCTAAGAGGAGCGGGGTCATTTGGGTGGGTGGACCGGACTGATCGATTGGGACCTTGTAGGCATCGACGTAGTCCAGCATCCCGGGGTTGAGCACCGCTTGGTGGAGCCAGCCCCAGCCCTTTCGGTTGATGAAGTTTGGCTTCGCTCCGCCATCGACGAGCAGTTTGAGGCAAGGAGGGTAGCCGGCGCCGATCGCAGCCATGCCGGGCGTGGTGCCGGAGTTATCCTGGATATCGAGGTTGGCGTGGTGGTCGATCAGCCAGCGAACGGCCTTGCGGTTGTCGCAGTTGACAGCCTTTTCGATAGGCGCCATGCCGAGGGCGTTTTGGTGGTTGACATCGCCGCCAAACTGCTTGACCGCGATCTCGAGGGCGGCGGTATCGGTAGAAATCGGGGCGTAATCCAGGATCGTGCCGCCACGGGTCGTCTTGTCGGATAGCGATCCGCCGTGGGCAAGCACAAAGTCGATGACGGCTTTGCCGCTGGTGGCAAAAGCGAGGTGCGTACTGGTGAGGTTGATGTCGTTTTTGAGCTTGCAGAGGGTAGGGTCCTTCTTCAGCACCGAGAGCACCTCGTCGGGAGTGGCGGTGCGCATGAGGGTGTAGAGGTGGCCCATTTGGTGGTAGTCGGTGGGGTTTTTGTAAGCCCGGACCTTCGCGATCTCGAACGATTCGTAGGTGTCGGTGCGCCAGCTACTGCTGGGCATTTCCCAATCGAACGACTCCAGCAGGGCGCTCTGGTTTTCGGGCAGGAGGCTTCCGACGTAGGGAATTTGCGAGCTGGCAAACGACTTGATGGTCTTGACGCCGCAGTCGTAGACCACGGCCTTGGTCCCTCTCTCCCGCATCACCATGCGAATGTCGATTTCGCCTATTTCGCGCTTGGAACGGTTTCGGAACGAGAAGGCGAAGGAGCGGATGATGTTGCCGGGCGTCTTGGATTCGCGGAGGTTGGTGTAGAGATGGTTGAACAACTGAACGGCGTTCTGTTCCTTGCCATCGAACGTTTCGTAAGTTTGCGCGGACGCAGTGACGCAGGCCGCGATCGCGAGGATGGCCGAGAGCCATCGCCAACCCTGTTTCATGTCGCCATTATAGGCCGTTTGGGGTTGGCGTGGGTTGAGACTCCTGTGAACGATTCCTCGCGCTTTTACCTCCCCACCGTCTTCCGCTAAGAGCGGAAGACGCCTCGCCCGGGAAGGAACGTGGCCGGTCTGCCGACTCACAACTATTCCTTAGCATGGGCCACCCAAGGCTGGTGCCGCCTCTAAAGGTCAACCATCCCCGCACATGTACCAGCCCTAACTCACCCAGGACTAAAGGCGGAACCCAGAACCATCGCCTTTTGTTGTCCGTTCCTGAGTAAGATGGTTTCGACCGTGCCACTAGTGTCCATCAGAAATCTAACCGTGCGTTACGGGTCGTTTGTCGCCCTCAACGATTTCTCTTGCGACATCGAAGAGGGGTGCACCGGTCTGTTGGGTCCGAACGGTGCCGGCAAGACGACCCTATTAAAGACGATTCTCGGATTTATCCGCCCCGAAAACGGGACGGGCGACATCCTCGGCCTCGACCTGCACAGCGACGGCCGCAAGATCCGCCAGCGCGTTGGCCTGATGCCGGAGCAGGATTGCCACATTCCCGGCCTCTCCGCCGTCGGATTTGTCGCCTATGCCGGAGAACTGGCGGGAATGCCCGCCGACCAGGCTTTGCGCCGTGCCCACGAAGTGCTGGAGTACTCCGGCCTGGGCGAAGCACGCTACCGAAACGTCGAAACATTTTCGACCGGCATGAAACAGCGCATCAAGCTAGCCCAAGCGATGATCCACGGGCCGAAGCTCCTGCTTTTGGACGAGCCAACCAACGGCCTCGACCCCAAGGGGCGCGAGGAGATGCTCGACCTCATCAAGGACATTTCGCACGGCAAAGGCGTCAACGTCCTCATCAGCTCGCACCTGCTCCCAGATATCGAGCGAGTGTGCGATCGCGTCGTAGTCGTGCTGAAGGGCCAGTTGGTCTCCCAGGGCCGAATCAAGGACCTGAAGGCGATCGAAGGCCAACCGCTGGATGTCGACCTCCGCGAGCCTAGCGACCTCTTTCTCGAACAGCTTCGCGCGAACGGCGCCCTTGCGGCGGCGATGAAGCACACCACCTACCGAGTGCAAGTCTCCGGCACCCGCGAACACGCCATGGCCACCATCCTCGGCATCGCCAAGACGTCCGGCGCTCAAGTGCGCGGCGTGAAACTCGCCGAAAGAAGCCTCGAAGAAGCCTTTCTGGAGGCGATCCAACAATGAGCGCCCCCGTCAATTCCCCCATCGCCGACCTCAGCTACCGCCACTACGACGGCCCGCTGGAGTCGCCCGTCGCCCGCTGGTGGTCCATCGCCAAGATGACCATGAAGATGGCGACCAAGAAGCGCGGCTTTTGGGGCTGGTCGATCTTCAGCGCGTGGTGGTACATCATCTTGCTCGCGGTCTTCTGGTTCGTCGACAACATCCTCGGCGGCGGTGGCGCGGCCGGTTCCAGCATCTTCCTCAAACAGATCGTTTGGAAGGATCAGTTCGTCCACGCGTTCTCGTTTTCGCAGATGATTTTGATGGTGGTGGCTCTGCTGGTTGGGGCGAGCTCCATCGCCAACGACAACCGCTCAAACGCCCTGCTGGTGTACCTCAGCAAGCCGTGTACGCGGTTCGACTACGTGTTCGGCAAGTGGCTGGGCGTGTTCCTGCTCATCACCGGCGTGTCGCTGGTGCCGATGATGGTGTTCTACCTGTATGGGTACATGAGCTTCCAAGACTACGGGTTTTGGAGCCAGTCGCCGTGGCTGTTCCTGCGCCTGATCTTGGTGTCGGCGGTGGCGGGCTCACTCCACGCGTCGCTGTCACTGGGGGTCAGTTCGCTGTTCAACCAAGGCCGCTTGGCGGGCGCGACGTATGCCGGAATGTACTTCCTGTCGTACATCTTCACCGTCATCATGGCTGGCTTCAACTCAGCGGCGGTGTTCGGCGGAAGCAAGCCGTTCGGCCCCATTCGCCAGTTGTTCTACTGCTCGATCGACGGCATTCAGATCGGCATGGCCAAGCTGATCGTGGGCACAGATGGATCGCAGATCTTCCCCGGCATGAACGGCGGGCCCGGTCGAAGGCGCGGACCGGACTTTGGCGGTGAACGCCGCTTCAACCCCGAAGACCTCATCATCGGCGCGCCCCACGCGGCGTGGATCGTGCCGCTGTTCTTCTTCCTCGTCACCACCGGATTCCTCATCGCCTGGAGCCGCGTCAAGGCCGTGGAGGTGGTCTAGATGATTCAAATTCAGAACGCCTCGCGCTGGTACGGGCAGATCATCGGCGTGAACGACATTACGTGCGAGATCGGGCCGGGAATCACGGCCCTGCTGGGCATGAACGGCGCGGGCAAAAGCACTCTGCTGAGGCTCATCACCGGGCAACTGCGGCCCACCACTGGCGGCGTCAAGGTCTTTGGCCACGAGCCATTCGGCAACCCGGATGTGTTTAAGCACCTCGGCTATTGCCCCGAGATCGACAACTTCTACGAGTACATGAGCGGCTTCGAGTTCGTGCGGTACATGGCGCGATTGAGCGGGTTTAGCCCCGCCGAAGCCAAGAGCCGCTCCGAGGAGATGATCGCCCACGTGGGAATGACCGAGCGCGCGGGCCGAAAGATCAAGGGGTATTCCAAGGGCATGCGCCAGCGCATCAAGCTTGCGCAAGCGATGGTCCACGACCCCGACATTATCCTACTGGACGAGCCACTGAACGGACTGGACCCGGTGGCGCGGCATGAGTTTTTGGGCGTGCTGGAGTCACTGGCCCGGAACGGCAAGACGATCCTCGTCAGTTCGCACATCCTCTACGAGGTCGAGCAGATGACCCGCTCGATCCTGCTGCTCCATCGTGGACGACTGTTGGCGACCGGCGACCTCACGGTCATCCGCGAACTCATCGACAAGTACCCGCACAAGGTGCGAATCGAGACAACCGAGCCCCGGCTGGTGGCCTCGAAGTTGACCGAAATGGCAAACATCGTCAGTGCGAAGATCGACGAGCGCAACGGCGAGATTCAGCTTGAGGTCCGCGATCCCAACGTCTTCTATGACTCACTTTCCACCCTTGTTCTTGAACAAAACATGCCTATCCTGAGCTTCAACAGCCCCGACAACAATCTGGAATCGGTGTTCCAGTACTTGGTGGAAGGATGATCGTTCCATTCCAATTTCTGCTCCGCGACGCGTTGCGATTCCGCAAGCTGGTGGCGTGGCTCATCCTCGCCGTCGCCGGGTTTGCCCTGGCTGCTAGCTGGCACTATCTGTCGCGTGGAAGCGAGACACCCATCACGGCAACCGACCGGTATGTCAACGTCGTCAACCTCCTCGTGTTTCGGCTTCTGCCGCTGGCCTCGGCGATCTACACAACCATGGTGGTGAGCCAAGAGGTCGAGCAAAAGACCATCGTGTACCTATTGACGCGCCCCCTCGACCGATGGCAACTGCTGGTCGGGCGGTGGATGGCGACGGTGACGGCCGTGCTCATTATCTCGCTCATCGGCATGGTGGCCACGATCCTCGGCGCCGGAGGCTTTGGCCAGGTGCATGTGGCGTTCCCTCGCGACCTGCTGGCGATCTTCCTGGGTGCGGCGGCGTACGGCTCACTGTTCCTATTCGTGACGCTTGTCTTCAACCGCGCGCTGATCGTCTGCGTGCTGTTCGCGTTCGGGTGGGAAAGCTCGGTGCCGAACTTGTCGGCGGGTCTGCAGAAGCTGTCGATTTTGGCGCATATGCAGGCGATCGCGAACCATCCAGACTCGCAGGGTGGCAAGAAATTCCTGGAAGCCATCTCGGGTGTGCTGGGTGAGAACACCCTGTCCGGCGCGTCGTCGGCGTTCACCCTGATCGTGTTTTCGGTGGTCATGGTCGGCCTCAGCGCGTACTGGTTTACGACGAACGAATACATCCCCCGCGAAGATTCGGAGTAGGGCTCCTTTCAGGGCAAAGGGCTTGCTTTGCTAGGCAAGGGCGTAAAGTCTTAGCCTTCTGCTTCCTGCCTTCAGCTTTCTGCTAGAGAATTGAATCCCTTCCTCCCGAGGGGAAGGAAGGGTGCAGGGATGGAGGGGGCAAGGCGGGACATCCATTTGGGAGTGCACAACCTGCAACGCTGAGTCTGTGTCCCCATATACGCGCCACCCAGATCCTTGCTTTCCTATCGCAGTCCCTCCCGCTAAATCACACCCGATTTTCCGCCCCATAACCCAACGACGCAGGGAAACCGTACACCAGCCACCCCTCATCGTGGTAAACCTTCCAGCAGAGCGAATTCATGGCACGATTCGAAATTTCTGACGACTACCTCAAGCGGTTCCTGGTGGACCTTCTGCAGACGCCCAGCCCAACGGGCGACACCGAGTATGCGATCAGCCTCATCGAAGGCGAGCTGATGAACCTCGACATTCCTACCACCCGCACCACCAAGGGTGCACTGTTGGCTCACCTCGAGGGCCTGCGCGACAGCGCCCCGAAGGCGCTGACCGCCCATGTGGACACCCTCGGCTTCCAAGTCAAAGAGATCAAGTCGAACGGCCGACTCAAGTTGAAGGCGCTCAACGGCATCATGTGGCCGACCGTCGACAGCCAGGTCGTCACCATCTCGACCCGCGACGGACGGCAGATCACCGGCTCGATCGTGTTCGAGAACGGTGCCGCCCACGTGAACAAGGACGCCACCGTGGCCGCCCGCAACTCGGAGAACCTGGAGGTCCGCCTGGATGAACTGACGACAAAGGCCGAAGAGACCCGCTTCCTCGGTATCGAGGTCGGCGACTACGTGTACCTGGACCCGCGCACCGAGATCACGGCATCTGGCTTCATCCGCTCGCGATTCTTGGACGATAAGGCGAGCGTCGCCTGCGCCATCGCCGCCCTTGAGGCCCTGAAAAAGAGCCAATTAACGCCGGTCCAGCGCACCACCGTGCTGTTCTCTAATTTCGAAGAGGTCGGCCACGGTGGAATGGACGGCCTGCCGCCCGACCTGGCTGAACTCGTCGTGCTCGACATGGCGTGCGTGGGCGTCGGCCAGAATGGAACCGAGCTCAACTGCTCGATCTGTACCGCCGACAGCTCCGGCCCCTACAGCAAGAACTTGACCGACCGCATTCGCAACCTCGCCGAGCGGCGCGGCATCGAACTGAAGCCCGACATCTACCCGTACTACGGAAGCGACGGAAGCGCCTATTGGCGGTCTGGCGGCGGCGCGGAGGTCGCCTTGATCGGCCCCGGCGTGGACACCAGCCATGGCTACGAACGAACCCACATCGACGCCCTGCGCGACACCGCCCAACTCATCGCCGAGTACCTGATCGACGAATAGTGATCGGACTTCTTCGCGGGGTGGTCGTCGAGGTCGAGGGGAACCTCGCTCTCGTCGAAGTGGCGGGCGTAGGGTACGAAGTCATCGTGCCGGATTCGGTCCTGGGTCGCCTGGGTCCCAAGACCGAAGTCACGCTGTATACACGGCAGATCTTCCGCGAGGACGGGGTGACGCTGTGCGGGTTCCTGGATCGCAATGAGCGGCGCGTGTTCGACCTTTTGCTGGACGTGAAAGGGTGCGGGCCACGCGTAGCTCAGGCCCTGATCGGCCAGGTCGGCGCGGACGCAATCTCTGCCGCGATCGTCGGGAGCGACGCCAAGACCCTCTCCCGCGCCTCGGGTGTGGGGCAGCGGCTAGCCGAACGCATTATTCTCGAGCTTCGCCCCAAGATCGAAAAGGGGACGCTGGTGCTGGGCGGAAGCGCGGCAATGGCGGTGGTCTCCAGCCCAGATCGCGACCTTGTCGAAGCCCTGCTGACGCTCGGCTACCGACGCCAGGACGCGGAAGCGGTGGTCGGCAAAGTCGACGCCGGTTTGGCGTTGGACGAACGAATCAAACAGTCCCTCTCGCTGCTGAAAAAAGGCTGAGGCCGGGGAGCGGAGTTCTCCATCACTAAATGATGCGGTCCACTGTCGCAACAACGTCCTCTCCTAGCAATTGAGGAAGATTGGGTCATCAGTGCTCGGTTGTCACGTGTAGCCGGAAGCTATGCGGGAAACGAAATTACTCATCCTCATCAAGAGCAAAATTTAGCGGGTGTTCGGCCACAAATCTCTCGTACGTCATCCCCTCAAGCAGCGGCCCGCTGAACGTCATCAGCGAACCCCAGAACCCACGCGTCGCCGCCTCGCCCCGCGAGGTCTCAAACATCTTGAACTCCTCCACTTTGTACGGGCAGGTCTGCCATGCTTGCTCCTCTTCCAGCCCAGGAGTCACCTCCAACACCTCGATCACAAATGGCTCGGTCTGCCGCCACCGAAACAATTGGTTCGTGGTCGAACCAAACATCCGAATCCAGAACATCACGGCGTAACCGTCGGGAAACACGATGACCTTCTGCTCCAGGGGCTCACTGCCGAAGCTAGGCTCCGACCATGAGCCGACTAACGTCGGGCCGAACCGTTCCTCCGCAACCGAGAGATCGAACGGCTCAGCCTGCGGGCGAGGATTCGTTGGTAAGCCCTCGACGAACTTCTTCCCCGAGGCGTCCTCGATCAGCGCCACCAGTTCGCTGGCCCCGTCGATAGTGGACTCGAAGGCCGCCTGCTTTCGGTCGTTGAAGTACACCCGATAGGTGGTCGGCAGGATCGGCGACCAAAAAGGGCGGAGCATATGCAGGTGGTACACGGAATCAAGCGATTGCACGAACTTCTCCTCACCCTCAGGTCCATACAGCCCAAGCGTCCCTCCTTCGATGACGATCGACCGCTTGCGCAGTACCCGCCGCTCATACACGCCAAACGCGCCTACCATCAGGGAAAAAAGCACAATGAAGGCCGACATCATCGGCGATTTGTGACTCTGCAGGTCGTTCTGTAAGCCCAAGACGCCGCCGAAAACCATCAGCGCCACGATGACGAAGGTGAACACGGCCCATCGCCGCTTCTTGCGTCCGTCGAAAACGAAAACCTTCCTCATACCGCTTCAATCACAAGGAGGCATGTAGCGATCCCACCAATTGCTCCGCAAACGACCACTTGCCCGAGCCCACTTCCTGCGTCTTCCCGCTCGGAAGCGTCACCGTTGCCGTCGTGTTCGCCGGAATCTCGATCGACAACCGGAATCCCTTCGCATCCTTCGTCCACGACGACCGGATCCAGCCGTACGGCGACAGATGCGCGCCCTTAGCCCACGTCAGATCGCCCACCGGCGTCGGACGGATCAGGATGTGCTTGAACGCCGGCGTCGCCGGGTCCAGACCGATGCCGGCCAGCCACTGCATAAACCAGTTGCTGACGTCGCCAAACATGATGTGGTTCATCGAGAACTCGCCTTTCCAGTCCTCCCACAGCGTGGTCGCGCCCTGCTCCATCCACCAGCCCCAGCCGGGTTGGCCCTTATGGTTCACGATCTTGTACGCCACGTCGGTCCGCCCGTTCTCGCTGAGGGCCCGCAGAATGAACTTCGCACCGATGATGCCGGTGTCGATATGCCCCTGCGACTCTACGTTCTTCACCAGTGCGTCCAACGCCGCCTGCTTCTGGTCGGCCGGGACCAAGTCGAAGTAGATCGCCAGGGCCAGCGCCGTCTGCGTGTCCTCGCCAAACTTCGCCGGGTCGTAGAAGTGACGGTCGATACCGTCTTTTACCCGCGCCGCCATCGCCTCGTATTTCTCAGCCTCGGCAGTCTCGCCGCTTAGCCGAGCGCCGCGAGCCACGATCGTTGCGTCCAGGTACAGCATCACCGACGACGTCAGCTTGCTTGACGTCTCCGTCTTCCAAGGAAGCCAGTCGCCCAGGCTGTCGAAGTCCACCACCTCGTCCTTCGCCATGCCGTACAAGTGGTCCAGGTACCGCTTCACGTGCGGGTAGGCCTGCCGCAGAATTCGCTCGTCGCCCAAGTAGTTCGTCATGTCGTTGGCGATGATGCCGAACGCGCTGTCCCACGACGGGTGCGTTGCGCCGTTGCCCCATCCACCGCTGGGAATAATCAGGCTGAACGCCCCGCTTGGCTTCTGATCGTCGGCGTAGTCGCCCAGCCATTTGGTGTAGAACGACGCCGAATCGAAGTTCATCAGGCCCGCCTCGCATGCCAGGTGCGCATCGCCGGTCCACCCGTTCTTCTCGCGCTGGGGGCAGTCCGTCGGGATGCTCTGCGCGTTGCTGAGGTACGAGTACCGCGTCGCATGCTGAATCTTGTTCAGCAGGTCGTTGGAGCACGAAAACTCGCCCGCGCTAGCCAAGTCCGTATGCGCAAACCGCGCTTCGAACATGTCCGGTGTCGGCTTGGATTTCAGGCCCGTCACCTCGACGTACTGGAAGCCGGAGTACGAGAATCGCTGTTCCCACTGCTCGGTTCCTTTGCCTTTGGCGATGTAGACGTCGGTCTGGAACGGCTGGGGCGGGGTCGCCTTGTCCATGTACACGTCGATCTCGTCGCGGTGGATCATGCCCTTCGCGTCGATGCGCTCGCTATAGCGCATGCTCACCTTTTGGCCCGCGTCGAACCTGCCATGGATTCGCACGTGGCCGGTCAGGTTTTGGCCGTAGTCCAGCACGTACACGCCCGGCTGGGGTTCCGAAATCGTCTTGGGCTTGAGGGTTTGGGTGATGCGGACCGGTGGGCACGGCAGAGCGTGAAGCTCGCCCTTCGGTACCGCCATCTCGCTGGCCTTACCCCAAGCCGAGTCGTCAAATCCGGCCTTGTCCCAGCCCGTCAGTTCCTTGCTGGCGTCGTACACCTCGCCGGTGTATATGCCGTCGAACAGGATCGGGCCGGTGGTCGCGCGCCACGTCTCGTCGGTCACCACGTCCTCGGCTTTGCCGTCCGCGTACTCGATCCTCAGCACCGCCCGAAGCTTCGGACGGTCGCGCCACGGCGCTTTTTCGAACCGCCACGTGGCGAGGTCATGCACGTCGTACCAGCCGGTGCCCAGTACCGCTCCGAGGCAATTTTTACCGCTGTGCAGGGCGGCCGTCACGTCGTGAACCACGTACAGCACGCGCTTATCGAAATTGGTATAGCCTGGGTCGCGCTCGGTGTCGCCCACGAGCTTTCCGTTCAGACTCATGTCGGCGTACGCCAAGCCGCACACGGTCAGCCGCGCGCGCTTGATGCGGCCCGAAACGGTGAATTCTTTGCGCAAGTAAGGGGCCGGATTGACCTTCGGCTCACCCGGAATGCCGATCCATTCGCTCGCGCCCCAGTCTTCGTTGTGAAGCAGGCCCATCTCCCATTCCTGGGGCTTGCTCCAGCCCGAGGCGTTGCCGTCCTTGTCCCACACCCGCACCTTCCAGAAGCACGGCTGGCGAGAACTCAGCGCGTGTCCAGCGTAGGCGATCTGAGTGCTGGCGTCCGAGGCCACCTTGCCGGTGTCCCAAAGGTCGCCTTTGTCGCCCTTGAGCAGGTCGGCGGTCGAGGCGACAAGGATTTGGTAGGCAGACTGCCGCCAGTTCGACGTCGACGTCTCGGTTATCCAACTAAGGCGCGGCGACGTCGTCTCGACCGCGAGCGGATGAGCAAGGTACTCGCACCGCAGGTTGGCCAGGTTCAGGGCGGAATTCGACGGAGTGCTCATGGCGACGAAGGCGGCAAGCAATGCGCTCATCGACTTGTAATTTACCGTGATGCAACGGCGAATGGGCGGTTACGTCATCGACTCGGCACGAGGTTGGACATTATTCAGGGCAAAAGGGGCTCGCTTCGCTAGGGCAAGGGACGAAGAGGGTTGGCGGTTTGCAGAAAACAAAACGAAGATAAACTAGTCGTAGCACCGGTAAAGACGTCTGCGAAGCTGGGATTCGCCAGTGCTAACTGTCCAGCATTAACACGTTTAGCTCCCTGCTTCGCAGGCGTCGTTAAACGCGCCACCTCACCCAATCAACGCATCTTCATATCGTCTTCAGAACATTCTTCTATCCTCCATCGTGTAAGCACCCATACCACGAGGAAGCGATGATCACCCGACGGACATTACCGACCCTGCTTTCCCTAGCCGCCTTGAGTTTGGTGTGCGTTTCGCCGGCCCAATTCGACGACTTCGGTACTGCCGCGCCCGCCAAGCCATGGGCTGACCTCAAGCTCGACAAGAAGAAAAAGGTCAAGCTCGATTTTCACAACGCGAACATTGACCTCGTGCTCCGGTTCTTCTCCCAAACCGCGGGCGTCACCATCATCAAGGACCCGACGCTGACCGGCACGATGAGCATCCTGACGCCCAACGAGGTCTCCCTTAGCGATGCGTTCGGCGTCTTTTCTGCCGCGCTCGACCTTAAGGGCTTTCAGTTCCAAAAGCAGGACAGCTTCCTTGTCATCAAAGCGAAGCCGAAGGCGGCTACTGGCCGCGGCGGTGCGAACGGATTTCCCGGCGGCGGACCGGGCGGCGCGAATGCATTCCCCGGGGGCGGAAGCACGAGCTTTCCCGGCGGTGCCAGCCAAAGCTCTTCGACGGTCAAATCGGAACTTCGAACCTACACCCTGAAGTACGCCAGCGCAGCCTCGGTGGCGAAGGCCATCAACGACGCCTTCGCGCAGTCCGGCTCCAGTACGTTCGGTGGTTTCAATGGCGGCGGG
The DNA here is from genome assembly GCA_016125185.1 of Armatimonadota bacterium. Lineage (NCBI taxonomy): Bacteria > Bacillati > Armatimonadota > Armatimonadota bacterium. The sequence goes on along the minus strand of WGMG01000004.1, from coordinate 26,926 downwards.
TTCAACAACGGCGGCTTTAATGGTGGCGGACCCGGTGGTGGCCCAGGCGGAGGGCCCGGCGGCGGTGGACCCGGCGGGGGGCCAGGGGGAGGACCGGGTGGCGGAAACGGCCCGAGCGTCCTGCTCACCCTCGTCGACGAACTTGCCGAGCCAGCCGAACCAGTAGCCCAGCGACAACGACAATTTGGCCAAGGCGGACCCGGCGGCGGTAACAACACCGCTTCGAACTCCCAGGGCCTTGTGCGCGCCTCTTACGAAGAGTACAGCAACACCGTCATGGTGTACGCCCCGCTCTCGCTCCAAGTGCAGGTTGCCGATTTCATCAAGAAGATCGACGTTGACGTCAAACAGCCGCTCGTGACCAAGCTCTACCCGCTCACCTATGCTTCAGCGCAGGACCTGGTGACGCCGATCCAAAGCGTGCTCTCGGCAAACGCCCCGACTGGGCGCGGCGCATCAACCTCGACGCAAACCCAGGGATTCGGACCATTCCGAACCCAATCCACCCAGGCCAACTCTGGCACTGCGGCGGCGGAGACACGCTCTAACTCGCTCATCGTGACCACCACCGAGCAGAACCAGGTGATCGTTAAGCAACTGATCGAGGGCATCGACAAGGAAGTGGTCTCGCTGGACGCCAGCGCGGTCATCCCGCTCGCCAACGCTAAGGCGACGGACATGGCCACCCTCCTCAACCAGGCTTTCGGCTCCCGGTCGGGATCCAACCGCACCACGAGCACGGGCACGACTTCCCGAACGTCGTCCACGACTTCGACCAACACCCAACGCACCAACAACACTGGTGGCGGGTTGGGCGGCTCGACGACCGATCCGCAAAGCCTCTACGTGCAGATGAAGGACCCGACCGCTGAGTCTGGCGAACTCGCCGCCAATGTGACGGTCCAGCAGGGCATCGGCGGGTTCGGCAACTTTGGCCAGCAAAGCAATCGAACGTCATCTACGTCTTCAACTAGCAACAGCTCGATCAGCCGCGACGCCCAGGGCAAGGTGGTCAACACCACCGACCTCACCGGCCGCGTGACCATCGTCGCCGACCCCAACACCAACAGCCTCATCGTCGTGGGCGACCCCGACGCCGTCGAACGCCTGAAGGTCATCCTCGACCAACTCGACAAGATTCCCCAGCAGGTCGTCATCGAAACCATGATCGTCGAGGCCAGCCTCGATTCAGAATCCAAGCTCGGCATCGAATGGTCGCTCGCCCAACCGAAGGCGTTCGGCGTGACCGGCTCGACCGGCAAGGTGGGAACCAACTACGGATTGGGAAGCGCGGACTCCTCCAACCAAGGTTTCAAATACACCCTCACGGGCGGCAACCTCAGCGCGTACCTCAACGCGTTCCAAACCGACCAGCGGTTCCACGTCCTCTCCACCCCGCGTATCTTCACGTCCAACAACGTGCAGGCCAGCATCAACATTAGCCAGTCGGTGCCGTACGTGACCAGCCAGCGCGAGGACACTAACGGCAACCTGGTCTTCAACTACGCCTTCCAGGATGTCGGCATCGTGCTCACCGTCACTCCGCAGATCAGCCCGGCGGGAATGGTGACGATGGAGGTGACGCAGACCGCCAACGAGCTAACCGGCTACACGTCCTTCAACGCGCCTCTCGTCAATCAGCGCGAGGCCAATACCACCGTCTCGGTGAAGGACGGCGACACGGTGGTGCTGGGCGGCATCATGGGCAAGACCGTGACCTCGACCACCAACAAGGTGCCGATCCTGGGCGATCTACCGCTCCTCGGCAACCTGTTCAAGTCCACCAGTCGGTCGGACTCCAAGACAGAGCTTCTCGTGTTCCTCACACCCCGCATCGTACGCACCCCAGCCGACGCCCAAGCCGACATGGAACGCCAGAAGAAAGAATTGACCCCCGAAACACAGAAGAGAATAGGCAATTAAAACGCCATCCAAAGCGTGGTTAAGCGGGCCCCGACTTCCCCGGGCCCGCTCTTTTTTTACGAGGTTTTTGAACCTGCCTCCGGTACAAATCGTTCTTCATACGTCCTTCATCGGCGCGCCTGTATAACAGACTACCGATGAGATTTCCCGCGACTTTCCGATACGCCACGGCGACCCTGCTCACCGCCGCCCTGCTCGTGACCGTCTATGGCGCCGGTCTGCGACTCCATCGATTCGACACCCAAAAGGCGCTCGGCACTCAAAGCGCCGACTTCTACCGCCAAGGCCGCAAGTACGTGGCCGATAACTACGATTCTCCAGCTTGGAAGGCGCGGATGGTTTTCGGTAAGTTGCCTTACCACCGGCTGACCGGAAACGACTTCCGGGTTGACGACCAGGTTGCCTCCAACGACGGCGTGTTCACTGACGGGTTCATCAACCTCGATTATCGGTGCCGTTTTGTGACGATCGACCGCAACCATACGACAGCGATCCTCACCGAGGCGCACGTGGCGTCCGGCTTCGACACCAAGACTTCATGGCGACGAAGCGGATTCACGAATCCGTCGGTGTACCTCCAGCACGAGCAAGGGCATCAGGACATTAACGAACTCGCCGCCCGCACCCTCGCTGGCCTCATCGCCCAAAACAAGCCGGAAGGCGCTGGTGTGACTAAGGACGACGCCCTACGCGACCTGGAATCCAAACTCCGCGAACTGTATCGCCAAGTCTCGGACCAGGACCATCGCGAACAGGCCGAATACGATTCGCAAACCAATTCCGGCAAAGACACGAAGGCTCAAGCCGTGGTGACCGCGGATATGGCGAAGAAGCTGGCCAACGCGGGCATCGCGGCGACCTGGCAATCCTCCGACGCCGGTGGCGAAGCTTCGGTTGTGCAGTAGTAGCATGTTTTGAGGCGGGCAAAATGCCCGCCTCAAAATGCGCCCAGGTCCCAGTCCACAATCCGCAAAATTCTCAACTCACCAAAACCAACAAGCAGCCAGCCCAAAAATCCGCCTCAAAACCCCCAAACCTAAGGAAAGAACTTTCGTAACCTAGAATAAATACGTGGCTTCTATAGCTACAATGGAAAAGAAATGAATCGCGGGATTACTCTTGGACTAGCCCTCGCCAGCCTCAGCGGCGCAGCCATGGCTCAGATTAGCATCAGCGCGGGAACCTATTTGCCCAAAGACGCCACGATCAAAAACATCTTTGGTTCGTCGTCGTTTGCCTGGGGATTTGGGATCGGCAGCGCGAACCGAGCTCACCGAGCGGGCGGCGGCTTCGACATCGCCGGACTCTCGCTCTCGGCCACCAACAACCGGTTCTTTACTGTCGGCGTCACCTACGGCTTCGAAGTCCAGAGCGGGGAAGGCACCGAGGCCATGACCTATGCCCGAATCGGCTCCGGCATCGGCTACTACGACTACAACATGAACATTGGCGCCACCAACCTCAAGGATCAGGTCTTCCGACAGTTCACCGCCGCCGAAGCGGGCGTCGTCCTCAGCAAGCACGTCACCGTCTCTGCCCAGTACCTGCTCATGCCGAAGCTCCAGGGCCTCGACTTCAGCGGTCTCCGCCTCCAGGCGATGTACTCGTTCGGAAACTAACCCGAGCGCCCCAAAATCGACATGAACCTCGCGGTACCCCGCGAGGTTTTTTCACTTTTTAGCCCCACCTCCCAGTGCTTTTGGCAGGTTCCCAGTGAACCGAATCAAATATAATCAGCCCATGCACTGCGTGTCCGCCGTAGCTTTTGCATTGCTTTCTGCCATGTGTATTGCGCAAACCTCGCCGTCGAGGCCCGTCCCATCCGGTCCCCAACTCGAATGGCAAAAGATGGAGACCTACGCGTTTGTCCATTTCGGGCCGAACACGTTCTCTGGCAACGAGTGGGGCAATGGAAAAGAAAATCCCGACACCTTCAACCCCACCCAATTGAACTGCGACCAGTGGGTCAAAGCGTTCAAAAAGGCGGGCATGAAGGGTGTCATTATCACCGCCAAACACCACGACGGCTTCTGCCTCTGGCCCTCGAAGTACTCCACCCACACCGTGGCCCAGTCGCCGTTCAAGCGCGACGTCCTCAAGGAACTCTCCGAGGCGTGCAAGAAGGAAGGCATGAAGATGGGCGTGTACCTCTCGCCGTGGGACCGCAACCACCCCACCTACGGCACCGATCAGTACAACGACACCTTCGACGGCATGCTCCACGAAGTGCTTTCGAACTACGGACCGATCTTCGAAGTCTGGTTCGATGGCGCTAACGGCGAAGGCCCCAACGGCAAAAAGCAGGTTTACGACTGGAAGCGCTACCTGGACACGGTTCACAAACTCCAGCCCAACGCCGTCGTCTTCAGCGACAATGGCCCCGGATGCCGCTGGGTCGGCAACGAGGCCGGTATCGCCTCCGAGACCAACTGGTCCACCATCAACCGCGACCGCTACAAGCCCGGAACCCCGCTCTACGCCGAACTCGGCGAGGGTTCTGAAGACGGCAAGGACTGGGTACCCGCCGAATGCGACGTCAGCATCCGCCCGGGCTGGTTCTGGAAGAAGTCCGAGAACAGCAAGGTCAAAACCGGCGAACAGCTCGAAGACCTCTACTACAACTCGGTCGGCCGCAACGGCTCGCTCCTGCTCAACGTCCCCGCCGACACCCGCGGCCTCATCTCCGACGCCGACATCAAGGCCCTCAACGACTTCCACGACCGCATCAAAAAGACCTTCGCCAACAACCTGATCATCAAAGGGGAGGGTCCCAACTCGTACCATATCTATAAGTCCGCGACCTTCGACGTGATCGAACTCGGCGAGGACATCTCGAAGGGTCAAAACGTCGCCGCGTTCTCGGTCGAAGCCGAGATCAACGGTAAGTGGACCCCCATCGCTAGCGGAACCACCATCGGCGCAAAGCGCCTCATCCGGTGCGCCCCCGTCACCGCCACCAACATCCAAATCAAGATTCTCCGCCTCGCCCATGGCGCTCAGCCCGGCGACGTCCACATCAGCAAATTCGGGGTCTACGCCTCGCCCCATCTCGGCAAGGATTTCACTCACGAAACCAAGGAACAGAAGGACGCGCGTATGGCCTGGTGGCGCGACGCGCGCTTCGGTATGTTCATCCACTGGGGTCTCTACTCCATCCCCGCCGGAACCTGGAACGGCAAGATCTACCCCGGCGCGTCCGAATGGCTGATCTACTCCGCCCAGATTCAAGCCAAGGATTGGGAGCCGCTCCAAAAGCAGTTCAACCCCGTCGATTTCGACGCCAAGAAGATCGTCCAAACCGCCAAAGACGCGGGCATGAAGTACATCGTCATCACCAGCAAGCACCACGAGGGTTTTGCGATGTACCCCAGCAAGCAGGGCACCTGGAACATTGGCCATACGCAGTTCAAACGCGACCCGCTGAAGGAACTGAGCGAGGAGTGCAAGCGGCAGGGCCTCAAGTTCTGCACCTACTACTCCATCATGGACTGGCACCACCCCGACTTCTACCCGCACGAGAAGTACGATACGCGCGACACCAAACACGCGAACTTCGATCGCTACGTGGCGTTCATGAAGGCGCAACTCAAGGAGATCATCACCAACTACGATCCGGCGGTGATCTGGTTCGATGGCGAATGGCAGAACACCTGGAACCACGACCGCGGCGTCGATCTCTACAATTACTGCCGGTCGCTGAAGCCGAGCATCATCATCAACAACCGCGTGGATAACAGTCGGGCCGGCATGAACGGCATGTCCACCGCCGCCGGAGCCGTCGGAGACTTCGGCACCCCTGAACAGGAAATACCCGCCAACGGCATCAAGGACGACTGGGAGTCGTGCATGACCATGAACGGCTCGTGGGGCTACCACGCCCACGACACCAACTGGAAGTCCATCGACACCCTCATCTACAACGTCATCGACTGCGCGTCCAAGGGCGGCAACTACCTCCTGAACGTCGGGCCGACCTCACTGGGCGTCATTCCCGAAGCGTCGGTAGACCGGCTCGAAGGCGTCGGCAAATGGGTTCACGCCAACTCCGAAGCGCTCTACGGAACCGAAGCCAGCCCCTTCCCGCGACCTATGCCGTGGGGGCGCGTCACCCGCAAAGGCAAAACGCTCTACTGCATCGTCTTCGACAAGGACGAGTTCATGCCTGTCCTTTCTGGGCTCAAAACGAGGATCATCTCGGCATCGATTCTCGGAGTTCGGGAGCGAATCGGTGTAGAGCAAACTCCGGAAGGTCCTGCTCTCGTTTTGCCTCAAGAGAAGCGTACCGAACCCATCGTTGTTCAGGTCACGCTGGCAGGTGAGCCGGACGTCGATATCACCCTGCCGACTCAAGGTAAGGATGGCTCCCTGACCCTCATGGCGGTGGACGCTAATCTCCACGGCGGCCATGCCCGCTTCGAAGACGCCAACAAGGCTATCGGCTACTGGACCGACACCAGCGACTCCGTCGACTGGGAGTTCAAGGCCACCAAGCCCGGAACCTACAAAGTCTCCGTCGAGTACGCCTGCGACCCTGCCTCCGAAGACTCACTCGTCTCGGTCTACTTCGAAAACCAGGAACAGCAGTTCGTTGTCAAGAGCACCGGTGGATGGTCCAACTTCAAAACCGTCGACGTAGGGACGCTAACCATATCCAAGTCCGGCGCGGCGAAACTCACCGTCAAGGCTCGCATGATGCCGAAGGGTGCGGTCATGAACCTCCGATCGATTAAACTGACGGCCAATGCTCGTTGAGGTCATCGCCTGCTCTCTCGCCGACGCTGTTGTCGCGCGGGAGGCAGGCGCTGATCGGGTGGAGCTTTGCCTGGCGATGGAGGTCGGCGGGATCACGCCCTACCTCGTCACCACCGAGCAGATGGGGGCGCTCGCCCCTTTTCCCGTCTCGGTAATGGTGCGCCCGCAACCGGGCGGGTTCAACTATGGCACCGACACCGTCCTCAGCCAGATCGAGCAGATTCTCGATCTGCGTTTCCCCAATCTGCAGATCGTTAGCGGCGTGCTGAATAACCAAAATGAGTTTGATTTGGCCGGCATGCGCGCCATCCGCCGCGCGACCAAAGGCGTGCCTCTGACGTGCCACCGGTGCTTCGACCTTACGCCGTACCCAATGGTTGCGCTAGAGCAACTGATCGACCTCGGCTTCGACCGCGTGCTCACCTCCGGCCAAGCTCCCACCGCCCAGTTGGGTCTCGATGTCATCGCCAACCTCGTCGACCAGGCCGATGGCCGAATCGAGATCATGCCCGCCGTCGGCATCCGACCGTATAACGTGGCCGAGATCATCAAGGCGACGGGTGTGAAACAGGTCCACGCGTCGTGCTTCGGCGACAACCCTCCCCCTGTGCCGGGAAAGGTCGACTTCGGCCCCACCCTGCGGGTTAGCGCCGACAAAGTCCGCGCCTTCGTCAGTGCGGCGCGCAGCGCCTAAAAGGAGGTTAGCCCCCTGGAAGGGTCAGCATCTTGTCGATGATAAGAAACGCCCTCTAGAATTTCACGAAACATCGCGAAATGTCAGCCTCATTGGGAATGCTCAAGCCTACTTAGCCACGCTTCCTCCTAAAAGGGGCATAAGAAGGATAGGAAACCGAGAACCAAAAGCCCGCAATTGCCGCACCGCACCCTAAACCACCGCTCGTCCGTACTAACCCAATACAATGCCGATCAACACGGGCTTCAACGGAAACGAGATTTACTGCCTCCACAAAAAGGGCTATTCCCCCGGCGAGCTTGTCATTGGCAACTCGGTCTGGTCCGTCGGGTTCCTTGGCGGCATTGGAAGCGCGCTCAAGACCATCGCCGGCGGCGAGGTGACGCAGATCACCGATATCATCCACCAGGGCCGCAAGTCGGCGCTCGACCGTATGGAAGCCTGGACGGGCCTGCACGGAGCCGTCGGCATCACTGGCGTCACCAACGAGCTTGTCATCCATAGCGGCAACATCGAATTCCTCAGCGTCGGCTCGGCCGTGCACCGCGACGGCTACGACGCCACCGCGCTCGAGTTCACCAGCAGCGCCGACGGGCAAGAGCTTTTCTGCCAACTCGACGCCGGATTCACGCCGATGAGCTTCGCGTTCGGCAACGTCGCCTACTCGGTCGGCCTCGGCGGCGGCATCATGGGCAGCCTGCGCAGCTTGGCGCGGGGCGAGATCAAAGAGTTCAGCAACGTCTTCTACCACACCCGCCACCTGGCTCTCGAGCGAATTCAAAGAGAAGCCGTCCAGAAGGGCGCAAACTGTGTGGTGGGAATCAAAACCAGCATTCTCAAGTTCGGCGGCATGCAGGAAATGGTCATGCTTGGCACCGCCAGCCGACACCCCGCCTATGGGCCAGAGTACGACATGAAGCCCGCCACGAGCGACATGACGTGCGAGGAGATGTGGAATATGATCCACGTCGGCTACGTTCCGCTGGAACTCGTTATCGGCGTCAGCGTGTACTCCATCGGCTTCGCCGGCGGACTCTCGGCGTTCGTCAAGTCGTTCGCCCGAGGCGAGATTAGCGAGCTGACCGAGTTGGTGTACCACGCCCGCGAACGCGCCCTATCCCGCCTGATGGAGAACGCCGTGCACTGCGGCGCAGACGACGTGGTCGGCATCAAAACCTACGTCTACTCGCTCGGCTCGGGCATCATCGAGTTCCTCGCCATCGGCACGGCGGTTAAGAAGGTCGAAGGTCTGAAGACGCACAGCGAGCAGCTACCGCCCCAGGCCGTGATGCAGGACAAGGACACGTTCCTCAACGTCGCCGACACGGTGGTGGGCACCAACCTCAACGAAGGAAACAAGATCGGAAGGCGGTAAAGAGCCGGGACCGCAGCCCCGGCTCATCACAGCTACTTAATGGCGAAGCGGTAGCCGACGTACCAGAATGCGCCCTTGCCGCCCGTGTTGTAGGCATATCCGCCAACGATGTGATCGTCGAATAGCCCGATCAAGCCGCCAACGGCAAACTCGGTTTGGCCGTTGCTGTCCGAGTCGACGGTGAGCAGGGAGTAGCCGAAGGTAGGCGTGGAAGCCGCCGCGCGAAGGCTTCGACCCGCATAGGTCTTGTGCAGTTGCCCCACGATGGGGACGTTCGTCCAATGATTACTGGTTTGGTGGTAGTAGCCCACCGCCACAACGGTATCCCATCGGTCGGTATCCCAGACCGTTAGGTCGAAGTCTTGGCCAATCTCCGTCGGCTTGGTGGCATCGGCTGGATTGGGAACAACCACCGAAAGGTTCAACTTATCGTACGATTGAAGCGTCAGGCTAGAGTCGCCGACGCTCCCGTCCGGTCCAATCAGAACATTGCCCTTCTTGCACAGGTAGGTCACCACCCCGTCCTTGTCAGCATTCGAGAGAACCTGGCCGATCGCTGCCAAATCCTGGGTCAGGTTGAGCAGATTGAGCACCGATTGAACGCTGTTTGTGATATCGGTGACCACGCCTTGCAGATCGTCGGAAACCTCCTTCGGGATGTCCTTCGTCAGCGCGACCAGAGCCTTATACTGGGCGGTCTCGGTAATCGCATCCGCGGTGGCCAGGTCTTTGGCCGTCAAGGCGAGAGCATTGATCTTGGCGACCAAGCTGGTCAGATCGCTGAGCAGAGACCTTGCCTTCGTGGTCGCATCATTCGCCCCGGATGCGCCGGAAAGCGCCGTCACTTCGTCCTTGATCGTTCCCGACAAGGCGACAATCTCCTGGTAGTTGACCGTTAGGTCCTTCCATTTAGTGTCATTCGACTGTGGCAGATCGATCACGGCCTGGAGTTTGGTCTGGAAGTCTTGCGCGATCTTGTCCAAGTCGCCTTTCAGTTTGTCGAAGCCCTCTTTTGCCTTGGTCTTGAGATCGGATAGAAGTCCGTTCAAGAGATCGGCCGGCTGAGGGTCAGTGGCGTTCGGGGCCAGTTTGGCCACCAAGTCCTTGACCCGCTGCTCTGCGTCGGCGGGAATATAGCCGAACGGCTGGTCTGGGATCCGACTGGTGTCCTTGGTCCGGTATTGCACGAGACGCACTTGGGCCTGGGGAAGGGACTGATCGACCTCGGTTCGAACCTTGGTCGCCAGCGTATCGGCGGCTTCAAAGAAGATCGTCAACTGCTTGACGGGGTCGCGCAGGTTGGCCCGAAACTGCTGGTCGATGGCCTGCGCATCGGCCGGATACTGCTCCAGCTTTCCAAGTACATATTCATACATCGGAGCGACCTTCTGCAGAACCGTGAGTCGATGGAGCCGCCCAACCGATGGAGCCTCCGAAAAAGAATCCTTGAGTTCCTTGATAGCCGACAGACCATCTTTGGAATAGTCGGTCAGCTTATCGGCGACGGCAAGCTGATTGAGAAGCTTTTGCGTCTTTTGCGGATCGACATGCTGGGCCAGATAGGCTTTATCGATGGTGACCTTAAAGCCCGATCCCAGATGCAGTAGGTTGCCGTTTTGGAGGACGTCTTTGCTCGGTGTTTCCACCACCGACTTGATCGCAGTGTCGTCAGCCGAGGCGACGGCGACCAAACAGCACAAGATCAGAGCTAACCGGCCGCGCATAGTACAGCCCCCATGACTTTGATCGGCGAAACCGAGTCCGCCTTGTTCAGTTTGCGGCAGACGGCTCGGTGGATGTCGATGCTCACCAGTCGATGCCCGTTCTGCTCGTCGAAATCGACATCGCTTCCACCTTTGAGCTTCTTGATCGAGTCTTGGACGGCGGCACGATTCTTGGCCCATACGGCCACGATATCGGCGTCCAAACCGTCGGTCATTCCCGAAGCGATATCGAAGGAATCCTGGCCGTCGTTGCCGAGAACCGTCACGATCCCAAGGGGATTCTGAGCCAAAAGACCATCAAATTCCTTTTTGGCCTTGTCTACGTCGTCGTCGAGCACGATGCTCGTTGGGGTTTCATCTGCTGTGTTGTCTTCGTCTGACATTTCCAAATAACCTCACCTAAATACAGGACACTGAATGTTACAAACGAACTAGTCCAAAGTCAATGAGGTGTTGATAACAATTTGGAGCAGACTCTATCAGTCGACACAGAGAAGCGCCCCCGTTCCAGACAAGAACGGAGGCGCTTGGGTTCGGGCGGCTAGCTGCGATACTTCTTGATCGCGTCGTCTTCGCGGACGGTTGTCGCCGCCTTCTCAAGACGATCTACGAACGCCTGTGCGTCGAGCTTTTTCGTCACCAGCGCGGTGATGCTGTCCTCGACTTCCTGCTCAAACGTCTCGTACCACTTGCGGAAGCGGATCGAGTACACCGCCTTGCTGTTCTTCAGCGCAGCGGCGGGAGCCTTCAGTTCGTCCGGCAGATCGATGTCGTTCGCGCCCTTGATCGTCATCAGCGTGCCCTTCTCCTTCACAAACGCCTTCGCGTTGTCCGAAGAGGTCATGAATTTGAAGAAGTCGATCGCCAACTGCGGATTCTTCGACTTGACCGGGATCATCCACGGCTCGATGTCGACCTGGATCGCGGTGGGATCGCCCTTGCCGTCGGCCAATACGGGCGGTAGGAAGAATGCCACCTTCTGGCCCGGCTTCATCGAATCCTTCATTTCCGCCTTCAGCCACGTGCCGCAGGGGACCATCGCGGCCTTGCCGTTCAAGAAATCCTGCTCGGCTTCGGTGTGCGTCATCGAGACGCATCCGTCCTCGAAGAAGCCCTTGTCGCGAAGCTCCTGGATCATCTGCGCGGCCTTCAGCACGGCGGGCGACTTCCACGCGCCCGGTTCCATGTTCTGGCAGGCGTTGAACGCCCCCATGCCGCCCGACGAAATCGTCCACGGCATGAGCATGCCGTACAGGAGGTAGTACGGGTACTTGCCCTGGAACGTGATCGGGGCCATGCCTTTTGCCTTGATCTTGGCGCTGAGGTCGAGCAGTTCTTGGTACGTTTTGGGCGGCGTCCAGCCGTTCTTGGCGAAGACGTCGGGATCGTACCACCAGCCGTACATCATCAGGTAGTACGGCAGACAAACCTGCTTGCCGTCCAACTGACCGAGCTCCAACATGCCCGGCTCAAAAGTGTCTTTCCATGGGGTTTTGCCGTCCGCGGAAGGCGAGTTCAGGGCGTCTTCCAGACGGAAGATTTGGCCGTCCTCGGCCGCCGCCCAATGGTCGAATCCCCAACCCGGGAACATGAAGTCGGGCGGGTTGCCGGCCACCATTCGCGGCTTGATCTGGTCCCAAACCTTGGGGTCGCCGCTCACCTTCACCGCCGCGCCGGAATGCGCCTTGTTGTAGGCATCCGCCATCTTTTGGTAGAAGTCGATGTCGTAACCGCCCTTGAACGCCTGGACCTCCAGCGGACCGACCTTGGGAGCATCGGCGGGGGCCTGAGGAATGGTGACCGAGCCGTCATCCTCCTGAGCGGCCGAAGTCGCCGACGAGGTCGCCGTTCCGCCACTGCCGCCGTTGTTGCCGCAGCCTACTAATCCGATCGAAAAAAGCGCGAGTCCGAGAATGCTCCACCGCATAACCGTTATTCTAGCCGGAATCGTCATCGAACACCCCATTCCCATAGACCATAGGCCACCTTATCGCTCAACGCTTGCCCGGCCTGGCGCAGCGCCACCTCGGCGCAGGTACGGTGGAATGCCTCATGAGCCACCATGTAGCCGACAAACCCAGTGGCGTGGGGCTTGAAGCCTTTCACCTTGCCGTCCGGTGTTCCCGCCCGCTCGATGAGGGTTCGAATCGCGGCCGCCGAAGCGGTCAGGGCCACCACGACACTGGCCCGATCGGCGGTGTCGTCCAGCTTTTCCATGCCCTCTAGGAGGTCCGGGGCCGCTGACTTCAGCCACATCAGCCGCACGTTGTGGACGTGCGTGAAGTTTCCCAGCACCGTCTTTCCCTTTTCGAGCTTGATTTTAAGCTGATCGTCGGCAATGGCTTCCAAAAGATACAAGTTCAGCCGAGCGTTGATGTCCCACGTTTCGAGGAGCGGTTCCATTTGTTCTGAGTATGACAAGGCATGTGAGGCGATTAACCACCTTATTCGCCTCAAAACCTGAGGCGAATAAGTGATATAATCGCCTCATCTCTGCGCATGTACATCCACCAACGCCCCGATTGGCCCCATTACAGGTACGATGCCGACGCCCTCCTTCCTCGCCTTGAGGACGCAACGACCAAGCGTGGACGACTCTTCGGAATGCTTGAAGCAATCGGCTTTGAAGGCATCCAAGAGCAGGACATCGAGGCGATTACGCAGGAACTGGTGCAGTCGAGCGCGATCGAAGGCGAACGGCTCGATCTAGAGACGGTTCGCAACTCGGTCGCGCGCCGTTTGGGAGTCGATCAAGGGGGCATCGCTGGTACGGATCACTATGTCGATGGTCTTGTCGAGATGGCGATGGATGCCGCTCAACGACACGACCAGCCTTTGACAGCAGACCGCATCTTCAACTGGCACGCCGCTCTGTTTCCGACCGGGCGCAATGCCCAAGGTCGTGTCAAAGTGGGCGGTTGGCGAGATGACGAAAAAGGACCTATGGTGGTTGCATCTCAACGCGGCAAGCGCGAAATGATTCACTTCGAGGCACCAACGGCGGACCGGCTTGAATTCGAAATGGTCGAATTCCTGGATTGGTTCGAGGCAAACAACGAAACCAGCCTGGTCCTGAAGGCCGGGATTGCTCACATTTGGTTCGAAACACTCCACCCGCTGGACGACGGAAACGGGCGCATCGGCCGAAACATCATGGACCTTTTGTTAGCAAGGGCCGACCAAAAGCCGCATCGACCGTACAGTCTTGCGGCCCAAATCCACCGAAATCGGGAGTCGTACTACAATCAACTGGAGCGACAACAGAAAGGGACTCTGGACTACACGGAGTGGCTCGTGTGGTTCCTTGAAACTCTCTCGGCGGCAATCGAAGCGGCATCAACGGAAGTTGGTGAGGCGATCAGGAGGACCCGATTCTGGCAACGAATCAAAGATGTCGAGTTAAACGAACGTCAAAGAAAGGCCGTGTCCCGCATGCTGATGGGCTGGGAAGGTCGCATGACTAATCGAAAGTATGCGCGACTAACCGATTGCTCGGATGCGACGGCTACCCGCGACCTTGGCGACCTAGTCGCCAAGAAAGTCCTCCAACTCGACGGCGCAGGCGGGCGCAGCACCGCCTACGAACTCACGCGATTAGACTAACGACACCCTCATTTGGCAAACGTTTGGGGGTTTCATTCGCCCTCCTTTTCCTGCTATCTTTAGCCCACATGTTACGCGTTGGACTTGTTGGTTGTGGCTTCATGGGGCAGATGCACGCCACCGTTTACGGACAGCTTGCGAACGCCGAACTGGTCGGCGTTTTCGACGCCTCGCCTGAACGCGGCCAGCCCTTTGCCGAGAAGCACGGCACGCGCTACTTTTCCGATTTCGACGCGCTAGCCGCCGAGGTCGATGTCATCGACATCTGCCTCCCCACTTACCGCCACGCCGAGTTCACCCTCCGCGCTGCGGCCCAAAAGAAACACGTTCTGTGCGAAAAACCGATGGCCCTGAACATCGAGGACGCCGAAAAGATGAAGGCGGCATGCGAAGAGGCCGGTGTGCGACTGATGATCGCCCATTGCATCCGGTTCTGGCCGGAGTACGCCCTGCTCAAGCAGATCGTCGACGACGGCCGCCTGGGCAAGCTCCTCTCCATCAACCTCACCCGCTACGGCGAGTTCCCGCATTGGGGGAGCAACAACTGGTTGGCCGATGAATCCAAGGCCGGCGGCGGCGCGCTGGACATGCACATCCACGACACCGACTACGCCTTGTACATTCTGGGCAAGCCCAAAGAGATGTTCAGCTCAGGGAGCGTTGATGAAAAGGGCGTCAGCCACATCTTCTCGACCTTCGTCTACGACGGCGCTGTGTGCCACCTCGAAGGCGGCTGGAATATGCCTCCCGGAACCCCGTTCAAGATGGCGTTCCGAGCCGTGTTCGAAAAAGGCGCGATCATCATGGATGGCGGCCCGATGACCATCTACGAAGTCGGCAAGGACCCGGTCGTCCCTGAGTTTCCCAAGATGGAAGCCAAGGGCGGCGGCAACATTAGCGACCTCGGCGGCTACTATCACGAAATCGCCCATTTCGTCGATCGGGTGACCTCGGGTCAGCCGTTCGATGTGACCACGCCGGACACGTCGATCCAGTCGCTCCGCCTCACCCTCGACGAGATCGCCCAGGTCAAGAAACGAGCGGGAGCATGAAGGCGCGAACCCGATTCATCATCGGGTTTCTGAGCCCGGCGCTTCTCCTTTACGTCGGTCTCGTCGGTCTGCCGCTGGTGCAGTCGTTCTACTTGTCGCTCTTCAACTGGCGGGCGACCTCCAACCACAAGACGTTCGTCGGAGCCAAGAACCTGGTGCAGTACGCCAGCGACCCAATCATGATCACGGCGGGCAAAAATCAGGCCCTGCTGCTGGTGTGCGGCGGCCTCATGATCATGATGTTCGCCGTCTCCATCGCCCACGCCCTGCTGGTGCCGTCCAAACTCTCCAAGGGCATCCAGGCCATCATGCTGTTCCCGCAGGTCGTCTCGATGGTCGTAGTCGGCGTCATCTGGCAGTTCATGCTCCACCCGCGCTACGGCCTGCTCATTTCCGCGTGCCGATATGCCCACATCCCGATCCCCAAGGACGGCGTACTCGGCGTTGAAGGATGGGCCGGTCTTGCTGTGCTGCTCGCCTTCGTTTGGCAGGCCATCGGCTTCTATGTGATGCTCTTCGGCGCGGGACTTCGCAACATCGATGGCGAAGTCATCGAAGCCGCCGAGCTCGACGGCGCCGCGGGTTGGACCCGCTTCCGACGCATCACCTGGCCACTCCTGTGGTCGGTCAAGCGCGTGGCCGTCATCTACGTCGTCTCGAACGTCATGGGAACCTTCGCGCTGGTCCAACTTCTGACCAACGCCGGTCCCGACAACGCCACCCAGGTCCTGCTCACCTACATGTTCAAGAAAGGGTGGGAGCAGAACAAGATGGGCCAAGCGTCGGCGATCGCGGTCTATAGTTTCCTCATCGCGATGGTGCTGGGCGCGCTCGTATGGCGTGTCATCGGCCGCAACCCCGAGAACCCGCGGAGGTCGGCGGCGATTTGAACCGCTTCCTTGGCAAAGTCCTGCTCATCGCGTTCGGAATCTCGATCCTGGTTCCGTTCCTTTGGGTGCTGATGTCGTCGCTCAAGACCGGCAACGAAATCTTCGCTTCGCCCTGGACGCCGCCCAAGAGCCCGCAGTTCGGCAACTTCGCCCGCGCCTGGTCGCAAGGCAACATCGGCGCGACGTTCTTCAACTCCATCGTCGCCACCGTCGGCACGTTGGCGTTCCTCTTGCCCATCGGGTCGATGGCTGCCTACGTGCTGGCCAAATACCCGTTCAAAGGCTCCAAGCTCATCCTGAATTCATTTATGGGCGGGCTGATGTTCCCCAACTTCCTCGTCATCATCCCGCTCTACGTGTTGCTGAAGGACCTTGGCCTGCTCAACACCAAACTCGGCCTGATCCTGGTTTACATCGCTTACTCGCTGGCATTCACCGTCTTCGTCCTCAGCGGCTTTTTCGAGCAGTTGCCGAACGAGCTGATCGAGGCGTCGTTCCTCGATGGGTGCACCCACGCCGAGGCGTTTTGGAAGGTGATGCTCCCGCTCGCTAAGCCGGGCATCTTGGTCGTGGCGATCTTCAACGCCATCGGACTCTGGAACGAGTACCCGCTGGCCCTTGTGCTCGCGCAAAGCGACAACGTCCGCACCCTACCGATCGGCATCGCCACGCTGACCAATAATCAGCAGTATGCGGGCGACTGGGGGGCGCTGTTCGCCGGAATCGTGATCGTCATGCTCCCCGTCATGATCGTGTACCTGATCTTCCGAGAGCAGATTCAAAAAACCATGCTCGCTGGTGCCTTGAAGGGTTAGACTTCGAGCGGCGAAATCTCCCTGAACGCCTCGCCAATGGCTACATTCAGGGAGAGGCGTTTGGGCTACGGGTTGTAGCCGTTCATGAGGTCGATCACTCGGGGCACGATCGTCACACCGACGATGAGCGTTGCGCTAGAATTTCGGCGCTGTGACGTGCTTCGCCCCCGGAACCAGTTGCCGAAGAATGGAATGTCGCTCAGGCCCGGAATCTGCCAGCGAGGATCACCTTTGGCAGTGATCTGGGTATTGAAGGTGGAGAGTTCGAACAGGTCGTGGGCGTTCACGACCACCTGAGATCGGACCGGCGACATCTGAACATTGTCCATTTTGTCGGTAAATGCGTGATCTGCGTCGAGGTCGTGAGCGCTGATCGCATCCATGACTTCCAACTCCAAAAGGGCCGCAGATCCGTCTGGCGTCACTACTGGATTGGCCGAAAAACTAATTCCTGGCGCGAGGGTGAAGTAGACATCCTTCCGATTTTCCATCGCACCCATTAGGAAGTTGAGCTGCGGCGAGAGGCCTTGGAGCTTGAATTTGTCGGTGAGCGTCTTGCCCAGATCGCTGTCGGCGGTTTCGTCTAGTGAGGTCTTTGGAACCGATCGCTTGAAGGAATTGGTGGCCATTCCCATGAGGGAAACGGGATAACGACTGCTGGTCCCGACCGTGAGTTCGCCTAGATAGTCGGCACCCGTTTGGCTTCCCGGCTTTCGACCAAGCGTCGAATTAGCCCACTGGATGAACGGGCGTTGAAAGATCGTTCGCAAGTCCTCATTCAAGGCATTCATGACTTGGTCGAGAATCAAATCGACCTTGTAACTGGCAGCTTTAGCGATTTCTGGCTCCTTATTCTTGTTTAGCCACGCCTCTAAAAATAACGTGACTGTCCTCACGCTTTGAGGAACCTGATTCGCACCTTCCGAGCTAGGAATATAGTAACTGGAGGACAGTGGGAATGGCGTGCCGCGGTGCAGTTTCGATGCAATGTCCTTCAGCATTGCTTTCGCTTTCGGATCTCCATTGGCCAGGGTTTTGGATTCCTGGTCGATAAGGGCGGCGACGCCGGGCAGGGTAACTGGCGAGCTAGGATCAATCTTCATTAGATTGGAATACAAGACCGCTTCCATTCGTGACTTAGGCATGTCAAGCGCTTCAATAAGCGTATTTTCGCGATTGTCGTTCAGGATATGGACGCCAGCAAGAGCTGCACGGAATCGTTTGAGCCAAGGGTCATCCTTGGCCAGTAAAGCGGTGATCTTCGCGCGCTCGCAAGTTCTTTGAGCCAGTTCGGCAATTGCCATTGCTTCGTACACTCGAATCCTTTCGAGGATCCTGCGAAATAGCTCGACCTGTGGATTTTCTTCGGCGTTAAGAGATTGATTCAGCCGGTAAGCATAGATGGTCATCTTGACTTGTGGCTGGGGGATATCTATGTGGCAGGCCAGCAGTTCGCGAGCCCGAAGCGTTAACGCTTGAGAACCAGAGAGCCAAAATCCGTTTTCATCGGCTTTTACTTCAAGGCCCTTGCCGATTGACTCTTGTATCTTGGTTGCAAGCTCGTCCAAGGCCGATGAGGCGGCATTACCGGCGGGCAGTTGGGGAGGTGGCGGCTGTCCATTGTTCCCACTGCCGGCACTTACGTTTGGAATTTCCTTCAGGGCGGCCAACTCGCGCATTTTGAGGTTAGTTACGCGATAATAAATGGTCGTTGCTTTCGAATCTGACCCATTCGATGCTGGTTGGGCCCACATGCACGAAGAAAGCAGGACCGATGCGATAGAGAGCGAAGTCTTGCAAAGCATTTTCTTATCATACAGAAATTGACCTTAAAAAGGGGAGTTTTTAATTGATTTTATCAACGCTCAATAGTCACGTTCATTTGTGACTTAAATAGCTAGTGGTTTAGGAGTACGTTGATCCCTCGTCCGTACTAGCGAGGAAGATCTCGCCTGAGCTCTTTACATATGCATGATGCCTATGTGCCCAGTTCTGCTACTCTTTCAACTCGTCGTCCTTGTGCCATTCGCGCATGCGGCGTTCGGCGATTTCACGGATCGTGAGGGTTTTGAATTCGTCCTCTTCCCTTTCCGGTTCAGTGTTGATCACGGCTTTTTTCAAGGGCCGGACGCCGAAGCGAGCGTTGACGAACAGCGTCGGTTCGTTGGCGATGGTGTTTAGCCGCGCGAGGATCTCGTCCTTCTGCATCCGAAGTTCTTGGGCCCAGGCCGAGCCGACGACGGCCACCCACACGGTGCCATGGTCGTAGCGTTCGGGCCAGCTTCGGGCGGCCATCTCTTTTCCGACGACCTGCTCCCACTTCTTCATCACGGAGATCGCGCGGGCGGCACGCAGGACCTCGGGCGGCACAATGCCAGAGTTCACAAAGTTATGGATCGGATTCATGCCTGGCTCACCGTTCCCTGCTGTACTGAGTATACGCGTGAGCGGTCGAGGATTTCGTCTCCGGCGGCGCGGGCTTCGGTACACGTGAGAATGGCTTGTCCGGCCTCGGTGGCGACCACATGGCACAGCCGAGCGCGCCGTTCGGCGTCGAGGTCGCTGAGCATGTCATCCAGGAGCAGAAGCGGAGCCTCACCCAACACGTCCTTGGCCGATTCCAATGTGCCGAGCTTGAGGGCGATGACAGCGGTGCGTTGTTGGCCCTGAGAGCCGTACAGACGGGCTTCTTGGCCATCGACAAGGATTTCCACGTCGTCGCGGTGCGGACCGGTCTGCGTGGCTCCTCGATGGATATCGGCGCCGCGGCCCTGCTGATAGCCACGAAGTAGGCTTTCGGCATCGATTGCCTCATCCTTTTGCACGTATCGAAGTCCGAGTTGTTCGGGGCGACTGCTGAGTTGAGAATGAAGCGACGCGACCCTGGGCGCAAGACCGGCGATGTACTCGTTTCGCAGACGACGAAGCTCGGCTCCCTCTTTGGCCAACGGCTCTTCCCAGGTGTCGAAGGAGAAGGCGTCAACCGACCGTTCTTGGGCCATCTTCAGTAAGGCGTTTCGCTGTTCCAGAGCGCGCTTATACACGGTGAGGTGGCGCAGATAGGCGGGCGAGAGCGAGGAGAGTTCGATGTCGAGAAAGAGTCGCCGATCAGACGGGTCTCCGCGCACGATCTCCAGGTCGAAGATCGAGATAACGACAGACGGCAATCGGCCGATCACGTCGGCGGCTCTGGGCAACGACGCTCCGTTCAGAAAGAACTTCTTGCGGGCTCCTGCCTCGAGGGTGGCAGACACGGTCGTGCCGGTTTCGAGCTCGGTCTCGGCCATGCAACCGGCGGCTCCCTGCCGAATGGCCTCGGCATCGCGCACTCCGCGGAGCATTCGCGTGGTGGATAGCCAGTAAAGCGCTTCGAGGATCGATGTCTTGCCTTGGGCGTTCTGGCCCGCCAAGATCGTGAATCCGGGAGGAATCTCCAACTCAAGGCTTTCGAAATTCCGAAAGTTGGCAAGCTTGAGACGGCGCACGGCGAAGCTCATTCCACACTCCTCTCTTTCAAAACCTTTTCTTGAAAGAAGAGGTTATTGTTCTTATTAGGGGTGGGGATATGGGGAATAACCACCCCGCTTTGAACCTGAGCCAGACTCAACCCTTTCGTGCGGAAAACATCGGGAAAACATCGAGTCATTTGTGAGGTTTTGCGATTCTCCCAAGTTGTTCGCA
The DNA here is from genome assembly GCA_016125185.1 of Armatimonadota bacterium. Classification (NCBI taxonomy): domain Bacteria; kingdom Bacillati; phylum Armatimonadota; species Armatimonadota bacterium. The sequence continues at coordinate 6,417 of WGMG01000004.1, read as the reverse complement.
CTTTTCCCCATTGCATCCCCAAACCTTACAACAGCCCTCGCACACGTCCGTACTTCATGACCGTCGCCTCGGCTAGGTAGAGCGGGTGGATGTCGTGGTGCATCTTCACGCCCAGGGTGTCGGCCATGGGAAGCCACACGCTTTGGGTGAGGTGGTCTTGCACCTTGGCCGGGAGCTCGGGAAAGCGGTCGCAGTAGCGACGAAGGACGCCGTACTGGTCGTCGGTCATGTTCCGCAGTTCGCCCACGAGATGTTCGAGCGGGTGGATACCGACACGGTGAGGAGCGACGCTGAAGCGATCGACCACGCGGACTTCGTGGGTGACGATGGTGCCAGCCACCAGGTCGCCGACCCGCTGGAGCTTGGGATTCACGAACATCGAGATGATGCCGATGAAGTACATGACGGGGAGGAAATCGGCCACGCGCAGGAGGTTTCGGCCGGTGGCGGCGGCGAAGGTGATGGGGGTGCCGTCGGCCATGCGGACCCGGATGCCCGCCATCTTTTTGCCCAGCGTTTGGCCGTTCCAGAGCCCTTCGAAGAAGATGAAGTACGCGAACGGTAGCAGGGCAAAGACGACCATCATGAGGCCGTTGACGAGTTCTAACCCTTCTTGGCCGAACGTGAAGCCGAGCAGGCCGAGGAACATCGACATGATGAAGATGAACCCAACGATGATGATGCCGTCTATAAAATGCGCCAAAGCACGACTTCCCAACCCGGCGAGGCGGTAAGTTAAAACAGTCTTTTCAGGACTCAGGATGGCGATATCCAGAGGCACGTCGAGAGAAGTGTACTAGACGAACGAAAGAGCCGCGCGAAATGCAGGAAAATCTCAGCGAGTTTGGGAAATCGGACAAGTTCTTTGAGCCGCAGGTGGTTCGAAGCCAGTTTGTGCCGACCAAACGGCTGTGGGCGCTGGTGGCGCTGGGTATTCCGCTCATCTGGCTGGCGGGGTTCGTCGGGTTCTTCTGGTTTGCGTACTTCTACAACCTGATGCTGTTGGCGGCGGCGCTGATCACGTTTTACTACGGGCCGAACAGCCGGGACCTGCGGTTCCGACGGCGCATGGACGCCGTGCTGTCGGTGCGGGCGCGCAACCGAATCCGCATCGAGCTGGAGCACGACGGCGACTTCCCTCTTTCCGGCGAGATTCGCGACGAGTTTCCGGCGACGTTTACGGCCGATCAGCCGAGCACCAAGCTCTCGATTCGGCCCGGACAGAAGTTCATCTACGACTATTTTCTGGTCCCGCCGGAGCGGGGCGAAGAGTTCTTTCGGGCCACGTTTCTACGGCTCAACTGCCCGTTTGGGCTGGTGCAGAAGCAGATTCGGCTGAATACCGAGCAGGACGTGAAGGTGTATCCCAACATCCTGGCTCTGCGCGAGTTTGAGCTGTTGAACCAGCGCGGACGCCTGCGCGAGGCGGGGGTGCGCAAGTCGCGCATGAAGGGCATGGGCACGGAGTTCGAGTCCCTGCGCGAGTACTCGGAGGGCGACGACTTCCGCAAGATCGACTGGAAGGCGACGGCGCGCCGCGGCAAAGTGATCGTGCGCGAGTACGAAGTGGAGCGCAACCAGGCCGTGATTCTGTGCGTGGACTGCGGGCGGCACATGATGGCGGAGATCGACGGGGTGCGCAAGCTGGACCTCGTGCTGGACTCGGTGCTGATGCTGATTCAATCGGCGCTGGCGGCGGGCGACAACGTAGGCCTGCTGGCGTACGGCGGCGACATCATCCGGTACATCTCGCCCAAGAAGGGGCACCGGCAACTGGGCGTGCTGCTGAACGCAACGTACAACCTGGTGGCGGAGCCGGTGGAATCCGACCCAGTGCGCGCGTTCGGGTACCTGACAGGGCGGCACAAGCGACGGTCGCTGGTGATCAATTTTACGGCGGTGGAAGACCGCGACCAGGCGAAGGACGTGATTCAGTCGTTTGGCAACTTCACGCGCAACCACATCGCCCTGCTGGCGAACATCAGCGATCCGAAGTTTCGCGAGATTCTGCGGCAACAGCCGGAGAACGCGGAGGAGCTTTTCCGGTTTGCCAGTGCGCACTACCTGACCGACGAGCGGCGGCAGGCGGCGACGATGCTGAGGACGGCGAACATCAACGTTTTGGACTCGGAGCCGCAGGATCTGGCCGGTGATTTGGTCAACTTCTATCTGGATATCAAGGCGCGCGGGAAGCTGTAAGCCAGTATTTCAGTCACGTTTTGTTTTTGTCGATAGGACTTATCGTCATTCGGCATGACGTTTGCAATCCAAGTGTCTTTGTCATGTGGAACAAAGGAAACGATGGAAATCAGAGAGTAGGAGCCCCTTCTACGACTACCTTTGACACTATCTTTCCGCTATTGGAGCAAGAAGCAAATCGGAAGCACGCCGCCATCGCTTGGCCGAATAAATCAAAGTGCGCCGTGAGCTTCGCCTACATCGGCGGCCTGGCCGAACATGTGGACCTGGCCCCGACAATTTTGAACCAAATGGGCTTCCGCGCCTCGTTCTATGTCGATCCCGACAGCGTATTGGAAGAGGCGGCTTTGTGGAAGACGATGGTGGGCTCGAAGCACGAGTTTGGGTGCTCGCCGTTCGAGTCGCAGATGTTTGACGGGAACCTATACGGGTGGACCGGCCCGGCGCTGATCGACGAGCTGAACCTGGCGAAGGACTTCGTGCGGGACTTCTTCGATGTGGAGCCCCGGGGGCTGGCGCACCGCAGTCCGGCGCTGGCGATCGATGGAATCAACGCAAGCTTGATCTCGCACAACCTTTTCCGGCACATTGTGACCGGCAACGAGGGGATGAACGGATTTGACGCGAACGTGAAGAGTCTGGCGGTGACGCCGGTGGTGAGCTACTCGTCGAACTGGCTTTCGGGGCTGGGTGCGTCGGATCGGCTGACGTGGGTGATCATTCCCTTCCGCCGGTTGTTTACAGAGTCGAATTCGTCGATCCTGCTTCATCGGCTGATTTTGGAGAACGTGAATCGGAAGCGGGGCCAGTTGTGGATCGCGCCGGTTGGCGAAGTGGCGTCGGAGCTGACCCGGCTGCGTGCGTCGGTGGATTAGAAGTTTTTGCTTAGTCTGAGTGACTGATGCTTGCTTGAGTGATCCACACGATAAACCTTCTAGACTTCAAAATATCACATCGGCAATGATATAATTCCGGGCGAATTGGGCTAACAGCATTCAGTTGGGCCCTATCTTTTTGTGGGGACCGATGCCGCATCTCAACTGGCTTCACTTAACCGACTGGCACCAGGGCCGGACCGACTTCAATCGCTCGGTGGTGCGCGATGCCCTGATGGATGATATTCGCAAGCGGCAAGAGATCCACCCCGATCTGGCGAAGATCGACTTTCTGTTCTTCACCGGCGACTTGGCGTTCAAGGGGGCGAAGGACGAGTATGTAGCGGCGGTTGAGGAGTTTCTCAATCCGGTTACAGAAGCCCTGGGGATCGACAAGAGCCGGGTCGTGACGATACCAGGCAATCACGACATTGATCGGAGTCAGATACCGTTTTTGGCAGACGTGCTCCAGCATCGATTTAAAGACCTCTCGGAGCAATCGAAGGTTCTCGGCAATAAAGTGCTCTTGAAGCAACTCCCGCTTCCTTTCGATGCCTACGAGGAATTTGCTGAGGCGTTTGGGCACGTTGGGTTTGGGGCGTTTGGCGGGTATCAAACCTACTCCATCGATAAAGCGCTGATCGGAGTTTTCGGGTGCAATAGCGCGCTGATGTGCGGGCGCGAGAAGAAAACGTGGCCCGATGGTGCCGTGGATGTCGATGACCTTGGCAACTTAACGGTGAGCGAGGAGCAACTGAGGCCCTTGCTTCGGCCGCTTGATGACTGTCACTTTGTGTTTGGGCTAGTGCATCACCCGTTTAGTTGGCTCACCGAATTTGAAAAGGGACCGATCCAGAAACTCTTTCGGGACAATTCGACGGTTGTTCTGATGGGTCACGAGCACGAGCAGGTCGTCAGTGCAAGCGATGGCGAACGTGTCAATCACCTTCTGATCAACGGAGGGGCGACCTACGATCGCCGCATAGCCAGCCACCCGATCAATGCGAACACGTACACCTTCGGCTCCTATGAACTGGCGAAGGGCAAGTGCCGGATCTTTGTTCGCCGCCTTAACTATGGGGGTGATAAGTTCACGAAACCCGAGGATGGTGGCACGCGGACTTTCACGCTTAAGTCGAAATGCCAGGACCTCTACAAAGCGCTAAAGCCGGTTGGGAAACCGATGTCGAAGAGCGGTGTGGTCGACCTGGATGCAGTGCGAAAAACGTACTTGGAGTCGATCGTTGGTCGCTACCGCAACTTGGATCAACGGGGAATCTTGCAGGGAGACCAGAAGAAGTCGATTGAGCTGGATGCGGTGTACATTTCGCTGAGCGCCAATCAGAACCGGAACACCGATGTCCAGGAACGCTATAAGGCGTTGCTCGACCGGTCGCAATATCTCATGGAGGTTGGGAAGTACGATGCGGTTCCCATCGAAGGGGCTGCCGAAGTCGACGAGGAGCTTGGAAAGCTCTCTGGTCTTGTGGGAAAGGAGTCGCCGAATAAATCGATCAACTTGGCCGAGCTGATCCGCGATGGCCACAGAACCGTGATTTTGGGTGATCCGGGCGCGGGAAAAACGACTCTGGCGAGATTTGTGACGCGTCATTATGCGCAATCACTGTCGGCAGGCGCAGAGCGGGTCATCGTCGAAGAAGCTTTTCGGTGCGACGAAAAGGATGGCTTTGTCCAAGAATCTGTTTCTTACGACTACGGCAAGACTCGCCTCCCGATTCTCGTGCGAGTTAGCGAATTTTCCGAGGCCCTGAAGAAGGATAGTACTCAGTCTTTATCCAGCTTCCTGACGGTCGGCGTGGGCGACTGTCAGGCGTCGGAAGCCGAACTCCGATCTCTCTTCGAGGATGCCATTGGCAAAGGCGGTGCGTTCGTCATTCTCGATGGTCTCGATGAAGTGACCGATGACGGAATTCGTTCGACCGTTTCAACACGCATCGATGAATTTGTCTCAGGTGGCGGAAAGCTGTGTCCGATTTTGGTTACGAGCCGAGAGGCCGGTTTCGAGAAAGCACGCCCGACCACCTCATTCGAGGTTTGCAAGATTCTAGACATGGACTCGGAGCAGATCCGGCAGTTCATCACGCGCCGAATCATGGTCTTCGAGAAGAGCCAGTCGGGAATTTACGATCCTGGTCGCCTTTACGGGGCCGCAAAGGACGAAATCGACAAGATTCTCGAAGCCATCGAGACCAATGAGGGAGTGCGACGGTTGTCCGTCAATCCGTTGCTCCTCACGATTCTCTGCCTGATCCACCGCAATAACAAAGCGCTTCCACAGCGGCGGGTCGAACTCTACAAGGTTGCATCAGAAATCCTCTTGACCTTCTGGCGGGTAGCACAAACCGGGAATAGCGCTTCGGCCATCTCTCTCGACGAAGCGGATATCTATTTGGCACCCTTGGCGGAGTGGATGCACGAGCATCTTAGCAACGGATTGATTCACAGGGACAAGGCTCGGGAGATTCTCTTCGAGATTTCGGCGGCCCGGCATCGGAAAAGTCAGGACGATCCCGATGTTTTGCGGGACGTGGACACGATCTGGCGAAAGCTGACTTACGACACCAGCGTTTTTGTGGATCGGGGAGACGATCATTACGCCTTTCTTCACCTCACGTTTGAGGAGTATTGGGCGGCAAGGCAGTTGGTGCGTGACTCATCGAAGATGGCGGAACTGGTGCGATGGCATCGCAAGGACCCCCGATTCCGCGAAGTCATTCGGTTGGCAGTGGCTTCGCGGTCGGAAGCCGATGCGGCCCAACTCATCCGCTCCGCCATTTGGTGTCCAACCGAGAAGGCCGAGGAGTTTGGATACGTACCATCTAGGCTGGAGGCCGAGCTGAATCGGGATTTTGAATTGGCGTGCGAATGCGTCAGCGACTGCACATCGATCGCGCCTGACTTGGCAGATGAAATCGCCAAGCAAGCGGTCTCGGTCTGGGGGGCCAGCCCGGACCATGACTTTGTGGCCAACCTCGTCCAGCTCCTACGGTCAACGATGGCGGGAGAGGCGATTGCGACTGAACTCTTAAAGCAAAAACCTAACGCTTCAGCTATTGGGGCGCTTGGCCAGCTTGGCTCCGCCTCGACTTCGGTGGTGGATGCGCTGATTCAGCGCTTGGGAGACGAGAATCCAACCGTTCGCTATGTGGCGGCGCAGAGCCTTGGCCGGCTTGGCTCCGCCTCGGCTTCGGTGGTGGATGCGCTGATTCAGCGCTTGGGAGACGAGAATCCAACCGTTCGCTATGTGGCGGCGCAGAGCCTTGGCCGGCTTGGCTCCGCCTCGGCTTCGGTGGTGGATGCGCTGATTCAGCGCTTGGGAGAC